>JAWLFI010000027.1:0-19871 GCA_041685645.1 Saprospiraceae bacterium | reverse complement strand
GGATTTTTAGGATGAGAAGATGACCTGGATAGGAGACGGTTCTCTTGAAACAGGCGGTTTTTTTGTTCGGGTTGGGATAGTTGTTCTTTATCGGGTGGGTTTTTCAGATCGTAGGTAGTCTTAACATCGCCCATGTGAAATAGCCAGATCCCCCGGACTAGCGATCTGGAGCCATCCGCCATCTCGATGGCGGAGACCGAGTCGCCCTCCAACGCTTTGGAGGGCGACGAAGGGCCGAGTGAAGCCCCGGAATCACCCCCACTTGTTGGCGGGTGATGGAGGGGATCATCTGAACGAGTGGCGCAAGGTAGCGACGCGGGCCAAAGGCCCGGGTAGGCCCCAAAAAATTATAGTAAAGAGAGAAAAGAGAGCCTTTATACAGTGTCTTTTGATGGAGGAGATTGGATGGGTGCGGGGCTGGGGCGCAATTCACCTCCGGCTGCAAGTCATATCGCATCTATTTTTTACCTTTGCCCAGAGGACATAACATCCATTAGAATTGATAGAACATCACCTATGATAAGCATAACATTTCCCGACGGTCGCCAACAAGAATACGAAGCGGGTACTACGGCTCTGGAAGTCGCTCAATCTATAAGCGAAGGACTGGCTCGCAATGTACTGGCCGCTAAAGTCAATGGAGAGGTGCGGGATGCACAGCGCCCACTGACTGAAGATGCCGAACTGGCTCTGCTGACCTGGAGTGATCCGGAAGGACAACACACTTTTTGGCACTCCTCCGCTCACTTGCTGGCAGAGGCCCTGGAAGCCCTGTATCCGGGCATAAAATTGGGCATCGGTCCTCCCGTGGAAAATGGATTTTACTACGATATTGATTTCGACGAATACGAAATCTCCGCTCATGACTTTCCGAAGATAGAGGAAAAAATGAAGGAGTTGGCGCGGGAGAAAAACGAATATAAACGGCGAGAGGTGTCCAAGGCGGAAGCTCGCAAGTATTACGAAGAAAAGGGAGACCCCTATAAGCTGGAGCTGATCGATGAGCTGGAGGACGGTACCATCACATTCTACGAGCAGGGCGATTTTACTGACTTGTGTAAGGGGCCACACATTCCGCACACGGGTAAGGTCAAAGCCGTCAAACTCATGAAATTGGCCGGGGCGTATTGGCGCGGCGATGAGTCTCGCAAACAACTCACTCGGATTTACGGCATCACCTTCCCCAAGCAAAAGGAATTAAAAATCTATCTGGAGCGTCTGGAGGAAGCCAAGAAACGCGACCACCGCAAATTGGGCGCGGAATTAGATCTCTTCATGTTTTCAGAAAAAGTTGGTGCCGGACTACCCATATGGCTGCCCAAAGGAAACGCGATCCGGGAGCGACTCATGGCTTTTTTGCGCCGGGAGCAGGAGCGACGAGGTTACGAGATGGTAACGACTCCGCACATTGGACATAAGTTGCTCTACGAAACCTCCGGACACTACGAAAAATACGGTTCGGATTCCTTTCAGCCCATTCAGACGCCGCGCGAAGGAGAAGAGTTCCTCCTCAAGCCCATGAACTGCCCGCATCACTGCGAGATCTATGGCCATCGCCCGCATTCGTATCGGGATTTGCCGATGAAGATTGCCGAGTTTGGTACTGTGTATCGCTACGAGCAAAGCGGCGAGCTTCACGGGCTGGCCCGCGTGCGCGGATTCACGCAAGACGATGCGCATATTTTCTGTACCACTGACCAACTCAAGGATGAATTTCTCGACGTACTGGACCTGACCACTCTGGTACTCAATAAAATGGGCTTTGCCGATTTTACCGCGCAAATTTCGCTGCGCGATCCCGAGCAGCCGGAGAAATACATCGGCTCGGAGGAGAACTGGGTCGCAGCAGAGCGCGCCATCATAGAAGCGACTGCGGAGGTCAAGATGAAAACCACCACGGTAAAAGGAGAAGCGGCTTTTTACGGTCCCAAGCTCGACTTTATGATTCGGGATGCTATCGGTCGCGAGTGGCAATTGGGTACTATTCAGGTCGATTACACTTTGCCCGAGCGATTTGATCTGGAATATATCGGCGCAGATAATGAAGCTCATCGCCCCGTGATGATTCACCGGGCTCCCTTTGGCAGTATGGAGCGCTTTTTATCCATTTTTATCGAACATACCGGCGGGAATTTTCCTTTGTGGCTCACTCCTGATCAATTTGGGATATTGACCATAAGCGATCGCTTCAATGATTATGCCCATGAGGTGCAACAAGAACTCGCCACTGCGGACATTCGCGGATTCGTAGATGGCCGTTCTGAGAAAGTAGGACGCAAAATTCGCGATGCTGAGGTGGCGAAAACGCCTGTGATGCTCATTATCGGCGAGCAGGAAGTGGAGCAAAACACAGTGTCCGTGCGCCTGCGAGATCGCGGCGATTTGGGCAGCATGACTGTGCCCGACTTTATCGAGGCTTTTCAGGGTTGGGTAGCGGAAGAAGCCGCCGCCGGAGAAGTGCAAAACGAGGAGTAAACTATGGCATCCCCTTTTTCTCAAGCTTCAGAGCAACCTTGGAATGAATGGGTTCTGAACTATTACGAACAGCTCGCACAGCAATGGCCGTCATTCGGCGATATCGAGGTGCTCAGCCCTTTCTTGGAGCCAGAGGTCGCCGATCTGCGCCGTCGATTCTACGACAGCTATTACAATGATACCACTCCGCGACAATTGTGGTTGGGCATCAATCCCGGCCGGCTGGGGGCGGGCATCACAGGCATTCCCTTCAGCGACCCCGTGCAGTTGGCTCAACATTGTCAGCTCTCCACCTCCTTTCCTCAGCGCGAGGAGCTCTCCGCCACCTTTGTATTTCAGGTTATTGCGGCTGCCGGTGGGCCGGATCATTTTTTTCGTCGGGTGTTCATCGACTCCGTCTCGCCTGTTGGCTACGTCCGCGACGGTCTCAACTTCAACTACTACGACGATGCCGATTTTTTTACCTTCCTCCGGCCTCATTTACAAGCGCATATCGACCGCCTACTGGCCCGCCCCGGGCCGGCCGAAATCGTTCTCCTCGGGAAAGGGAAAAACCTCTCTCATCTGAAGCAACTGGATCTTCGCGGAGCCACCGTACACGCTCTGCCGCATCCCCGATGGGTCATGCAATATCGAAGGAAAGATATGCGCCATTGGATACAGCGATATGTAGAGCTTGCGGGGTAGTTGGCTCAGGAATTAATTTTAGAACTACTCTTGTTTTTCGAAAGAGCCTGCTTTGTCAATAAATTGAAACGACACCTCATCTCCCAATGCGATCTCGTGATGAGCATGAACATCAATTTGAATGTCCGGTCCCTCGGCAGGAGAGTGTAAAAGGAGGGATTGGTGCCGACCCTTATACTGAATCAGCCCGACCCGACCGCGCAGAGCGGAAAGGTCGTCAGAACAGAGCGCTACATCTTCAGGTCGAAAAAACAGCGCTCCTTCGACCTGATGCAATGTGGCAGCAGTCTCAGCGGAAAGAGGACCAAAAGGGGTGGAAAATCCCCGCTCGCCTTCCCGTATGGGCAATCGGTTTTGCCGACCGAAAAAAGTGGCGACATAGCTATTCACCGGTTGCTGATAGAGCTGACGAGGCGTTCCAATTTGCTGCAAGCGCCCGGACTTTAAGATTGCAATGCGATCCGCTGTCGATAGGGCATCGCGAGTATCGTGAGTGACGAAAATAGCTGTCATGCCCTGCTCCTTAATGATGGCGCGGATATCCGCCCGAACCTGATCCTTAAGTGCGGTATCCAGATGACTAAACGGCTCGTCGAGCAGCAGAACTTTCGGTTCCGCCGCCATGGCGCGAGCCAATGCGACGCGTTGTTGTTGGCCGCCGGAGAGTTGATGGGGGAATTTCCGCGGATTGCTGTCCAGGCCTACTTGCTCCAATAACTGCAGTGCCCGTCGCTTCTTCTCTCGACCGGAAGGCTTCAAACCAAACATGACATTTTGTAAGACGGAGAGGTGGGGAAACAAGGCGTATTGCTGAAAAACCAGACCTACGGATCGCTTTTTGGTCTTTTGGTGGAAAGAGCCGTCCGACAAGAGCTGTCCATCGAGGAGAATTCGCCCGCTATCCGGCTGCTCAAGACCGGCGATCAAACGAAGCATCGTCGTTTTCCCGGAGCCGCTGGCTCCGACCAAAGCCATCAACTCTCCGCGGTAAATATTGAGGTCCACAGCATTCAGGGCCGGCGTGTTCTCCGATCGGTATTGCTTACTAACGCCCTTTAACTGTAAAATATGGTCTGACTTATTCATTGCGGTGTCCGATCAAATGATTGAGTAAAAGAATGGGAACAAATCCCGTTGTGATGATGACCAATGCGGGGATGGCGGATTCTGCGATCATCTCATTGGTGGCTAAGTCGAAAGCCCGGGTGGCTAAGGTATCAAAATTAAAGGGTCTGAGAATGAGGGTTAAGGGCAACTCCTTGAGCACATCGACAAAAACAAAGAGTACGCTACTCGCCAAACTGGCGCGTATCAGGGGCAGATCAATCGACCACAAGACTTGTAAGCTATTTGCCCCGAGGGTTCGCGCCGCTTCATTCACCTGAGTGCCCACCTTTTTGAATCCCGACTCAATGGGATTATAACCCACGGCCAAAAATCGGACGATATAGGCATACATCAAAGCAAAAAAGCCCCCGGTCAAAACAAGTCCCCAGGACCCCTGAGATAGATCGATCAACATTCGATCTACGGCCAATAATGGAACCAATAGTCCAACGGCGATGATGGCCCCGGGAATCGCATAACCCATGGTCGCCCAACGCGCTATCGTACTGAGAAAAGGACGGCGCGCGGTCCGAACAGCATAGAGAAAAACAATAGCGACCAGAGCGACCCCTATGCCTGCCCCGCCAGCCAATAAAAAACTGCTGAGTACTAAACCTAAAAACTCTATTTCTAAAACACTCGAGGCCGTGAGCCCCGCCCAATACAGAAGCTGAACTAGTGGGAGGCCGAATGATAATGCGGCGATGATACCACACACTGTAGTCATGAGTGCTTTCTGACTTCTCCGGGGCTGAATGCGATGGAAGTGGTGATGACTCTCTTCGCCCGTGTACTTTCGATGGCGACGCTGCCAACTTTCAGCAGTTATCAACAAGAAGACAAAAGCCATCAATATCGCCGCCAAGTAAATAGCCGTGGTGATGTCACCTAATGAAAACCACGCGCTAAATATGCCTGTGGTAAAGGTGGGCACACCTAAATATTGCACTGCACCATAGTCATTCAAAACTTCCATTCCGGCGAGCGCCGTACCCGCTGCAATGGCCGGCCGGGCAAGGGGGAGACCGATGCGAAAAAAAATTGTGGTATGACTCTTGCCCAAAACGGCCGCCGCATCGTAAAAATTGGAAAACTGTCGGGCAAAAGAAGCTCGCGTGATGAGATAGACATAGGGGAACAGGCTCATTGACAAAATAAAAATAGCCCCCGGTAAATTCATGAGATCTACCCAGCGTCCGGAGGGAGCGACACCAAAGATCCCCTCACTCCATCTGGTCAAAGTACCGGTGGAGTCCACCAGGCCCGTGTACGCATAGGCCATAATATAAGTGGGAATACTGAGCGGTAAAATCAACAGCCACTCGAATATTTTCCGCCCCGGAAACTCAAAGGTGCTGACCCACCAGGCCGTAACCACCCCGATGACAACAGTCAGCCCGCCAACTCCCAGAAGCAATAGGATGGTGTGATAAAAATAAAGAGGTAAACGGGTCTCCGACAAATGATCCCAATAAGGCCCGGGCGAACTAAATAGCTTAACGACAATCGTGCACAGGGGAATCGATATGAAAATAAATAAAACTACGGCCAATACCACCCAATAATTGCGCATTGAGCCTCGCCAGCGCAGATTGAATCCCTTCCGTCCCGATAATAGAGCATTCTTCCCCCTGCCTTCTTTCATACGTTTTTCGCTCAATTCCAGCCGACCTCGTTAAATATGCGCACCGCCGCTTCGTTTTTTTCGCCCAATACGGAAAGAGATACGGTATCCGGATTCAGTGTTTCCCATTGCTGCAGAACAGCGCTGGGGGTTACTTCGGGGTTCACGGGATACTCGTAATTAGCGGACGCCCACCTGGACTGCGCTTGCTCTCCGGTCAGGTATTCCAATAGTGCAATGGCATTCTCTTTGTTAGGCGCATGGCGCGTCACACCGGCACCCGACACATTTACATGAGTCCCTCTACCTTCAGAGTTAGGGAAGAACAGCTCCACTGACTCGGCCGCCTCGCGCACGCGCTCATCTTTGTCATTTAACATCAAGCCAATATAATAAGTGTTGACTAAAGCGACATCGCCCTCTCCGGCGGCCACCGCTTTGATTTGGTCTCTATCTCCTCCTTGAGGCGATCGGGCGAGATTCTCTTTTACCTTCCTGGCCCAGGTCTTGGCCGAATCTATGCCATTTGCCTCAATGATGGAAGCGAGCAGCGATTGGTTGTACACATTTGATGAGGAACGAGCTAAAATTCTCCCTTCCCACTTATCGTCGGCCAGAGCCTCATAGGTCGATAATTCATCTCTCTCCACGCGATTGGGATGATAGGCCAAAATACGCGCTCTGGAGGTCAGGCCATACCAGTGATTATCGTCATCTCTGAGATGCCGGGGCACCTGGCGCTGCAGAGTCGGAGTGGAAACGGGCTGGAAAAGCCCTTTCGCCTTCGCTCTTTCCAGGCGACCCGCATCGACTGTGATGAGAATATCCGCAGGAGAATTCTCTCCTTCCATACTCAATTTCTGAATCAGTTCATCGGCACTCGCACTCACAAGTTGCACTTCTATTCCCGTGGATTCCGTAAAGGCCTCCATTAATTCGCGATCTACATCGTAGTGTCGATGAGAATATACATTGACGACTTCTTTTTCATCGCTTTGACAGGCGGCGAAAAAAAGGAACCCGCCTAAGATCCATATCAGTTGCTTCATAGTTTTAGTTTGATGTCTCGTCGCAAATATATGCTTTATTTATACCCTGTCTAAATAAAATCCCTCCAAAAATGGGCCTTGTGGAATGAATTCTCCGTAACTTGGCCTTCTGAAACATTCACTTAGCATTTTGCGACACAAAACATAATGATATACCTATGGATGCTACTCTGGAAATCAGCATGTACCCCTTACAAAAACAGTACAAAGAAGACATAAAGACCTTTATCCGAGCGCTGCAAGCGCGGGAAGAATTGCACGTTGAACCCAATGGAATCAGTACTCAGGTTTTTGGTCCCTATGATGCGATCATATCTATTATGCAGTCGGAAATGAAAGCAGAATTAGAAAAAAAGCAGGGTCTCGTCTTTGTTATGAAACTGACATCCGGTCGGCATGATGAATTACCCGAATTGTAGTGACCCAAAATATAGCAGAGCAAATATTATTATGAGCCATCGCTTGATTTTTCTCTGTGTATGTTTCGCTCTTTTGAACTTCAGCTCTCTGGCGCAAACTAATTCCTGGGGCAGTTTAATGTTAACGACCACTACCCAGGAATTTGACCCGACACTGGGTATGGAAATCGATATTCCCAACATACACCCGGCCGCTCAGCAGTTGGCGGGTTCGGAGATAGCATTGGAAGGATTTATTCTGCCCCTGGAAGGGAAAAAAGCCCAATCTCACTTTATGTTCTCAATTTTCCCCATCAACATGTGCTATTTTTGTGGGCGCGCCGGACCGGAAAGTGTCATCGAGGTTTTTATGAAGGATAAAACAACAGTTCCCTTCACTGATAATAAAATTTGGCTGAAGGGAGTTTTACGTATCAACGATAGCGATCCGCAAAGCAACATATATACACTAGAAAATGCTGAGAAACTTTAGACATCTCTTAATATTGAGTTTGAGCCTGTGCATTACGGCCAGCGCCGTATCCGCGCAGGACGGACTGTGGAAAACACTGTCCCAACTGACCTACAAAAAGGAAATGGACGAGTTTCTGGGTTTTAAAATCGACAAACCCGTTTTTAGTGAGTCCATTAAAGAATTAGAAGGAGAGCGCGTCACCGTGCGCGGTTATATTATTCCCGTCGAGGGCTACAAAAACCAAAAGGAGTTTGTTTTTTCTGCCTATCCCTATAGCATGTGCTTCTTTTGTGGCGGCGCCGGACCGGAGACCGTAATGGAGGTTGAAGCCGAAAGTTCTGTGGAGTACTCCGCAGATCCCGTTGTTCTGGAAGGTGTCCTGCACCTCAACGCCGATGATATCAATGCTTTGATGTACAAATTAACAGAGGCTCGACTCGTCGAAGAATAAAACCATCCGGGAGAAGTGTTCCAATAAGTTTTGCAAGGCTAGCTTTAGTTCCTATTATTGTATTGCAAAACACCTGAACACATTTATATGGCGCAAGTTTTACCCTACCGTGAATTTCACAATGGCGATACCACTCTGGTCTTTCTCCATGGCCTCATGGAGGATGCCCGAATGTGGTCAGATTTGCTCAGTGATTTACCTTTTCACTCTATAGCTATTGACCTTCCGGGCTACGGACAGGCACAAAATCAATCCTTCGAAAGTATTGCGGATGCAGCGGAATCCGTAGAACTCACCCTCCGAAAAATTGAGCCCAAATCCTATGTCATCATCGGCCACTCTATGGGTGGATACGTCGCCTTATCCTATTTGGAGAAATACCCGGAAAAACTCCTGGGAGTCGGTCTTCTGCACTCGCATCCTTTTGCCGATACTGAAGATAAAAAGCAGGAACGCGATAAATCGATCGCTTTCATCGAAAAATTCGGTCTGGAAATCTATGCAAAGCAATTCTTTCCCAGCCTCTTTGCCCGCTCTTATAAAGACAACTTAGCTATTCACGCGCTCAGCTTGCGGGCAACCCAACAAAGCCAGGCGGCTGTGATTCAAAGTATGCAAGCTATGAAACAGCGATCTGACAGATCCTCTGCCGTTCTGAATAGTGAGATACCCATCCTCTGGGTATTGGGTACGGAAGACCATTTGGTCGATTTACACCGAACCCTGGATGTCGCTGCCAGA
The DNA here is from genome assembly GCA_041685645.1 of Saprospiraceae bacterium. Taxonomy (GTDB): domain Bacteria; phylum Bacteroidota; class Bacteroidia; order Chitinophagales; family Saprospiraceae; genus JAWLFI01. The sequence continues at coordinate 10,864 of JAWLFI010000027.1, read as the reverse complement.
TCCGATCAATCCATGATTGAAGTGTATGAAAAAGTGGGACACATGAGCATGTTCGAACACACCAGCGTGCTCTACAAAACCCTCATTAAGTTTGTCCGCTATTGCGAGCAGATTCATCGAGCTTAGGGTTATTTCGATGTCTGTCAACATCTCTTTTCGTCTTCTTGGCTAAATTTTTGCGAAACGCTTCGGTCAGGTCGATGTCCGTCTGATTCGCCAGGGCGATTAAGACAAATAATACATCGGCCATTTCATCCGCCAGGGCCACTTTCGCGTCCTTGGGCTGGCGTCCCGACTTGAAAGATTGCTCTCCGTAAATTCGGGACATGTAGCGCGCCAATTCTCCGACCTCTTCCATCAGGACGGCGGTATTGGTCAACTCATTAAAATAGCGCTGGCCAATACTCTTGATCCATTCATCGACTTGCTGCTGCGCTTCTTCCAGAGAAAGCGAATCCGAATCGGTAGGCATGGCATCCATAGCAGCAGATTATCTGTGGTTCCAGTCAAATTGATCTAAATGCAAAAGACACTGCCTCAATAGAGCAATACTATTTGCGATGTCTTCTTTATGCGCCATTTCAATGACCTGGTGAATGTGACGCGTCGGAATGGAAATAGCACCCGCAATCGAGCCGTTTTTACCTCCTCTCTGCATCGCTGCGGTATCTGTCCCCCCGGCCGGCAACACTTCTGCCTGCCACGGTATTTTATGCCGTTCGGCCTGTTCTTTCATAAAAGCGACCATGCGGTAGTCACATATGGTCATCCCATCCAAAATCTTAATCGCAGTGCCGGCTCCCAGTTGGGTTACTTTTTCGTGGGCCTGTGCCCCCGGTGTATCAAATGCAATGGTCGTATCCAGCGCAATCGAGAAATCCGGATTCAGGCGATGGGCCGCGACGAGGGCGCCTCTCACCCCAACTTCTTCCTGCACGGTGAAAACGCCTTTTAGAGTAAAGGGTATTTCTTTATCCTTCAACCCCCGAAATGTCTCTAACAAAATAAAAACAGAAACCCGGTTGTCTATCGACTTGGCATTGACGCAATCTCCCATTTCGACCAATTCGCGCTCCCGAGTCACCGTATCGCCTATCGCTATTTTCTGTATGAGATCTACTTTTTTATAGCCCGTGTCTATAAAATAATCTTCCATGCGCGGTGGCTTCTTTCTATCCTCCGGCTTCATGATATGAACCGGCTTGCTGCCCATCACGCCCAACACATCCTCCCGGCCATGTATGATGACGCGCTGCGACGTAAGCGTTTTGGGATCGAAGCCACCCAGCGGCTGAAAGCGAACAAAGCCATCATCATCGATGTGCGTCACGACAAAACTAATTTCGTCCATATGAGCAGCCACCGCCACAACAGAAGAGCTCTTGCCTTTCTTCGTTGCTATGACATTGCCCATCGCATCTACCTCTACTTCATCAACCCAGGGCTCGAGTTGTTTGAGGATAAAAGTTCGTATTCTATGCTCGTAGCCCGGAGCTCCGGGAATGCGACACACATTCGCTAACAATTCTGTATTGATCATGCTCTAAAATTAGGGTGCTGAAGCTACAATAATTTTTCATTCCTCCAAAATAAATGTTGCATCGGAATAGAAAGAAAAAAGGAATTTTTCCACCGCCTCATCTTTTTGTCTCCCTCTATCAGGACAGACTTATGCTCCCTTTCTTCGGACATCTCTTTGCTTCTGGCCATGAAAATCGACAGCCTGCACGCCCTCACTCTTCGCCCTCGTATTGTCGCAACAATTGGTACAGATCCGACAAGGTATTCGCTTCCCGGGCGGGTTTGTCTTTTCGCCACCTCTTCATGCGGGGAAAACGCAAAGCCACGCCGGACTTATGCCGCTTAGACGCCGCGATGCCCTCGAAAGCAATCTCAAAAACCAGCTCGGGGCGCACCGAACGCACCGGACCAAATCGCTCTATGGTGTTTTTTCTCACAAATTGAGTAATGTTGCGAAAAGCTTCATCGGTCAGACCGGAATACGCTTTGGTGAATGTCACTAGCTCTGTGTAATCCTCATTCCACACGGCAAAGGTATAGTCCGTAAATAAATTACTCCGCCGACCGTGCCCCTGCTGCGCGTAAATCAAAACAGCATCCACCGTGAAGGGATCGACTTTCCACTTCCACCAATCCCCCTTTTTGCGGCCGGCCAGATAGGGACTGCCCTTTTGCTTGAGCATCAAACCCTCACTGCCCACGCTGCGGGCGGCAGCTCGCTTCTCAGCCAACTCCTCCCAGCTTGAAAATGGCACCTGCTCAGACAGCAGGAAAGGCGCATCGCCAGGCAAATCGGACAACCACTCTTCCAGCCGCTGCCGGCGCTCCCTGTAAGGTCGATGGCGCCAATCTTCCCCCGCCCACTCCAATACATCATACACTCGCAGAATCACGGGTACTTCTCTCCGAAGCTTCGCCGTCACTCGCTTCCGCCCTATCCGCTTTTGCAAGGCATTGAAACTCAGTGGACGCCCCTCATCAAAGGCCAGCAACTCCCCATCCAAAACCACATCCCGCAAATCCTCCACCGGCACCTCCTGAAGCTCAGGATATTTCTCTGTCACCAACTCCTCTCCGCGCGACCATATATAAATATGCCCCTCTCTCATAATCCACTGCGCCCGAATCCCATCCCACTTCCATTCTGCCGCCCAATCTTTCGGCGCTCCCAATGTCTCCGGCGCCTCCTCCAGCGCATAGGCCAGGTAAAAAGGATAGGGACGCGACAGATTCTCCAGCGGGTCGGGATCTAAAATCAGCGACTCAAAAGTCGTGCTCCCGGGATCCCAGTTGCCCATCAGCCGATGCGCCAGCAGGTTCTCATCAATGTCACAGGCCTGAGCCAGGGCGCGCGTCATCAACTTTTGCGACACCCCAATCCGAAAGCCCCCAGTGATAATTTTATTGAAAATCAAACGCTCCGTCGTATCCAATCCACTCCACGCCGCCTCCACAAAAGCCTTTTTCTCCTTCTCCTCTGCATTTTTCAATGCCATCATCTCCTGAATCCAATGGTGAAGCGGCACCGACCGACGATCCTCCGGCGGCGGCAAGACCAACGCAATCGTTTCCGCCAGATCCCCGATGACGTGATAACTCTCCTCAAAAAGCCACAGCGGAATCCCCGCCTCATCCGCTGCCCATGTCCGCAACATCTTAGTAGGAATCGTGCGCCGAGGTCGCCGATGTGACAGCAACGCAATAGTCCAGACCTTATCCTTCTCCTCCGCCCGCCGAAAATAATCCGCCAGGGCAGCCACTTTTTCATTCGTTTTCGTCGTCTGATCCAAAGCCCGAAATAAGTCCGCAAATAACTCCATACCCCAGTAACACGAGAAGTCCGACAGGGTTTATCCCTCTTTTATGGTCCTTTATTTTGGAGGGCATCACCACCGAGGGCCCGGCGGGCGCCTCGGTGGTCGCTATGTTTCGCCGCTCGCTGTTCGCTCGGTCCTGGTGCCATTACCACTACTTACTTTCAGATTGATCTGCTTACACTCTGCATTACTCCTCAGTTGCAAAGCTATGGCGCCGTGGTGAGCGAATCTGAACCACTCTGCTCCTTACTCCCGCCTTGTTCTGAACAAAAACCTACTGCGACGATTACCAAACGCTTTAGTGGTAATGGCACTGGCGGACTCGAGAGGCGGGCGCCTCTCGCCGGCTGCACAGCGCTGATGCAAGGGACGATAAGATAGAAGCTCTTGCAGTGCATTGGCAGGAAACAGCTTCTGCCGAACCTCCGGCGAAACACGCCTTTTGCGAGAGCGCTGCGCAGTGGTGCCGAAGCAAAGCGAGGCAGACCCGAAAGTCCGAAGGACTGAAGGGGCCGAGTGAATAACGAGCCACGGAGCATAGCGACAGCGCCGCAGGCGGTGGCTCGCCCTTATAAAAAAAGAAAAAAGAGCCGAAAACACCTTGAGTCGCCTTACGGCTGAGATGATTTTTTCCACTCGTGAAATAGGCCGGCCAGACGCACAAAATCCTGAAGAGAGAGCTGCTCGGGGCGCTGATCGAGATAGGGGAAATGGCTCAGTGCCTCTTTGGGGAGAATGGATTGAAGGGAGTTGCGCAGCATCTTGCGACGCTGGCCAAAAATAGAGCGAACGACGGCCTTCAAATCCTCGAGGGGCCCGTCGAATAGCGGTTCGGGGCGCCGATGACATTGCAAAACCGCCGAGGCCACCTTGGGGGGCGGAGTGAAATTGCCGGGGCTGACTTTGAGCGCAATTTTGACCTTGTAATACACCTGAACGAGGACGCTGAGGGTGCCGTAAGTCTTGCTGCCATGGGGAGCCTGAACGCGATCGGCAACCTCTCGCTGAAACATGCCGACCATCTCGGGAATATAGCTCCGGTGGCGGAGCATCTGAATGAGAATTTGGGATGAAATATTGTAGGGGTAATTGCCGATGAGAATGAAGGATTGCCCCTCGAAAATCTGCGATAAATCGAGTTTGAGAAAATCGTTTTCTATGATGGCCTCCGGGGACAAATCGACTTCCGGACTGACTTTGAGAGCTGCGACCATATCGCGATCCGCCTCGACGACCATCAAGTCGATGGGCTGTTGAACCAGATGCCGGGTGAGCGCACCGCGTCCCGGGCCCACTTCGAGGACCCTGGGACAGGCATCGTAATCGGGCAGTTCGCTGATTTTCTCTGCCATGTGGGAATTGTGGAGAAAGTGCTGACCGTAGGATTTTTTTGCGCGCATAGCTTTGAGTGCATTTTTCCCTATCTTCGTAGGGTGAGAATTCAGCGCTCAAAATACAAACAAAATAAAGACAAATAGAGATATGGCAGATCGGATAAAAATCGGCATCACGGTAGGGGATATCAACGGCATTGGATTAGAAGTGGTATTAAAGTCCTTGCGCCATGCGGATATGATGAAAATGTGCGTGCCTATTATTTATGGCAGCGGCAAAGTGGTGGCTTATCACAAAAACATTCTGGAGGACGTCATTTTTGATGTCAATAATTGTCGATCGGTAGATCAGGCGCGTCCCGATGTGGTAAATATTGTGAATATCTGGCAAGACAATATAAATATAGAACTGGGCAAGGCGACCAAAATTAGTGGGCAGGCGGCTCTGGACTCTATGGATGCAGCGGTGAAAGACCTCCAGGCGGGTGCATTGGATGCGATAGTGACGGCACCCATAAGCAAGCACGCTATGCGAATGGCTGGCTTTCCCCATGTGGGACATACGGAGTACCTCACCCAAGTCGATGGCGCCAGCGGCGCGCTCATGCTCATGGTCAGTCGACAAATGAAGATGGGGCTGGTGACGGCGCATATACCGATCAAGTCAGTATCCGACCAAATTCACAAGGATATTATTACCAAGCGCATCGGTCAAATGGAGAAGGCTTTGAAGCGCGATTTCGGATTGACTCGGCCCACCATCGCTGTTTTGGGATTGAATCCCCATGCCGGGGATGAGGGCTTGATTGGAAAAGAGGATGACGAATTGGTTCGTCCTGCGGTAATCGAAGCCAAAAAGGGCGGCAGTCTGGTCATGGGACCATTTTCTGCGGATGGTTTTTTCGGATCCGGCCAGTATCGCAAATTCGATGGCATTTTGGCCATGTATCACGATCAGGGATTGATTCCCTTCAAGGCGCTGTCCTTTGGTGATGGGGTGAATTATACGGCGGGATTATCTTTTGTACGCACCTCGCCGGATCACGGTACGGCCTTTGAGATTGCCGGGAAAAACCAGGCGCATGAGGGGTCGATGTTGCAGGCGATGTTTCGGGCGGTGGATATTGTGCGGGAAAGGAAAAAGGATCAATAATAAAAAGAGGGCCAAAAGCACTCAAAGCATTAAGTTGGATTTCGTTATCAAAAACGTCATCGATTGGTTTATTGGCGCCTTGAATGATTTTGGCCCACCGAAAGATACAAAGAAACATTTACTGATCCATATATCTCTTTCGGGCTCGGTTTGTTTTCAATCGCATTCGATTGTTATTAGGTAGAGTATCCAATACCGTGCCAAACTCTATTTTCTCCCCGGAGGATAACTGATCAAAGCGATGTAAGTCATAGGTTTCAATGATGCGAATCAGAATATCAGCATACTGCGGATCCGTCGCATAGCCGCAAGCTTTCAGGCCTTTGGCCCAGGCGGTATAATCGGTAACATCGTAATCAAACAATTCTTGATAATAAGACCGATTGCGGAGAAAGTCGCTGTGGTCAACATAAGAGTCTTCAGCTGAGTCGTAGGCTCGAAAACAGGAGGCAATCAAATGACCTCTGGCATTGCGATCGTCGTCCTTGTGCAAATAGGTCGGGCCTTCCCAATAGGCTTTGCACTTAATTCCGAAGTGATTATTGGCTTTCCGCGCCAAAGGGCTCTGTCCGCTTTGCGATTCGTGAATTCCCTGGGCCAGTGTGATACTGGCCGGAACGCCGGAACGATGCATTTCCATTACTGCGAGACGGGCAAACTGATCGATGTATTGATTGGTAGCCGCAGAACGAGGGGGATCACTCAGCACGAGGCTCATAGAACCGAACGACAGTAAGAGTATTAATAGCATCCATCTCATCGCAGTGTATTTCTTTTCCGGTGGTGCAGGTAGTTCTCCACCCACTCTTTGACGGCTTGAAGATAATAGAAATTTTAAAAATCAGAAAGCTCCGCCTATCAGATTGTTTATTCGATGCAGAGAAGGGTTTGCGCGAGCAGAGTTTCTCCCCCTTGCATCACTGCGAAATATATGCCCTTAGGCCAATGATGAGTGAGCAAGACATTCCCCGGGTGCATCTGCCCCCGATATTGCAATTCTCCCGTCGAGCGATATATTTCTACTGTAAATGTAGCCGAAAGCTGGGCGGGAGAATCCTCCGGAAGAAACCGAAGGGCGCCCCGACTGGGATTCGGAGTAAAAAGCACTGCCTGCCTGGCTCTACTAGGTGGAGAAAGGGAAGTTGGTTCGCTCAGGCAGAGTGATTCGGCCGACAGATTTCTAACTTCTTCGGGCCAATTGATCAACTCGTTCTCCACTCTCGGAGGACCGATCAGCGGCCAGGCATCGGAAGCATACACTTCCGGCGGAGTGGGTAAAAACAGGCTGGCCGTGTCGATCTCTGCCCCTGAACCCGGTCGGAGATCTCCTTTGATGCGATTGCCAAATTGAAAATGACCGTTTCCACTGTCAATCCAGAGGCCGTAAATAAATAATCGGTGGGTCACTTCATTTCCAACTAAGATTAGGCTGTCGGTCGGCGTGGTGGGGTCGATAAACAGTCCGTAGCGCTCCATGCGATTGCGAAAAAATGTGTTTCCCGGGCCATTTATGCCGTGGGAGGCATCGATCACTGCATTTTGAACGATATTGCCCTCCATGAGATTGGCGTAGGGATAATTTCCGTGCAGGACCAAATCTCCGGCGGCATTGGCCGGGAGGCTGACATCCGTCCAATAAGGATTTTCCGAATAATTATAAGCGAGCACATTCCCATTGGCGCCCGCCTGGAGGAGCATGCTGTGTCGCAAGCGGTTGAAGTGGTTGTGCATTATCAGGCATTGGCCGGTGGAAAAATGCAGAACGACTCCGTAGCCGCGGCCGCCGCCGCCGTGATCCAGAGCGTCATCAAAGCGGCATTGCTCTACACTTACCCGACTGGAATGACGGAGTTCAATATGAGAAAAATAACAATACTGGGAGGCCAAACAAGAGATTCGGCTGTCTGTGACTCCATCGAATCGGATATTGCTCCATTGTTGATCTGCCTCATCCACCCGACGGAGTCCCAGCTGTGTAATTTCAATCCGCCGCAATGGAGTCACTACCCTCACTGCCGCCTGGCGATCCGGGTGAAAGTTTCTGCGCAGGGGGTCCGAAAGAAAAATCGTGTCGCCTCGGCAGGCTTCTATGCGCACCATTTGTGCGGTGGAACCCAAAGCCCATTCTGAACTGACTTTCTCCGCATCATCATCTCCCAGTAATAACCATTCCCGGTCACAAACTTCATTTGCAGCGGTGGATAAGAGAAAAGATGTCCCTTTCAGGGCCGGAGCAGAGAGAGGAAATTCAGGGACTTCGATTTGACCTTGAGCCAGTAATCCGTGCCCCGACCCATTGAAGTCGAGTATGAGCTCCGTTTGCTCTGCTCCCTCGCCGATCAGGCGGAGTTTTGACGTCAGCAGTAAAGTTTGAGAGAGGCGATAGCTCCCGGCTTCTAAAAAAATCTCTACTCCTTCACCGGCATGCTCCGAAATGTAGGTTTGTAGAGCAGCATAACTATCCTCTACTCCATTGGGATCCAGTCCCAGTTCGCTAGATGTCGTACGATGTGTGGCCTCAAAGACGTAATGCTCTTCGGCCCCCACCTCCGCCCAATTTGATAAGCGGTCCTCGGGAATTTGTGCATAGCTAGCTGCTGTCACACCAAGAATGAGGCATAAAAAGCAGAATAGCTCAATCCACCGAAGCGCCCGCATGATGCATAACTTTAGTGTTGGATCACAACCTTTTGAATATTTTCCTCACCCTGTTCTGTCATATGCAGGAAATACATGCCTGCTGCCCAGGATTCGGTCGCAATGCGCCAGCGGTGACCGCTTTTTTCTATGCGCAGAGCTTGTTCCGCACCTGCAGAAGACACTACCCGTAAATCGCGGTCTCCGGCACTGTCTTTGGGCCAATTCACAATGACAAATTCCGAAGCCGGGTTGGGATAGATGCTAATTTCCTGTCGCTCTGCCTCCGGCGCTGAGGTCACTCCAGCATAATTGAAGTAGAAGTCGATTTTAGTACCGAAGTCAGAAGGGAAGTTCTGTATAGTGATGGGAAAAGGCGTATCCGCAGTTCTGAGTCGAGCACTTCCCGTTCCGGCGTTATTGGCGAAGAAAGATAAGCCATCCTCTCCTGAATCGTGCAATTCAAAGTAATGACATCCGGAAGAGAGTTCCCATATCCAATTTTGTCTGCGATTCGCCTGCAGGTTGTCCGCCTCCTCCAGTATTTGTCCATCTATATCTTTGAGTGTCCACCGATTCTCCTGGGGTCGCAGATTGGTGCGAATTTCCAGCTCTATGGCTTGATCAATGACCGGCACTGTGGTAAACTCGGAGCTGAGGCTGTTGTTGTCAGCATAGTCGTCCGGACCTCCGTTCACACTAACAATCTCGGCAGAAAACACCTCGGTGGCTTCATCGCCACTCCAGGCGCGGGATTCAGTATAGGGCATTTCTATGACGGTACTCTTCATCGGATCCAAATACCCCGTCCACTCGAAAGTGGACATTTCTTCAATACCGTATTCAATAGTAGCAGAGGTAATAGGATCGCCTCCTCTGTTTTCCAATTTCACTCGCGCCGTACCACATGAGGGGTTATACCTGCTGTGCGCTTCGTGATTAGAAGGCTGTAGAATATCCACTAACTCGGCATCAGTTTCGAAGTTATATCCGGAGTGATGGATCAAGACAGCAGAAATATTATAGTTTGCCGGTGTTTCTCCGGAAGGCACCGTGTATTCATAGGGATCAATATCGACATCGAGCTCTTGAATGACATCATCGATAATGGCATCAGAGAGATCGTGTTCATACCGAATCGCCTCCAGACCCGGACACCAATTTGCCCGATTGTACAACCAAGTGCCTCCCTGAGGGAAAATCGGGTTATAACCACAATCATCTCTCCACATCGGCTGCTCGTCGATAGTGATGCCCATAGAACGCACAAAATAAAATCGGGTGCAAAATTCGGCGCAATTGAGTGAATTAACAAAACCGTGGCCGGTGGGTAGGAAGTGAAGCACGGTTCCCTCGGTTCCATCAGGCACTGTAATGTCTTTGGGTGGCATATGTCGCGCCTCAAAAGTATCTGCTTCAATATAGTTATACCCTCCGGGAGTGTATAGGTTTTCTATTGCCACTACATTCCTCGGCGGTGTGCCCTCAATCATTTCAAAGGAGAGATCCGCTGAAAAGCCAGAGCTCCAGCCCTGGTAAAAAATTTGAAACTCTACCGAATCTCTGAGCAAACTGGCATAATCAGTTACATCGTACACATATCGATGCTGCCAACTATTGTCGAACCCATTCGATTCCCTCGCCATATATCCGGCGTAGGGCGTAATCATGCGACCCAGTTCGAAGCTTTCTTTGACTTCAGTGACATTCCAGGTGGTATCGAGCACGAGTGGATCTTCAGACAGCGTATCAATCTGAGCAATAGTGCTATCGAGCTCGCCAGTCAGTCTAAAGGCCTTAATCAATACGGTATAATCCCAATCGCTGCAGCCGGAATTGGGACAACCCAGGGTGAAATGCATATTGATCCGGCGAAATTCTTGCCCTTCTTCCGGAAACTCGGCCTTTGTGTTATAGCCCTCGTACCAGCTCAATGTTTGGTTCTCGTAAACGGGAACATTGAGGGTATCGGATTGCGCTTGTAAGCTGAAGAGGATCAAAAAGAAGGAAAGGGTAAAAAGTAGATTTTTTTTCATCTGGGTTTCAATTTCACCCTAAGGTACATAATTGAGTTATTTTGGCCAAGTTTTCCCTATTTGAGGTCGCAAAGTGTCAGGTATTTACCTAAACCATATAATATTGTAAGGAATTAATAACCTCTTACGGCCTCAGTCTGTATTTCAGAGTCCAATTGGTGCATGGAACACGGGTCTTTCGTTTGCTCAGGATGGATGCCGGTATTGAAGCCGCAAACCCAAATGGGATAGCGCTGCGAAAGGGGCCGCTCCGGCGGCCGTCCTTCCCAATTATTGGGGAGGACCGAACGAAGGTGGAGCCTGAAGCATAGCGCCCCGAGTCCCGCCTTTTGGCGGGACGAAGGGGATCCCCCTCAAACAGAAAAA
>JAWLFI010000186.1:0-4870 GCA_041685645.1 Saprospiraceae bacterium | reverse complement strand
ATGAAGGAAAAAGAAGAGGTCATTCAATTTAAAAACTAAAAAGTTGTATCTTACTATTATGTCAAGCAAAATACTGATTTTCACACTCTTACTGGGCATGACAGGATTTTTGTCTGCTCAGACTTCCAGCGAAATAGTCTCTCTGGTCATACCAGACGTAGCATTGCTGGCTGTTCGGCCGGATGATGGACCGGTCACCTTGAATATAACGGTTTCTCCCGTTCCGGGCTCAGCTGATTTCATTACGGATTCAGATGATTCAAAATTTCTCAATTATTCTTCTGCAGTGGAAAGCAATGCATCATCACGGGCCATTTATGCAGAACTGTCTAGTGGCAGTCTTCCATCGGGATTATTGCTCGAGGTCGAACTCGGCAGCCCGGTAGGTGCTGCCGAAGGCCAGCTCGCTGCCCCCCTTGGCCCCGTTTCCTTATCAGGTAGCCCCCAAAGTGTAGCTACGAGCATTCGGGGGGCGAAAACAGGTGTTGGCTCCGGAAATGGCCATCAATTGTTTTATTCTATTGTGGTAGATAACGCAGAGGAGCTGGGAGAAAATCAAGGAACGAACCCCTTAGTCATAACTTATACTTTAGCAGATGATTAAATATTATACTTTATCGCTTTTGATGCTTTTGGGTGGTATTCTATCCGCTCAGGAGTTTGAACTCTTTGGCCCGCTGGATTGGGACTACGATATTTCCACTAGTGATATTGTCCTGGCTGGTGAAGACTTCTCAGGCAGGTACGATAGCCCCACCGAACAAACCATTGGCCAGATTACCGGTGGACCTCCTTTTTGGGATCCCAATCATCCCGCTCATCAGAATCAATGCCTAAATAATAATCGATGTGACTGGATCGTCCAGGTGCAGAAAATTGACATTCAGTGGCATCCCGATTTACAATTGTACATCAAGCGGAATGGGTTCTTGCCCAATGTTTCCAATGGGGAAATATGGCAAGAGGTGACCGATATCCCCCTAGATTTCTTCAACGGCACTGGCGAAACGGACGATATTTTTGTTCAATACAGCTTTAGAAATGTATCTGTCCTCATGGACGCCGGAGAGTACTCTGCGCAGATTATGTTTACATTGGTGGAAATTTGAAAAATATTATTTGGCTATAGGCTTGTAGGCGCTAAAGGAATTTATTTTATTTTTTTTTCACAGATTTTTAGCTATTTGTTTGTTATTTCCTACATTTATAGGAGTAAAGGGTAAAGGGTTGTAAAGTGGAGACAAACTATCATAAATGTTTTTGGTTATTCTTTCTTTTGGCATTGTTCCAAAGTAATCAGCCTGTCTGTGCCCAGACAAATCAGGCGCAGCACGCTATATCTGTTGAGTTTACCGAGATTGCTCTTCTGGAGGTCATGGGGTCTACAGATCTGTTCATGGACTGGTCGGAAGAAGATCTCGAAATGATTGATGAATACGATGAAGTGAATCTCTCAGATCATTCTCTTTGGTTGAATTACACTACAATAGCTCAAAATGGACTGAATTATAAAATCACGGCGCTTTGTGCCGAGGTTCCGGAGGGGTTTGAACTATTAGTAGTTGCTGCAGATCCCACAGAAAGTGGCGGTGGGTCAAAAGGACTTAGCATTGCCACCACTCCTACAGCTCTTGAACGAGGCGCTCCAATGGATGTTATTCATTTGATAAAAAGCGCCTATACCGGAGTTGGCGAAGGCAGTGGCGTAGCTGTGGATATCTCAATAAGAAAGACCAATCCGGAACGTTCTTTTAGCGAAATAAACCAATTCTTATTCTCTTTGAGTTTCGAGATTCTGTCTTATCAATAAGTAGAGATATGAGTGTGGATTTTCAGATGGTTTTCCATTACGGATCTCACCTTTTTTTTCCTCTGATTGTAGCTCTTTTGTTTTTTAAATCCTACTGGATCCAGGCGACCCTTCTTATGCTCTTGGCCAATGCTGTAGATCTCGACCATCTATGGGCCGACCCGGTGTTTGACCCGGATCGCTGTAGTATTGGCTATCACTTGCTTCATTCTTATCCCGCTATTGTTGTTTATTTTTTATTGACTTTTATCAGACATAGAGTCGTTCAATGCCTCGCCTTGGGCCTTCTCCTTCATATGTTCACTGATGCTCTGGATTGCATTTGGATGACACACTTTCCATAATCCGGAAAAAAATTCCACCATGAGGAATGATACAAATCTTTAAAATAATATAAATTGTTGACTATCAATATGTTATTGTTGTCTAAAAACAAGGCATAGATTATGTTACTCTTTAAGTAATATGTTTACCTACTTTTACATACACTGGATCATATTTTTCTTTGGATTTTTCCAAATGCATCCTGTTATGCATCCCAGCCTGGCATTTTTGACTCTATTCGATGAGTCGGTTGAGTTACCTGTGGATACTGATGGCGTGTCTGCCAAACCTACAATTGAAGTTGTAAAATCTACTCGCATCAGTCCCAGTCACGAAGACTTTATCAGACAATTGCGAATCAAAGCAGGTGAACCTGTTTTTCGCATGCCTTTGCCCAATAGCTCTGTGGAACTTTCTTATATGTTTCCCAATGATCCGAATCACGCATCAGACCGTTATGCCCTTAGAGCAGAACTTTTCGGAGAATTACCCGAAGACATTTCTCTCGTTATTTGCATCGGAGAGAGAGAATACACCATTTCTCCTGATCGCGCCATTGATTGTAATGCTTTGAGCAACAAAGAATGCTTGGTCTCAGAATTAATGGATAGCGAAGATGATTTTACTATTTTCAAGACACAAGATACGATTAAAGCTAATTTTGCTTTGAAATCCCCGACACCTATTTTGGATTTTTCCAAAATCGCCCAAATAGATGTAGAAGTCAATTTCTCCATCGAAGAAGTGAAATAGGAAACCTCCCCCCTTTCTATATTCTTTTTTTGGGTGTTTCGGCAGCGACCCTTGTCGCTGCCGTCGGGCTATCCGGGGGTTCCGTCCTCGAGATCGCAAAGCGACCCTCGGACCGCTTCGCGCCCCTCCTATCCCTAACACAATGCAATGTAACGTCCCTTCATAGCTGTTCCACTCATATGCCTTGCACCGATAACTGCAGGAATTGAACCCACGATGCTCTTTTTGAATTGAAGCAGTAAGAAGGTACTTCTAAGGATCGAATCTTTGCACCTGAGAAGATCGCTCTATGCGCACAGTGGGAGTGTTATCGAAGTCTTGTACCTTCCCCTCAATACACATGTCCTTCTGTAACCACTCTTCCATGGGATCGTAAGAAAAGCTTAGAAGAAATTCTTTGGGTACATAGGCAGAAAAAATTTGATTGGGGAAATTTTTATCCATATTCAGCCATACATTGCCCGATTTACTTTTTCTCATGGATACCACGCGACCGCAGACTGTGATTTTGCGATTTTTACCCATGTGGATTTTAGCCTGTACCGTATTGAAATGCCCTTTGGGTAATTCTGTGGGAGATAGTGGCTCCGCCTCCGTATCGGGCAGATTGAGCCAGCTTGTGATATCCCTTTGCTTTTCTATTTTATCCTGCCTGTCATTAGCTAAGGCGGATGAAAAATCTAAATTCGTTCGATTTTCCACCTCTCGGATGGTTACGGCATAAGTCTCTAGAGGGGCCTCAATCTGTCGATTAGGCATGATGAAACCAATTCCTCGGTCTCTTTCCATATCCACTACAACTTTGAAGTACTCCTCAGGTAAGCTGAGCCCATTGACACTGCGCTCTACTTTGGGCAGATTTTCGTGTAATATTGGACCGGTCACCACATAAAGGGAAGTCCCCGGATGGTTAAAGACATAGGAACGAATAGCACCCTCTAATTCTGCCCAGCTATACCTGTTAAACCCCGGCCTTTGTGGACTCATGTTGGAGTAGTAATAACTCTCCGATAAAGCTTGTTCTGACCACCTGAAATCAGCTGACGGAGCGAGGTGACCCCGGTCATAGCCATATCCATCATACACATAACTACTATCCTCTTGCAGATACTTCAAAAAGTAATCAGCTTCTTCAGTACTTCCCGTTTCTATTTTTGGATCGACTCTAAAATCATTAGTTCTGCTTACACTTCCCGTGGCTATTTCCGGTAATATAATATGAGCAACCCAGTTGGCCTGCTCGTGCTCCTCATTATAAGAAAGAAACATGGCAGAGTGCTCAATATAATCCTCGCCAGGTAAACCCCAGGCACTCAAATCATCTCGAATTTTGTCTAATTTGTATTCGTGAATCTCATCTTCAATCGAATTCTTTTGTGACTCGATTCGATCTAGTTCTGTCTGTAAACTATCGAGGATTTCTTCAGTAGGTGTCTGGGCGATACTGGAGATCCCGATGACTGACCAAAGAAGAATAAGTAGTACTTGTCGCATGGATTTGTCATTTATGCCAAAGGGTGTTTGTCAATTCCCGGCTATGTAAAAGTATGAAAATTGAACGAAAGCTGAATTTCACTTACCTTTAAAAGGAAATATAAAAACACGAATTATGCATCCTACCCATCAACAATCACTGGATATCAGATGGTCTGACCTGGATCCCAATGTCCACGTTCGCCACTCCGTTTATTACGATTGGGGCGCACAGGTTCGAATGAAAATGTTATTTGATGCTGAGATTACCACGGCATTGATGAAACGCCATAGCGTTGGAGTTATTTTAATGGAAGAGCACTGCCGATTTCGCCGGGAAGTCAAGTGGGGCGACCAGCCCTACATGATCTCTCACTGGACCACTATTCCGGAAAATCCGCAGTTGTTCGAATTTGAACATCAGCTATTCAAGGAAGATGGATTGTTCTGCGCAGAGATAAAAGTACGAGGCGCATGGATGGATACCGAGCGAAGAAAATTAAGCCCGCC
>JAWLFI010000185.1:0-4949 GCA_041685645.1 Saprospiraceae bacterium | reverse complement strand
CATTTCAACGCATTTCAACGCATTTGCTGATTCTGTTTTTCCTGATGAGCGGTCTACAGTCTGAATTGTTGGCTCAGCCATACAATCTTTATGACTGCGAGAATGGTGAATCCATAGACCTGGACCCGACTGCTGCTCATTGCGCCACCTGCTCTAGTATCGACTACCCTCCAACATCTGTTTGCGCAAACGAAGTTGCAAGTCGAGTGTATGCTTCACCTCTTGCTGGAAGTCTTTTATGCTATCCGGAAATACAACTTCAACACTTTTACTTACATATTGAGGTGTTTTTCAAAACGGGGCAGCAGAGTTGGTCGCCAGTAATGGTAGGGACAGCCTTCGTAAATGACCCTTTTGAAATCACATTCAACAGTGGCCAAAGCGGGTATTATTACTACAAAATCACATGTAAGACGACAAATGGAAGTTCTGATCCTAAAGATCACACTAAATTAGGATGTTATCTAACTGGGGAATTTCCCGTGAATGTCAGCTTTGCTAGTTTCCCTGCAGACTTTAGTGTCAAGTCAAACCCAGGCCCAAGCAATGAGCTCAAACCCTATGTCTCATGCAATTCAACGCAAACTGTTTTTTGGAATCATAGCCAAAATGACACCTATTACGATTTATGCTATTCAGCATTTGGTCCATATTGTCAATATAAGTGGGTGACCTATGTGGATGGACAACTCTATAATGATCCCGGATTTACTTCTGGTTTGCCCGATCCATCAGGGGAACAGGTAACCCTACCTACCTTTCCCACCTCAGGACATACGGTAACGCTTGAGCTTCAAATTGCCCGTGATGGCTGCATAAATAGCTACAGTATCGATTTTTATTACTTGGGTCAGGACGGTACGACAGACCTACCCATCGATTTTCGAGTGAGCAGCTTTTTTGTGAATGAATATGGACTTAATACTGATATCGTGGAAGGTGGCGATTGCTCCAGCCCGGCTTTTATCGGAGGAACGATGACACAGCCTTATGTAATGACCCTTCCCAACCCCGTGATCAATATTTCATCCTTTGATATCGAGGTCTTTGAGTTTGATGATGTTTTAGATTGTAATTCTGGTGTTAGTTTTGGCACAAAAGTCGCATACCACGACAACCAAAATATGGCCTGGAATAGTTCGATCCAAAATTATATAATTGAGGGAGCAACGCCCCCGAATCCATTAGCAAATTATTGGGGGTTCAATACATTTGATCAAGATGAGCGCTGGAAGTTGGACCTGGAGTTGGAAGTGCAATGCGCCGATAATGAATTCATTACGCTCTCGGGTTCAACGATTTTTAAAGTCAGACCGGAAGACATGCATCTGATGCCGGTGGATCCCTCCAGTAATCATACTTTTGAAGGCAATGTAGCGTCCTTTAGTTCGCAAAACGAGAACCTTGAAGTTGTGCTGAGGCAAAAGCTACCGCAAAGCGAAAAGGGGCAGTTACATATATTTGATGTAAAAGGGACACCACTCATGAGTCTGAATGATATCAGTACAAACACGATTCAGGTCCACCATCAATTTGCACCGGGCATGTATTTTTACTATTTTGTAGATAAGGAAACAAATGCAACGAAACGTGGGAAGATAATCATTGTGCGATAGTTTACAGATTTCCGGGCCGATGGGGTATGTCCTGTCGGCCCATTTTAAAGGATTTAATATGTATAAAGGCGTATGTCTTTTTTTATTAGTGTTGGTCATGGTTAACCTTATCACTCCACTTGAAGGCCAAAATTTGGTGATGAATCCCAATTTTGATCCCGGGGAATGTGAGGTGGTTGCGTACGAGGATTCGGTGCCCATTCAAGTAGAATATCCTTATCCTCACTGGTTATCAAGGAGAGGACGAGCAAAAATAAAACGAATACTTAAGGGCCCATTGAATGAAACAAGTGGACATGTATGGCCGGATCCATGCGGTTTGTTTGATGAACCAGTTTACGACCCTTCTTTGGAGGGTGTTATGTCTCCTTATGCAGGAGTCGATTTCACAAGCGTTGTCTTTTACTCTAGCTCTTTTTTAGGAGGCTCTATTCCTCTATTTAAAAACCTATCTGGGTTTTTAAGTGAACCTTTACAGAAGGATTCTATCTACTATTTTTCAGCCCATTATGCGCAACAATACAATCGGACCCACAGCAGCGACCAGGTTCAGGTGGTTCTTTCTTCCGACACTACCGGACATACGGATCTTTACATACAACCGGAAGATTTTCCAGGTCACCACACGATTTTCCAAACCGACACGGGTAATTATATGCTAAATTATGGAGAGTGGAAGCAGTGGGAGGGCTGTTTTCAAGCACGTGGAGGAGAGCGCTTTATACACTTTTTTGGTGGCGCTTTGTATGAGGCACCGGGAACGTTGTATGAAGTGCCCGACTCGATCTACCGAGAATTTGAACCCGAGTATTATAATACCAATGTGATTTGGGATAACAATTTTGTGCTTTACATGGATGCGGTGGTTATTGAGCAGCTACCATCGCGTATACCGCCGGTTCGCTTGACCTTCTGCCCGGAAGAATGTCGGCAGTTGGAGCTTTCAGACTTGCCAGATGACCCTCGGTTCGAGTCAGCTCAGAAGGCAGTGTGGGCAGATGGTGTAGAAGGCGTAGAGCGCCTTTTCCCGGATACCGGCTTGTATGTATTATCTCTTCACACAGCCTGCGGAGTTATAGACGTGGAATTTCAACTTGCCTTCGCCCCCTGTAACAGCTCTCCCGAGCGGTACGAACTCGAGTTCTGCGCGTCTGACCCGCTGCGTTTTGACTCCGGGCAGTTACCCGAGAGCCTATTTCAACAAGGTAGCGAGCTTCACTGGGCCGATGGGCAGCTTGGAATTGACCGCACGTTTTCCGGGCCGGGTATCTATAGCGCCTGGTTGCACGACGAGTGTTCATCTACCCCCATAGAAATCGAGGTAAAAACGGTAGATTGTGACTACACCTTGTTTTTTCCCAATGTGTTCAGCCCAAACGGCGATGGGATAAATGATGTGTGGCAGTATTACGCCGAAAATGTAGAGGTCTTAGAGCTGCAAATTTTTGACCGCCAGGGTGCGCTAGTTTTCGAAAGCCAACAAAATAATGTGTATTGGAATGGCCGACATGGCAATCAGGGGCAACCTGCGCCCAACGGCGTTTATGTTTTTATCTTCAAATATCGCGACCGCAGGGGACAGGTAGGCACAGAGACCGGATCTATTACCATTGCACGGTGATCAGTACAAACACAATTCAGGTCCACCATCAATTTGCACCGGGGGTTTATTTTTATTATTTTGTAGATTAGGAAACAAATGCAACGAAACGTGGGAAGATAATCATTGTGCGATAGTTTACAGATTTCCGGGCCGATGGGGTATGTCCTGTCGGCCCATTTTAAAGGATTTAATATGTATAAAGGCGTATGTCTTTTTTTATTAGTGTTGGTCATGGTTAACCTTATCACTCCACTTGAAGGCCAAAATTTGGTGATGAATCCCAATTTTGATCCCGGGGAATGTGAAGTGGTTACTTATGAAGACTCGATTCCCGTACATGTTGAACATTCTTATCCCCATTGGCTTTCTAATGGAGAAAAGCCACAAAAAAAGAATATAGGAAGAGGACCCTTGAACAAAACAGGCGCGCATATGTTTCCCGATCCATGCGGTTTATTTGAGGAGCCTGTTTACGACCCCTCTTTGGAGGGCGTAATGTCACCGGTTGAGGGAGCTGATTTCATAGGAGTAGTATTATTTTCTAATTCCCTCTTTCCAGATTCCATTCGATTATTCCGGGCACTGTCCGGCTTCCTAAGTGAACCCCTACAAAAGGATTCCCTCTATTATTTTTCAGCCCATTATGCGCAACAATACAATCGCACACATACCAGCGATCAAGTACAGGTGGTTCTTTCTTCCGACACTACCGGACATACGGATCTTTACATACAACCGGAAGATTTTCCGGGCCACCACACGATTTTCCAAACCGACACCGGGGAATATATCTTAAATTATGGAGAGTGGAAGCAGTGGGAAGGCTGTTTTCAAGCACGTGGAGGCGAACGCTTTATACACTTTTTTGGTGGCGCTTTGTATGAGGCACCGGGAACGTTGTACGAAGTACCTGACTCGATCTACCGGGAATTCGAACCCGAATATTATAATACCAATGTAGTTTGGAGTAACAGTTTTTCTCTTTGGATGGATGCGGTGGTCATTGAGCCGCTACCATCTCGTATACCGCCGGTTCGCTTGACCTTCTGCCCGGAAGAATGTCGGCAGTTGGAGCTTTCAGACTTGCCAGATGACCCTCGATTCGAGTCAGCTCAGAAGGCAGTGTGGGCAGATGGTGTAGAAGGCGTAGAGCGCCTTTTCCCGGATACTGGCTCGTATGTATTATCTCTTCACACAGCTTGCGGAGTTATAGACGTGGAGTTTCAGCTTGCCTTCGCCCCCTGTAACAGCTCTCCCGAGCGGTACGAACTCGAGTTCTGCGCGTCTGACCCGCTGCGTTTTGACTCCGGGGAGTTACCCGAGAGCCTATTTCAACAAGGTAGCGAGCTTCACTGGGCCGATGGTCAGCTTGGATTTGACCGCACGTTTTCCGGGCCGGGAATCTATAGCGCCTGGTTGCATGACGAGTGCTCATCTACTCCCATAGAAATCGAGGTGAAAACGGTAGATTGTGACTACACCTTGTTTTTTCCCAATGTGTTCAGCCCAAACGGCGATGGAATAAATGATGTGTGGCAGTATTACGCCGAAAATGTAGAGGTCTTAGAGCTACAAATTTTTGATCGTCAGGGCGCGCTAGTTTTCGAAAGCCAACAAAATAATGTGTATTGGAATGGCCGACATGGCAATCAGGGGCAGCCTGCGCCCAACGGCGTTTATGCTTTTATCTTCAAATATCGCGACCGCAGGGGACAGGTAGGCACAGAGAC
>JAWLFI010000184.1:0-4960 GCA_041685645.1 Saprospiraceae bacterium | reverse complement strand
TTTATTCCGGACGTATATATTCATTTTGGACCGCTAATGGGATCGACACCCCGAAAACCAGAGGTTTAGATATTTATTTCAGTTTTTCAGATGATGGAGGTTTGACATGGACGCGAGCTGAGGTCCTTTCTGAACAGGGAACTCCTGACGAACATCAGTACTATTCCAGCGTATCTATAACTCCATCCGGTCGTCTGGTCGTCACTTATTATGATCGGCACGCTGGAGGAGACAGCAGCCAAACACATTATGTGTTGACGCAATCCGATGACGGAGGTATCCAATGGTCAGATCCGGTACCATTGAGCGGTGAAACAAGCGATTTTAGTGCGATTGGCAGCCAAAATGCAGGCTTTGGCATCGGGGAGTACAATCAGACTTTGGTTACAAAATATCAGGCGATTCCTATTTGGTCCGATGGGCGCACCAATGACGGTAATATAAATGTGTATGCCGCTTTTGTCCCGTATGACCAGGACAGCACCGTTGGGGTTGATCAATGGCAAAGTATACATCGCTCGTGGTCAGTGTCTTCGGTGGCTCCAAATCCCGTAAAGGCAGGGGAGTGGGTTCAATTGGGAATCCAGTCTGCCCATCAGGGAGAGTTGCAACTATCATGGTATAATAATGCAGGTCAAGAGCTGTCTCCGGGGAAAAGTGTAAGAATTTTTCCCAACGGCGAACAAACTGTTGACCTTCGAACCCCTGATCAGGCGGGCATATACTATTTGAAAATCTATGGAATCGATGGCGTTTATGTACATAAAGTGGTCCTGCAATAATGAATGTGAATCATCCTCAATTGACAATATTGAATCATTGTTTTTTCCAGTGCTTGTGGATTCTTTTAAGCGGTCTCTTGCTCTGCGGATGCGGAGGTAGTAAAAATAATACCCAATCTGAAGAGGCTGTTGGGGTTGCTCCGGATATGCATACTTCCAAAAACTCTTTGGATTGGTCCGGAACTTATCTCGGAGTGATTCCTTGTGCAGATTGCCTTGGGATTGTACGGGTGTTGGAATTGAATGCCGATGATAGCTATCAATTGAGTAGCGAATATTTGGGAAAGGCAAAGGAGAGAGTTGTCGAGCGAGGGAATTTCAATTGGAGTTCAGATGGTGGGAAAGTGATTCTGGATGATGAGAAAAGGTACTGGATTAATGAAAATGCTGTCGTGATGTTGAACTGGGAGGGTCAACGCATCGAGCGGGAATTGAGTCATCGATATCGTTTGTCAAAAACAGAAGTGGGGCCACTGAGCGGAAAAGTACCGGAAGCTGTGAAGAATAGCAGATGGGAAGTATATTGGGTCAATGGCATGGATTGGGGAAAAGAAGAGCAAGGAAAGGCTCATTTTTCCATAAGCGACACGACCCTGGTGAGTGGTGAAGGTCCCTGTAATTTCTTTCAGGCGGAAGCCAAAATGCCGGCTACCCAAGTATTGCGCCTGGGGGAAATGGCCGCAACGAAAAGAGCATGTCCCCAATTGAAGCAAGAACGCGATTATTTCTCCGCTCTTGGAACTGTTGAATATTATTTCGTGTTTGATTCTCAGATTGCTCTTTTCGATGCTAAGTATCGCCCTCTTATTTTGGGCAGGCAAAAAAGTAACGATTAGTTAACCGATGATTCTTTCTCAGATTGAAGCAATTGTATTTATCTTAAACATTATATAGCAACAGTTGTATCACAATAAAAACCATAGATTATAAAAGACAAGAAGATTAGCGAAATCATTCTCACTATTGAAGGAGTGGATTTATTGGACTTGTTTGGACATCAAAACCACAAGCTCAATCTCCTCAAAAATGCCTACTCCAACATCCAAATTACTTCCAGAGGCAATAATGTCAAACTAAAGGGAAATAAAAAGGATACACAGGGAGCCAAGGCGCAATTGGAACTCATGGTCCGTATTTTAAAGGAACAAGATGAGCTTCCGGAAGCCACTGTAAAAGATATGCTGGCTGATTCTACCTCCTATCATCAACAGCTCAGTCCCAGTAATCCGGCCAATGTAATCGTTCACGGCCGCGGTGGGAAAGCGATAAAAGCAAAAACAAAGAATCAAAAGAGGCTCGTTGAAGCGACAGAAACCAACGATGTGGTTTTTGCTGTGGGACCCGCTGGTACGGGGAAAACTTACACGGCGGTAGCTCTGGCCGTGCGCGCGCTAAAAAACAGGCGGGTAAAAAAGATCATTTTGACGCGCCCTGCCGTAGAGGCTGGGGAGAGTTTAGGATTTTTGCCCGGTGACCTAAAGGACAAAGTCGATCCTTACCTGAGACCGCTATACGATGCCCTGGATGACATGCTTCCCCTGGAGAAGTTAAATCATTTTATGGCGAATCGAATCATTGAGGTGGCTCCCCTTGCCTTTATGCGTGGGAGAACGCTCGACAACGCTTTTGTGATTCTGGATGAAGCCCAAAATGCTACTTTATCTCAGATTAAAATGTTTTTGACTCGTTTGGGACCTTCAGCGAAATATATTATTACCGGCGACTTAACTCAGATTGATTTGCCGTATCACGGTAACTCCGGCCTGCGTCAGGCGATTCACATGTTGAGTCCACTCGAAGGGGTAGAGAAAATTGAACTGACGAGTGATGATGTGGTGAGGCACCGATTAGTCAAGCAGATTATTCATGCCTTTGAGCGATTTGAAAAGCGAAAGAGGAAAAAGAATAAGAAAAAAGCTCATCGAGAAGAAGAGTAAGCCCATGATAGCTTGTAGGCAGATGCTGATTCTCGTGGTTTATTATACAAATTATGCTTGAAATTTCACCTCCCGATCACCTGCCTCGTGAAGTAAGTATAGAACTCCCGGCTTCCAAGAGCATCAGCAATCGACTCTTGATTATGCAGGCCCTCGCCGGAGAAGATCTCTTTATTCCCTCAGAATCTAAGTCCGGAGATACTGTAGAACTTACACGAGCATTGACCGCCGCGAAAAATGGTGAACGCAAAATTTTCTCCGGGGAAGGGGGGACGAGTTTTAGGTTTTTACTCGCTTATCTGGCTCAATCCGGTTTTCGCGGCGAACTGAGAGCAAGGGGATCTATGCTGCACCGCCCCATAGCTCCATTGGTGCATGCTCTCAATACTCTGGGGGCAGATATCCGATGGATCTCCGATGAAAATGAGGCAGCAGTATTTATTACCCCTTCTGAATGGAAATGGGACCATATTCGGCTCTCAGGTGAAGTGAGCTCTCAGTTTATCACTGCCTTAATGTTGGTCGCACCCTATCTGCCCCGTGGACTTAAGATTGAAATTTCCGGCAGCCCCATTTCATATCCCTATATCGAAATGACGGCTAGACTCATGACGATCCTTGGAGTTCCCATTCGAATAAAAGAATCATTGATCGAGATTCCAGCAGGGAAGTACCAAACACCGGGAACAGGACCTCTGCCTGTAGAATCTGATTGGACAGCAGCCTCCTACTTTTGGATGCACGCCAATATTCTGGATATTCCTCGGCTCTGTTGCAAAAACTTGCATTCCCACAGCGTTCAGGGTGACGCACTGCTCCAGCATTGGGCTGCCGCTCAGGGCTGGAGATCCTACTTTATTGATTCCGATTGGTATCTGGAAAAAACACAGAAAAGTTCGTATTATTTTGGTGACTCTTTTCACCTGTCCGGGAGCCCGGATATCGCTATGTCCTTGATTTCTCTCTATGCTTTCTTCGAAGTGCCGGCGACTTTCCATGGACTGTCGAGCTTAGTGCATAAAGAAAGCAGCAGAATCGAATCACTACAACGGGAATGGGGCAAAATGGGTAGAGTATTGAGCGCTCGTAAAAAAGGCAGAATCGAGATTCTTGCTTCTTCAACGAAAGAAACAACAACATCTCCTCATCTTATTGACTCTCATGGAGACCATCGCATGGCCATGTGTATGTCGAGTGCAGCCGCCACACAGACCGTTGGGATACGAAATAGCCAGGTGGTGAATAAATCATTCCCCACTTTTTGGCAACAACTGGAAAAACTGGGCTATCGATTACAGTTTATTCGGTCTCCAGGATCTTGATTTCCACTCGCTGGTTGAGCTTGTTGGCAATCCGATTCACACTTTCCACAATGGGTTTGGTCTTGCCGTACCCAACGGGAATAACTCGATTGGGATCAATTCCTTTTTCAACTAAATACCTGGAAACGGATTCCGCTCTTTTTTGGGATAGATCTATGGCGTAATCTTTTTTGGGCTTCAGGTTAGCATGTCCTGCGATTTCGATTTTAATATTGGGATAGTAGTCCAAAAATCTGAATATTTCATCGATTACCTGAATGGATTCCTCATTGATATTCGTGCTATCTGCATCAAAATGCAAACTCCTTACGCGTATCGTCTGATCCTTTTTGACCTTGTCGATCTGAAGCTCCGGCATAATTGAGGGAGAAATGTACGCACCTTTTTTGTCAGTACTGGTTGATGCCAATTTTTCACTTATGGATTCGTTTTTCATCTTCGAACTCGCCGAGTCGCGATTTTGGTTTTTACTCTCGTTAGTTTTAACGATACTTTCCTCCTCTTTCTCTTCAGGACATGTCACTTTTTCAATGTCCGAGGCGTGATCGACGAGTAGATTCCCATTGTAAGGAAACAGAACCGGAGTTTTGTAAAAGGCTTCTAACATTATTGTTTGATAATCGCCGGATGGCTTAAACTCTACGAGAAATTCTTCCCATTCTGTATTGGAGATGGGAGGAGACTCATACAATAGTTCACTGCGTCGGCAAATAGAAGTGCCTCCATAAATCCGAAGTACCACCGGTTCATCGTAATTTTCCGTGCGTCCGGTCATGCGACTTTGGCTGATGTAAATCTTGGATTTACAAAGAGAAATGGTCATTTCATAGCAGCTTCCAGCGCGAATTGGCGCCGGCAAATACTGGCTAATACTCTCATAGGTCTCGTTATCCCTAACCACCATTCCTAGATATGTGTC
>JAWLFI010000183.1:0-4964 GCA_041685645.1 Saprospiraceae bacterium | reverse complement strand
GTCACCTTTGTTTTTACCCATGAAAAAAGTTTTCCCAATCCTTTTTTCTCCTTTTTTGCTACAACAGCTAGCTCACCATCTGTAGCGCTTGTCGTTGTGAAATTTTCTGATGCAATAGGTTCAATGCCATCTGTCTCTGCACTGAAGTTATTTTCTGCTAAGCTCAATTGCGTTAGACCGAGCATAAGAGTCATTAATAATAGAATTTTGTTCATGTTTTGGTTTTTTTTGTGAATTAGTACCACTAATATAGTGAAAAAATATCGGTAGCCGTAATATTTTGGTTTTGGTTTTATACTTGTAAGTAACTAATTTCTAGGAAAAGAGGATGTAGCGTGAAGTACTGATATACAACTAAGCTCAGGGCATTTTTGTTCTCTGAAGGACTATTCTAAATTTTGTTACTCATCAATTCTCACTAATCTGGATTTATTCTTACCCCTCCAATTGATAAATTTGATCGATTTTTTCTTCAAATGACTTGAGAAATGGAAGAGCGGATAATGGTTGATTACAAATATTTTGGCACAATTCCGGGGACTTATATTTCCTGCCGTGTCTGTATATATTTGACTCCAGCCAATGAAAGACTTGTGAGAAATTTCCATCTGAAATCGCGGCATCTAGATTTTCCATTTCCGACAACATTTGTTCGTGAAATTGCGCGGCGTAAAAGCTGCCAATAGTATAGGTAGGGAAATATCCAATACCTCCATGTGCCCAGTGCACATCCTGGAGAATTCCTTCTTTCGGATCTTTTACTTCAATGTTCAGCTCGTCGTAATAGGCTTGGTTCCAGTACTCCTCCACATCCTTAATTTCTAACTGGCCACTCATCAATTGCTTCTCGATCTCGTATCGAATAATGATGTGTTGATGGTAGTGGAGCTCATCTGCTTCGGTTCGAATGGTATTGGCTTGTATGTGATTAATGGCTTTCATGAAATGAGAAAAGGAAACCCCATCGAAAGCAGGGCGATAGGACTGAACGAGTTGGGGAAACAGGAACTTCCAAAAGGGTATGGATCTTCCCAATTGGTTCTCCCATAATCTGGCCTGGGATTCATGTATGGATAGGCTGGCCGCCTCACTGAGAGGAAGTGCCTGATACTTTTCTTTCGGCAGACCTTGTTCATACAAGGCATGCCCTCCTTCGTGAATGCAGGACCAGAGCATATTCGAAAAGTCATTTTCATCCACGCGGGTAGTCACCCTGATGTCATTGGGAGCCAGAGTTATGGTGAAGGGGTGATGCGACTTATCCTGCCGGCCTCTTTCGAATGAAAACCCCATCTGCTCTAAGACCTCTAGGCCAAAGGCCCACTGCGTTTTCTCTGGTATGTTGTTTTTCAATAAATCGGTATGATTCTCCTGGAGTGCAAAAACCCTTTCTTTAATGGGTCCCACTTGCTCTTTGAAGGTCCCAAAAAGCCGATCTAAATCTGTGACAGTCATACCCGGTTCAAATAAGTCAAAAAGTGCATTGTAGGGATGGTTTTCATAACCCCGCAATTCAGCTTCTTCCCGCTTAATATCTAACAGGGGTTCGAAATCCTTCAAGAAAAGGGATGCTTTACTTTCATCTCTGGCTTTCACCCAGGATGAATATGCAGTGGAAATGGCGGAAGATCGTTTTTTGACAAAAGATGTGGGCAACTTGATTTCCTTTTCATAATCTTCCTGACTGCGGAGCACATTGATTCGCTGATCGTCATCGAGATTTTGACTTGCTAATTCGTCTAGTAATTGCCCCATTTCTGGAGCTACAAATTGATCGTGCGCCCAGGAGGATAATTGGGCGAGCTGCTGACTCCGAAAGGTAGAAGCCTGACTGGGCATGTAAACTTCCTGGTCCCACTGAAGTGTAGCGATGGCTGACTGCAGGTATTGAAGTTCTTTCATGCGCTCTTGCAATTGCTTATAATTTTTCATAGTAGTATTGATCTTGTATTCTATTGATATGTGACTTCGAAGATATCATTTAATTGAGAAGAGGGTGCTTGGCGCGCTGGCCGGGTGAGGGGTAGTAGCGGCCCGAGGTGATGCTTCGCCATCACCGAAGGGGTCTCGGCGCCATTTTACAGCTGTAAGACTTGCGATAAGTGATAACAATCTTACTTCCATGGATTGTAATATGTTCGGGGCGCCGAGACGGAACCCGCGGATGACCCGACCCCGAGGAACGAGGGGGCACCCCCTAAAAATAAAAAAGCCCCAAGGTGACGTTCCTCAGGGCTTAATATATGAAATATTTGCCTATAGTTGAGCCTCGATTTTGGATTTCAAGCCTTCCTTCGAGGTCAAGCCCACCTGCTTATCGACGACTTCGCCGCCCTTCAAGAAAAGGATAGTGGGAATGGAACGAATACCGTACTTCATTGAGATTTCAGAATTTTTATCAACATTTACTTTTCCGATCTTTGCCTTTCCTTCATACTCCTTGGCTAATTCTTCTACGATGGGCCCGATCATCTTGCAGGGTCCACACCATTCTGCCCAAAAATCCACGACGACCAAGTCGTCAATATCGAGTGCTTCTTCTTTGAAATTGCTATCCGTGAATTCGACTGCCATAATTTTGTGTTTAAGTTCTTAATTAAAACGCGATTTCTTATATATTGTTTTCATATACTTGATTCAACTATGAAAGCAATAAAGTGGAGCCAAAATTACGGAATTTGTTTGGGAATAGGTTCACTTATTGTTCATTTTCTGCTGGGATGGATGAGTGCCGATCTAGTTGAAGTCATATATTTTCGCGGGATATTTGTGGCGGTCAAGTGGATATTGTGGCCCTTCAGTACGCTTCCGGTTCCCGCCTTGTGGATATGGATTATAGGGCTTTTTCTATTGATCGGGAGGTTGCTCTACGCTGTTATAAAAAGAAGTACAAGCTTTTGGCAAGGGGTGCGGTGGGTGATCAACGGTATTGGTGTGCTGATTTTTCTATTCTATTTGAGCTGGGGTTTTAACTACAATTTGCCGAGTCTTCAGGCTCGTCTGGACTGGAGTAAGCCGACACCCGATTCTGCAGAGCTCATTCAACTCTTTGAATTGACCAGCCGAAGGACGCTGGCTGCGCGGGAGCAATGGCAATCGACTAAGCATTCACCCGGTACTGCTGCGATGCTGTCTGATATTACCAAATCTCAAAAGGATTGGTTATTTCAACACGGTCTATTGATTTCTGTTCCGGCGCATATTCGTTCTATTCAGCCCGGCTTTTTATTGCGGTGGAGCACGGCCGGATTTTATTTCCCGATGGGGGGAGAGGGATATTGGGATGGAGGGCTGCACGAATTGGTTAAGCCCTTTGTCATGGCTCATGAATTGGCTCATAATTTTGGGATTACAGATGAAGGAGAGGCCAATTTTGTTGCTTTTCAGACTTGTCGTCAATCCTCACACCCTCTCGTAGTCTATTCCGGCTATCTGAGTTTTTGGCGCTATGTAGCCGGGAATTTTCGCCATTTGTATCCAGAAAAATACGAGGCATATCGCGATACTTTTCCCGATGCCTTTTTAGAAGATTTGAAGGATATACGCAATCAACACGAGAAATATCCGGATCTTTTTCCTCGCAGCCGGGACTGGGTCTACGATTCGTTCCTTAAGATACAAGGCGTGCGCGCAGGACTGGCGTCATATTCAGAGGTCGTAGCTTTAGAACTCGCCTATCAGTCGCAGGGGAATTCTGATTAGTTATGATAGTACAAGGCGGCCCCCGGTTGCCATCCAAACTGTGGTTGGATATAGCTTCCGGTATGTCCACCCCAGTGATCCATGCGGAAGCCCAGGCCTAAAGTAAAAGCTGCGGTATTGGGAAAATACGCTACTTTGAAATCCCACTGTTTTGATACTCTATACATGATACCGGTACCGACCAACAACTCCGAGTTGATATCCTGATAAAAGGAGCCATACAAAGCAAAAACTTCTGACAAAGAGTATTTGGCCGAGCAAAGGATGGCTGCGTTTTCAAAGGAGGACCCTATGACGGGAAAAATATGTTGCAACCATAGTCCTAATTCTAGTCGATCGAGGGGTTCGCTATACAATGCCAGATCTAGACTCAATTGATTTTCTATCTCGTATTGCGGTGCGGTGCGTTGGCCGTAATTGATTTGAATACCGGCAGAAAAATTATTGAAGAGTTGCCGACCATACTGGCCAGCAAAATGCAAAACGTGAACTGCCGAGTTGCCCGTATAGCGAGCTTGAAGCCCAAAATGCTGGTTTTCTCTGAACTTAAATTTCCCTCCGGCTTGCATATGCTGAAGTCCAAAATCGCCAAAAGTCATTGTTCTATAAGATAGCGACCATTGTTGGGTTCCGGAAAAAATAGAGAGAGCCGGGCTTCCTATCGCAGACATACCCAGATCTTCTACCGCATGGCTGTTGCCCGTATTGAGTCCGGCAAAATGGGGGTATTCAACGATAAAATTTTGCCCGAACAAGCTGATGCTCATTAAGGTACAGAAAATAAATCCTATTAAATGCTTCCACAACATGTTGCCAATGTATGAAAAAGATTGCATATTAGCACAATGGTAAAGTTAAGAAGAAATCACAAGGGAGGCAATCGATCGTCTTTAACTCGGATGATTGTATTGATCGTAGTAGCGCTCATGCTGATACTCATCATATATGCTCTGGTGAGTGCATTGGATATGGGATAAGAAAAAATGCAATAAATCGATTAGTTTTTGCCTTTCGGTGTCTGTGTATATTGGCTCCAGGGAGTTTTTTTATAGTGATCTTCGCCGATGTAGGTCATCACTGTTTTGAAAGTTTTAGGATCTTGATACCCTTTCAAAGGCTGGATTACTTCCGCATTTTCATTTAAAAATATAAAGGTAGGATAGGAGAGTTGGTTCCGGGCGATATGAGCGGCCAATTCGTGGTAGTTTCTTTTTCCGCTGCGATAAACGAGTTTGTAGGTTTTGCCATTAAATACTACATCT
>JAWLFI010000026.1:0-20310 GCA_041685645.1 Saprospiraceae bacterium | reverse complement strand
TCCTTTGCTTATAACCTAACAAAGAGTGCAGATGCGTCGAAAGATCTATATCAAGAGACGGCTTTTCGAGCAATTACAAATAGAGATAAATTTAGAGAAGGTACGAACTTCAAAGCTTGGATGTTTACCATCATGAAAAACATCTTTATCAACAATTACCGCAAGAAAAAGAAGGCCAATACGATCATAGACACCACTGAGAACATGTACTATATCAATAGTGGTAGTGTCACCATCAGTAACAAAGCGGAATCTTCTATTATGACTCATGAACTCATGGGTATGATCGAAGAGTTGGATGATTCTACCCGTATTCCCTTCATGATGCACTACGAAGGTTATAAGTATCAGGAAATTGCCAACGAGCTAGAATTGCCTCTTGGGACTGTGAAAAGTAGAATTTTCTTTGCCCGTAAAGCATTGAAAAGCAAGATTGCTGCGAGATATTCTACCTTATATGAGAACAGAATGAATAGCAAGGCTTCGTAAATTAAACCGAATTCAACAAAAGGGAATACTCGAAAGTGTATTCCCTTTTGTTATTTTAACGCAATGGAAAGAGCCGACTTTTTTACCGAGAATCTTCTGGAGTGGCATCGAGAAATCAATCAGAGGGAAATGCCCTGGAAAGAGGAAAAAGATCCCTACAAGATTTGGCTTTCTGAAATCATTTTGCAACAAACTCGAGTAGAACAAGGAAAGAAATATTACCATCGCTTTTTAGAACATTTTCCCCGCGTAGAGGATCTGGCTGCGGCCTCATTAGATCAGGTGCTCCAGCTTTGGGAAGGCTTGGGCTATTACAGCCGGGCGCGAAACCTCTGGGCTACTGCCAACTTTATCTCCAAGGAATACAACGGCAGATTCCCAAAAACCTATTCCGAGCTTCTCCAACTCAAAGGGGTGGGGCCATATACCGCCTCAGCTATTGGATCTTTTGCTTATGGCTTGCCTCTTCCTGTGGTAGATGGCAACAGCCTTCGAGTCGTCAGTCGCTTCCAGGCCAGTGAGCAACCCATCGATCAGGCGAGTGGAAAAAACTTTGTTCAAAGTTTTTTGGAGAACACCATACCTCACAAGAAGGCCGCCCAATTCAATCAGGCCATCATGGATTTCGGAGCTACGGTCTGTCGGCCTCGCTCTCCCCTTTGCCCCGAATGCCCCCTACAAGTCGAATGCAAGGCCTACGCAGCAGGTCAAGTACACGTCTATCCCCATAAAAAGAAAAATATTACTAAAAAACACCGGCATTTCCATTACTATTGGATAGAGCAAGAGGGGAAAATAGCATTAGAGCAAAGAGAGGAAAACGACATTTGGAAAGGACTTTACCAACTGCCTTTGCTAGAGCGACCCGATGGTCATCCCCCAAAGTATCAAGAGATATCTCAATTTTTGGAAGCGAAACAAGCTGTAAAACTGCAGTTTTTGAGCCATAGCACTCAAACACTAACCCACAGATATATTCACGGTTATTTTTACCGATGCTTCCTTCCTTCAAAACTGAAATTGCCAGAAAGTTTTCAGTGGGCCAATAAGAGCGAATTAAAAAAATATGGCTTACCAAAGATCGTCCGGAGCTTCCTCCAAAAGCAACAACTTTCACATATTTAATTTCGGTGAAGCTCCTTTCAGTGAGCACCCTGCTGCCTCACTTGAGGTTTTCTTCCACTCTGAGCCGCTATTCAGAAACCGGGAATACCCACCATTCTCAAATTGACTTGAGCAGATGAAAAAGTAAAGTACAAAAACCCTACTTTAGCGCTTTGAAATATTTTCATTAACTTAGTAAGCAAACAAGTATTTGAAAAATGATTAACAAGGTTACATTAATTGGCAATTTGGGTAAGGATATAGAAGTCCAGGAACTCGAAAGTGGCAGTTTGTTAGGCCGGGGGTCTTTAGCTACAAATGAAAATTATATAGATAAAAACGGTGAGTGGCAACAAAAGACCGAATGGCATAATATTGTATTTTGGGAGTCTCTGGCTCGGCGAGCCGGTGAGCAATTAAAAAAAGGACGCCTCGTTTATATCGAAGGGAAACTCGTCAATAGAACCTTCAAGGACAAAGACGATCAGGAACGCCGACTTACGGAAGTTAGAGTAAATTATTTCCGCGCACTGGATCGGCACAATGATATTGAAGAAAGTGCCGGCGATGCCCGAGATAGTGACGGCAGAACCGAAGAAAGTTGAGCCCCAATGATCGCAATAATTGTTCACAAAACTACAAGCATTGAAAGCAGATGACCCTCCCACTGGTGAATATTTTTATGAATATTATCTGGGTCCATTTATTCAAAGTGACCCGTCGAATATGTGGCCAACAGCGCTTTTCCTTTTAATAATTCTCATTATTTCGTCTGCCTTGATTTCAGGTTCTGAAATCGCGTTCTTCTCTCTGACCAAGAGTAACATTAAATCGCTCAAAGAGGAAGATTCCGCCGCAGCAAAACGGATTGTCTCCATGCTCGACAGTCCCCGACGGCTTTTGGCGACGATATTGATTGGCAATAACTTTGTCAATATTGCCATCGTTATCGTTTCAGATTATTTAATCTGGGTGTGGCTGTCTCAAGACTTATTTATCGCCTGGGCGGAGTATTTTCGCGAAATCTCTCCCTTTGCCTTTTCTATTTCCGTCGCAGCCCGGGTCTTTAATTTCATATTCACGGTAGGATTAGTGACTTTTGTTTTAGTCCTTTTCGGCGAAGTGACGCCCAAAGTATATGCTACCGTCAATAATTTGAAACTCGCGCGATTTATGTCTCGATCGATCTTCTTTTTAGATCGCATACTTTCTCCCTTTAGTCGATCTTTGGTATCGATGTCGAAAGGGCTGGAATCTCAATTGGGAAATGCCTTTAAAAAAGACGTCAATAAAGATGACATCGATCGCGCTATAGAGCTCACCGTTCGTCAAGACAAACACAGCTCACACGAGATCGACATTTTGAAAAGTATCATGAAGTTTGGCGAGGTGACAGTCAAGCAGATTATGTGTTCCAGAGTGGATGTGGTAGCCATAGACAAAAACACGCCTTACAATGAGGTGCTGAACATCATAAAAGAGTCCGGCTATTCCCGACTCCCCGTCTTTGAAAATGATTTCGACAATATTATTGGCATACTCTACGTCAAAGATCTGCTGGGCAACCTAGAACAACCCGCCGACTTTGACTGGACCACATTATTACAGGATGAGATTCTCTACGTACCGGAAAACAAGAAAATTAACGAACTACTCAAAGAGTTTCAACAAAAACACTTACACATGGGTATAGTAGTGGATGAATACGGTGGGTCGGCCGGATTGGTCACCTTAGAAGATGTGATGGAGGAAGTCATTGGAGATATTAAAGACGAATTCGATCAAGAACAAGAAGTTGACTTCGTGAAACTCAATGACAATGAATATATCTTTGAGGGAAAATCCATGCTCAACGATGTTTGTCGCATTACGGGGATCCCCATAGACACTTTTGATGCCATAAAAGGAGATGCTGACTCCATCGCCGGATTGTTTTTGGAATACGTGGGTAAAATGCCGATGATCGGACAGGAAATAAAAGTGGGGCAGTTCCGGTTTAAAATAGTTGCCGTTTCAGAGCGTCGCATTGAAAAAATTAAAATGACCTTAACCTAGATGAAACTGATATTTTTAGCGAGCGTCACAATCTCACTTCTATGGCTGTCCGCTTGCGCTGAAGAAAGTCAAACGCCCAAGCCCAGAGTGTACCCAAAAGTGGAGTACCCCACTGGCGAATATCGCACCTACACAACAAGTGATTGCCCCTTCCAATTTGAAATTCCGGATTATGTAGAAATCCTCCGGGATCCAAAATACAAGCAATTCAATCCGCCGCACGACTGCTGGTTCAATATTAGCTATCCCATGTTTCAGGCCCAATTATATTGTAGCTATGCCCCTTTAGACGGAAGGCAAGATTTTGACAGATACAAAACTGATGCTTACGATATCGTTGATCAAATCAACCGCCGCTCGGATTATATGGAAGAGTACCGATACAACAATAGAAATGGTGTTGGAGGAGTTATTTTTGACTTTTCAGGCCCGGCGGCCTCTCCCATGCAGGTCTTCCTCAGCGATAGCACTCAACACTTTTTTAAAATCGCCTTATACTACGACACCCAAAACGAGCCTGACTCTCTTGGACCCATCAGCTCCTTTATTAAAGAGGACATCTTTCACCTCCTGGAAACCTTCCAGTGGGAAGAGGAATGACAAGCCCCAATATATTCATGACGACATATGAATTTTAAGCCCCCTTGCATTTCGTTTTACCTTTCTCTGGTTACTTGCTCCCAGATTATTATATTCGCTATCATACTGAATTAATATTGAAGATTATGAAATGTCTATTGCATCAATGGGTTCTTGCATCTTGCTTTTTTTTGCTCAGTGGGCCGATTTTATTTACACAGACTACAATCAAAGGAAAAGTCGTAGAAAAAGATAATCATGGGCCTTTAGCCGGTGTATTAATCTACACTGCCGAGAAGGAATCTACAGTCAGTGATGCACAAGGCCGATTTGAAATTTCAATAGCTAAGGATAGCGCCCTTCTTTACATATCTTACATCGGCTTCCAGAAAGACACCTTTTCCATTTCTGCGGGCCAAGAAATTGCCGTTATCGAGTTAAAAGAACGCCCTACCAGTTTGGATGAAATAATTGTTCGCTCGACGGCATCAAATTACAAAAGGGACTTTGTTGGGTCAAACTTCAGACTCAGCCCTCAAGAAATTCTCAACAGGAACCCCTTGCAAACCGAAGAACTCCTTCGCACCATTCCCGGCGTAAATATTGTCGGTGATATGGGACTCGGCAATCGACCCAACATCAGTATACGCGGAAGTTGGGGGCGTAGATCCAAAAAAATTCTGCTTTTGGAAGATGGCAGCCCGGCTGCTCCGGCACCATATGTCGCTCCCGGTGCATATTACAACCCTATCAGCGATAGAATTCAGTCCATTGAGGTGTACAAGGGAGCCGATATGTTGAGGTACAGTCCCAATAACATGTTTGGTGCAGTAAATTACATCACGGCCAAACCGCCCCAAAAACCAGAAATGCGAGTCAAGTTGGTCGGTGGACAACGCAACTATATGACGGGACTATTGTCCTATGGAGGCACCTGGAACGGCTTAGGCGTCCTTTTAGAAGGGGTATATAAACGATTTGACGGCTTTACTCAAAATGCTTCCGTTGAAATGCTCAACCTCAACGCGAAAATTTTCGCAGATCTGAGCGATCGTCAATCTTTCTATATCAAAATTAGTGGCCAAATAGAAGAGAATCAGGCAACGCTCAGTTCTATTACCCCTTTCACCTACGACATCGATCCGACGCAAAATCCATTTGATGCCGACCAATTTACCATGCAGAGATTAGGGTTGGATATCATACATAAATTTGTCAAAAGCCCTCGGCTGGAATTCAAGACCAAAGCCTATGGTTCTAGTTTTGAAAGAGATTGGTGGCGGCAAACCACCGCCCTGGTGCAGGCCGAAGAAGTGGAGTCCTATGTGGGCCCCGATATTTTTGAAAGTAAGTACAGCTACTTGAGAAATCGCAGTTTTGGCCTTAACGATTACGTAAGAGTGGGGCGCATTCAAGACGGCTTTGAAAGCTCTACGGACAGTCGATGGAAATTTAATGTGATAGGCCTTAAAGAAACCATGACCAAAAAATTTTCGTCATGGGGTGGTGAACACGAATTAGAAGTGGGGTTGAATACGCATTTTGAGACCTATAGTGATGTCTTTCTCACTGCCGACAGTTCCCGCTGGGCGCGGAGCGGAGATATTGACCGAGATTTGTATTATCAAGTTTGGTCTGGCAACAGTTATCTGCGCATGGCTTTGCGTTGGGGCGCTTTTCAATTGACCCCCATCCTGCGAACCGAATACATCAGTATGTTCAGGCAGGATCGAAAGGCCATTGCGCAGGATCCCAACCTCAGTGGAACGGATGCAGGTAAAGAACGTAACAATCTCTGGGTGACGCAGCCCGGACTCAGTGCCAGTTACCAGTTTTCGTCCGGTGAATTCTATGGCAGTTTGTACCGCGGATTTATTGCACCTTCAAAAGTCTTTGGGTTTTTGGTCGAACGAGACGGAGTGGTTACCAATCCCCTCGCCGGGGAGTCGATCAACATCGATCCCGAATTAAGTACAAATGCTGAAATAGGCTGGAAAGGGGACATCATTCCGAACATACTCCAGGGGCAACTTACTTATTTCAATACCAGAATTGAAAATTTCTATGCGGCGGGTAGAAATGAAGTGTTTCGAGAATTGGGTAAGATTGGTATTCAGGGACTCGAAGTGGGGCTCAATCTTCCGATTATCAAAAGCAAAAACCATTTTGTAGAGTTAAATGTGAATGGCACTGTAATGGAGTCCCGGATACTGGATGGGATATTGGTAGATCGGGATTTATTCTCGCAGGTCATTCATAATCCCGCCACCATAGCTGAATTTATAAATAAATACGAAAACAATCCGGGAGGATATCAGGTGCGAGTGCAAGAAGAGAACGGAGAAGATAGGCTTTGGACTGGTTCGTTCTTTCCCGAGGAAGAATTTGACAATATAACAGAAGTGGAGTTTATCTACGGAGACCAGGGACTAAAGGATACCGACCTTCCCTACACCCCGCAGTTGACCTTCACATCCGGGGTGAATTATACCTTCAAAGATCTTTCTGTTGGCTTTTTGGTCAACTATGTCGGAGAACAATACACCTCCTTCGCGAACTTTAAGTCCGAGTCTTCAGGAGGGGCGATTGGTCGATTAGATGCCTTCACCACTTTTGACGCACATATCAATTACGAAATCACAGCTCCCGATAAATACTCTATTTTGCTGTTTCTCAACGCCAAAAATCTCGGCGACAATATCTTCAAGGCATCTCGACTGAATCGATTTACATCCGGGATTTTCCCGGGAGGTTTTAGACAGATTATTGGTGGAGTGAGCCTGCGATGGTAGCATTATTATGCGCCACTTCAATGGCATTCTGTAAAGCCGTAGCTGAGAAAGTATCAAAATTGAATACTCTCTGCCTGAGTCCAATCCCGACCTATCAATCAACCGCAATGAGAAACCTCTGCGCTCAAATCCCGTCGCCAGTCGTTCTCGGTAGAAACTCTTCTACAAAACCCCAGTGCCCGCGCTAGGGATGGTAGTGGTCTCGCCTCGTCCGGACGAGGCGAGAGTCCAGCACTATTTATTTCTTCAACAGACAAAACAGGAGACTATTCGAGACCCAAAACTCAGACTTATATGATGAAAGAAAATAGTGCTGGACGGAACCCACGCACAGCCCGCCCCGAGCCGCCGACCCCAAACCTTGCGCAGGCTACTTTGCCCTCAGAAAAAAGGGATATTTCGTCAATTCACGTCTCCCCGGGCGGCTCGGGGAGCGCCCAAATAAAAAAAATACATAAATGTGGAATGCACAGAGGAAATCGGGTTATGCTTTTAGCAACTTTGCATTGACGGCCACTATAATCGTACTCAAACTCATTAAGACGGCTCCTATGGCAGGGTTTAATAAATTATCCCAATTGTACAACACGCCCGCAGCCAGAGGAATGGCTAGTAGGTTGTACCCTGCTGCCCACCACAAGTTTTGCAACATTTTATTGTAAGTGGCGCGCCCAAACAAAGTCAGATCGGCGATATCGCCCGGATTAGGTTGCACCAAAATAAGCCATATTAGAGAAAATTAAATATACCACCAGCATTATTAGCTACAAAAGGAAGCGAAAGTGGTTCTATATTTGAGATGAATTGAAGATGAAAACATTTTTAGAATTCTTTTAATTACAATTTATTGATTTATCATGCCCCTGCTGGTTCCCCTCAGCAGGGGCATTTTAAGTCTGTAGCAAAAATTATTTTTATCTTTCGAAAAAAAAGACGGTATGAAATATTTAAGACTCCTTTGGATGCTTGCTTTTCTACTCATAGGGGTATCCGTAGAAATCCAAGCGCAGGTGCTGGCTCGTTTTCCGGCTTTGCATCCCGATGGAACGCAAATGGCTTTTTGCTATCAGGGGGACATTTGGACCTCAGACCTCGAGGGAAAAGATGCCCGTCGCATTACGGTGCATGAGGCCTATGATAGTCACCCGCGATGGAGTCGGGATGGGAAGCAAATTGCTTTTCAATCCAATCGATATGGCAATACAGATATTTTCTCCTATGATGTGGAAACGGGTAAAATTGAGCGCCATACGCATTATTCGGGCAGCGATCAATATCCGACATGGCGTCCCGATGGTCGTTTGGTGTTTCGCTCGAGTAGGACGTACAAGCAACTGGAACGCGAATATGAAATTTTTTCCTTCTCTGAGGGTATTGCGACGCCAAATCGCGCACTGGATGCGCTGGGGCAAATGGCCGAACCATCCTACGATGACCGATACTGGGGTGTCGTAAAGGGATATTGCCGAACCAGCCGGGAGGCTTACCGGGGATCGGCTCGACATAACATCTGGTGGGTGGATCGCAAAACGGAGACTTACCACCCTCTGGCCATGGATTCAGCGCAAGATATCATGCTTCGCTGGGCAGAGGACGAGGCCTTTATTCTGAGTGCCAGGTCCGGCGCATATAATATTTACGCTACAAATTTCACCGCTGAGGGCCCGGGCGAGGAATGGTCCCAGCTCACTGATTTTGCCTCTATGGGGATAAGGCATTTTGACGTCAGTCGCGATGGGCAACAATTCGTTTTTGAGCGCCTGGGTGATGTATATGTCATGAATAGGAATGAAAGCCCTAAAAAAGTCGAATGGCAATTGCCATCGGATTTTACCTTTTACCCCGAGGAAGTAGAGACAAAGACATCCGGAGCCGGAGATTATGCCATATCTCCCAATGGAAAATACATTGCTTTTGAACTGCGGGGCGAGTTATTTATGATGCGGAATGACGAGAAAAATAAGCGAACAGTGCGCCTCACCGAGCACGCTTACCGAGATCAAAAGCCCCAATGGCTGAATGATTCCACTTTGGTCTTCATGAGTGACCGCTCAGGCAAGGAGGAGTTATACCTGTTGCGCAGTGCAGATGAAGAGTTGGGCGATCTCTTCTGGAGTTTCGCTATTGAAGTGGAGCCCTGGATCGACCGGGAGACGATGATTACCGATTTTGAACTCTCCCCGGAACGGGATCAGATGGTGGTGGTGTCAGCGGGCTCAACAATGGAGTGCGCTCAAGTGGATTCGCTCGGACAAGTCAGTGACTGGGCAGAGTTATGGTCCGGTTGGTCAGCACCCTCGGAGCTCGAATGGAGTCCGGATGGGAAGTGGCTTGCCTATGAACAATCAGATTTGAATTTCAATCGGGATATATTTATCCGCTCCCTGGACCCGAAAGCTGAGGCATTCAATGTCAGTATGCATCCCCGCCGCGATGGATCCCCCATCTGGAGCCCCGATGGCAAAAAGTTAGCATTTATTTCCCAGCGTAACAATGGCGATTACGACGTATGGATTGCCTGGCTGCAGGAAGATGACTACCTGCGCAATACCCGCGACTGGGAAGAAATGGATGAAGTGCCCACGGCATTAAAAAATCGCCTTCAATGGACGAAAGACACCTCCGACATTCCGGAAGTGAACATCGATCATTTAAACATCTACCGCCGACTGACCCAAGTGACCAGCTACTCCGGCTCGGAGAGCCAGGTAATGTTTAGCGAGGATAGTGAATCTCTGTACTTTATTAAAAGCGATGGGAAAGACCGACAACTCATGAAAGTCAAGTGGGATGGCTCCGATGCTGAAAAGGTAATCTCAGCCAAAGGCCTGGGACGCCTCCAAAGGAGTCCGGACGATAAGTACCTCCACTTTACCAAGAGTGGAAAGTTGCAGCGCCTGCCCGAGGGGAAAAACAAAGTAGAGAGTCTCCCCTTCAAGGCCAAAATGCGCATCGATTACGAAACAGAACAAGCACAAATGTTTGACGAAGCCTGGCGTCTCGTATCGACTCGCTTTTACGATCCAAATTTTCACGGACAGGATTTCGAGGCTCTCCGGGAGGTGTATCGGCCGCTGGCTATTCAAGCCAGCACGCGACAGGATTTCCGCGATCTATTTAACGAAATGCTGGGGCAGCTCAATGCATCTCACATGGGCATGTACGGAGGAAGCCGCGAAGATATCCAGCGTCGTAAAACCGCCCACTTAGGCGTTGCCCTCAAGGCCGAATCTGATGGCTGGCGAGTGCAGCGCGTCATTCCTCGCAGTCCGGCCGATCGGTCGGAAAGTCGCCTGGAGCCGGGAGATTTAATTGTACAGATAGGCGGACAGCATCTGGATGCCAGTCAAAATGCGTATCGGGAACTGGAAGAAAAAACCAATGATCGCCTCTGGCTCCGAGTGCAAAACAGCGAAGGCGAGGAGCGCGATGTATATTTACGGACCACATCTTCCCTGCGCAGCTTGCTGTATGAAGAGTGGGTTGCCGAGCGACGCTATTTGACAGAAAAATACAGCGAGGGTCGACTGGGATATATCCATATTCAGGGGATGAATCGGCCGAGTTTTGAGGTCTTCGAGCGAGAGCTGATGGCCGCCGGCTACGGCAAAGATGGTATTGTAATCGATGTGCGATATAATGGTGGAGGTTGGACTACAGATTTATTGATGGCCGTCCTGGATGTTCGCCAGCACGCCTACACTATTCCACGCAATGCAGCGGAGTCACTGGAAGACCACGAACAATTCCGGGACTTTTACCCCTTCAGTGAGCGCCTACCCCTCTCGGCCTGGACCAAGCCTTCTGCAGCGATCTGCAATTCGAATAGTTACAGCAATGCCGAGATTTTTTCCCATGCGTACAAGCAGCTGGGTATCGGCCCTTTGATTGGTGAGCCCACCTTTGGCGCGGTCATTTCCACCGGGGGTGCACGACTCATCGACGGCTCTCTGATTCGCCTGCCCTTTCGCGGCTGGTTTGTCAAGGCCACGGGCAGTAACATGGACATGTCGCCGGCCGTTCCCGATTATATCGTGCCCCACGCTCCCGACCAAAAAGCCACTGGCGAAGATCCTCAACTGAAAAAAGCGGTGCAGGTACTTCTGGCCGATATGGAGTAAGAGCAGTTTATTTTGAATGTTTTGGGCGGTCCCGGAGGAGCCAGTTGGCTCCTCCGGGCGCTACGATCGGGGGTTCCGTCCTTCACCATCAAAGATGGCTCGGACAGCCACTGCCTGCGGCGTGGCTCCCCTCCCATCGCTACCGCAAATCGATGATTCGATGAAATGTAGCGATCCATAGAGCCCCTGCTCGTGTGTCATTGAATTATTTATACAGGCTGTGCTCCGTCCTGCCCGGGCCCCGGCACGCCCACCTTTATCGTCCTTCCTTTTTGCAAGCCAACCTCACTGCCTTTTTGTCTGTTAATCAGCTATCTACACTGACAAACGGACAGAGGAAAAGATAGAAATGAGGTCAGTTTGGCGGAGTGGATCGCTTGGCTTCAATTTTGATTCAATGAAAGTAGATAAATGACGAATCATGAACTACGATAAATTCACACACAATGCACAGGAGGCTTTGCTCAAAGCACAGCAAACTGCTGCCGATCGCGATCAACAAGTGGTTGATACACCACACATATTGCACGCTTTGATGCAACAAGATTTCTCCACCATTGAATTCTTACTCCAAAAAACGGGAGTGAACCCAAAAAGTCTGCAGACCGAAGTCCAGACCTTGCTCGATGGCTATCCCACAGTATCGGGAGGAGGACAACAATACCTCTCCAGCCACTCCAATGACGCCTTGAAAAAAGCCCAGTCCTGGGCCAAGAAATTAGGGGACGACTACGTGGCCTTGGAGGTGTTATTCCTCGCCCTGGTGAGCGATGCCGGAAAGGCGGGAAAGTTGCTCCGAAAATTGGACTTAACAGATGAAAAGATAACAAAAGCTATGGAAGACCTTAGAAAAGGGAGCCGCGTAGAGGATCCTCAAGCAGATAATCAATACAATGCCTTGAAAAAATACGCAATTAATCTCAACGAACAAGCCGAAAGTGGCAAACTCGACCCTATTATCGGTCGCGACGAAGAAATTCGACGCGTCATGCATATCCTTTCGCGCCGAAAGAAAAACAACCCCATTTTACTCGGAGATGCCGGAGTAGGTAAGACCGCTATTGTAGAAGGTATCGCCTGGCGAATCGTGCAGCAAGATGTGCCCGACAATCTCCTGTCAAAGGAAATTTACACTCTCGACCTGGCTTCACTCATCGCCGGTGCCAAATATAAGGGAGAGTTTGAAGAGCGACTCAAAGCAGTCATTCAGGAAGTCTCAGCTTCCGATGGCCAAATCATTCTCTTTATCGACGAAATTCACACCCTCATTGGAGCCGGAGGGGGACAGGGTGCTATGGATGCCGCCAATATACTAAAGCCCGCCCTCGCTCGCGGAGAATTGCGCACCATTGGTGCCACGACTCTGGACGAGTACCAAAAGTATTTTGAAAATGACAAAGCACTCGTTCGTCGCTTTCAGACCGTGTATATCAGTGAGCCCTCGGTAGAAGATACGATTTCTATCCTCCGCGGCTTACAGGAGCGCTACGAAGTCTATCACAAAATCGAAATACTGGATGAGGCGCTCATAGCCGCCGCTAAACTATCACACCGCTACTTAGCTGAGCGTCAATTGCCCGATAAAGCGATTGATCTCATAGACGAGGCAGCCGCCAAGTTGCGTCTGGAGCTCGACTCCGTACCCGAAGAAGTGGACGAACTCGAGCGCAAGCTGCGTCAACTCGAAATCGAACGCGAGGGGATTAAGCGCGATCCAAACGAGAAGAAAAAGCTCGCTCTCATCGAGGAGCAAATCGCCAATGCCCGACAGGACTTGGATGCCATCAAAGCGGCATGGAAAAATGAAAAGGAAATCGTCGATACCATCCAGGGCATCAAAAAAGAGATTGAGGAACTGGAAATGAAAGCCCGACAAGCTGAACGCCAATCAGACTACGAAGCGGTAGCCAAAATCCGCTATGGGGAACTCAAAGAAAAAGAAGCCATGCTCACTGCATCTGAAGACAAGTTGGCCCAGCTCCCACAAGACAAGCGGTTTACCACAGATCAAGTTACTGCCGACGATATTGCAGAAGTGATCGCCAAATGGACGGGGATTCCCGTTAGTCGCATGATGCAATCCGAAAAGGAAAAGCTCATGAAACTCGAAGAGGAGATTGGCAAACGCCTCATCGGTCAGTACGAAGCCGTGGAGGCTGTCTCTGACGCCATTCGAAGAAGTAGAGCGGGCATGTCAGACGAAAACAAACCCATCGGATCTTTCCTTTTCCTCGGCCCCACCGGCGTGGGAAAGACCGAGTTGGCCAAAACACTGGCTGAGGTGCTCTTTGACGATGAAGAGGCTATCACGCGCATTGACATGAGCGAATTTCAGGAACGACACGCGGTCAGCCGATTGGTGGGCGCGCCTCCCGGTTATGTCGGTTACGACGAAGGAGGTCAACTCACAGAGGCCGTTCGCCGACGTCCATACAGCATCGTACTCCTCGACGAAATAGAAAAAGCGCATCCAGATGTGTACAACATCCTTTTGCAAGTGCTGGATGATGGACGTCTGACCGATAATAAAGGTCGCGTGGCGGATTTCAAAAACACGCTAATTATCATGACCTCAAATGTTGGTGCCGAACGCATCCTGGAAAATTTTGAAGATTTGCGCCACGCCGACGCCATTCAAAAAACTGAGGTGATCGATACCACACGCTTAGAGATATTCGATATGCTCGGCGAATTTATGCGTCCCGAATTTCTCAATCGCATCGATGAACGCATCATGTTCTTACCTCTGAGTCAGGTGGAAATTCGAAAAATTCTCATGCTATTACTCAAAGAAGTGCGCGCCAAATTGCAGCAGCAGGATATTCACATCAGCTTGAGTGAAGCCGGCGCACAGTTCCTTGCTGATTTGGGGTACGAGCCTCAATTTGGAGCCCGTCCCATGAAGAGAGTCTTGCAAAAAGAGGTCGTGGATCATGTCGCCCGCTGGATCATTAGTGGCAAAGCAGGCCCCGGAGATACCATTTATATCAGCCGCGATGCCAAGGGGCTGACCTTCCAATTGGAGGCGCCTGATGACTTCATTGCGGCCAAAGACGATAAAGAGACAGAGGCCGTTCCGGTGGAAG
Source organism: Saprospiraceae bacterium (assembly GCA_041685645.1). Classification (GTDB taxonomy): domain Bacteria; phylum Bacteroidota; class Bacteroidia; order Chitinophagales; family Saprospiraceae; genus JAWLFI01. The sequence continues at coordinate 6,084 of JAWLFI010000026.1, read as the reverse complement.
ACTAATTGAATTATTTGGGCGTATCCCCCGAGGGCCACGAGGAACTCGGGCCCTCGGGGGTCGGGCTATCCGCTCGTAGTGCCCTTGCGAAGCACTAGCCGCCCTAAGGCTGCGGTGGCTTCCATTTGGTCGCCTCCTCGCACCAGGGCGGACTACGGGCTCGCCGCGGGCCCTGCCGCTTCTATCCCTTACGCAGTATCGATGTTCCATTGATAGCGAGCTTTTCAGCTGAATGGATCTCCGATAGAGTGATAGGTGGATGGAACAGGCTGTGTAAGAGAATAGAGAACTACAAATCAGCCGTCTGAATAGCCTGGAACACTACTCTCATTCCAACATTTAGTGTCATTACCACTAAAAGGCATCATTCAGCTTGTAAATATCATCTGCCTTACCAAACAGATATAATAAATCGCCTTGTTGAATCACAGCTAAATGCAAATCTTTTGTGATGTACATTTGATCTCTCTTAATGGCGAGTAATGTGACCGAAAACCGTTCTCGCAAGCCGATCTCTTGCAAGGTCTTGCCCTTAAATTCGTGAGCGATTTCCTCACTTACCCTGAGCGTGATGATTTCCTGATTGGGGATTTCAAAGGACAAATTGGAGACCTCACTGGTTAGTCGATCCTTATCCGTCAACATTAAGTAATCTGAAGACCGAATATCAGTAATAAAAGATCGAATCCTGTCATTGGGAATCATGTACTTTTTCATCACCCGGGTAAAAATCTCTATGGATGTTTCAAACTCCTCGGGGATAACAATATCAGCCCCCAACCTCAGATTCACATCAATTTCACTTACATAGCGCGTGCGCACAATAATGCAAACAGTCTTAGAAAAAATGCGTACTGAAGAAATAATCCGATGCGTTGTATCCGGATCAGAAATCGCAATGACTAATACGCGTGCTTCTGAGATCCCTACTTCCTTGAGTATCAAAGGATCGGAAGCATCGCCAAAAATGACGTGATCGTGTCGACTTTGAGCCGCTCGGTAAGATTTGGGATCTAAATCAACAATGATATGGGGAATGCCCACCTTCTGGGCAGCGTAAGATATGTTCTCTCCATTGATGCCATAGCCCACAATGACGATGTGATCTTTGCATTCCTCACTCCAGGCAGAGGGTGCATCGGCCTTTTCATCATCTAATTGGTTGATTCTCAGGAGAGCCAAGATTCTATCGGTGATTCTCCCGGCCGCTCCCATGATGAATGGCGTAATACCCATGCTCAATATCGCCACAGCTAAAAAATACTGATACACCGTATCCGGAAGCAAGCCGAAATCTAAGCCCACTGTTGATAATAGTAAAGAAAACTCCCCCACCTGGAATAAACTCAGTGCTGCCAAAAACATCACGCGCGGTGGATATCGGAAGAGGCGAACGGTGAGAGCCACCAATAAAAACTTCGCAACGATTACCCCAAGGGTCAATATTAGGATAAAAAAGATGTGATCTACGAAAAAAGTCAGGTTCAGTAAACTACCAACGGAAATAAAGAAAAAGCTGATAAATACTTCCCGAAACGGCATGACGTTGGCCGTTGCTTGGTGGCTATAATCGGACTCGGAAATAATTAATCCGGCAAAAAAAGCACCCAGTGCCAAGGATAATCCCGCCAAGGAGGTTAGATAGGCCACTCCGAGACAAAAGGCTGTAACTGTCAGTATGAAAAGCTCGCGATTTTTCGTCTGTACCACCCACTCCAACATTTTGGGCACGAGGTATTTGGCCATAAAATAAATCAACACTACAAAAGCGAGCACCTTCACCACCAGCCAACTCACTTCTATCAGTGGGTCTTCAGACACCCCGGCCAGTAAAGGTGTGACGAGCATCATGGGTACGACGACAATATCCTGAAAAATCAGTATCGCAACGGAGAACTTGCCATGGGGCGCAGCAATTAAGTTGCGCTCCTCCAATATTTTAAGGACAATCGCCGTGCTACTCAAGGAAAAAAGAAATCCCAAAAAGATAGCTTGCCGAAAATCCAAGCCAATACCAATGGCAACCAGGGCAGCGATCAAGACCGTAGAGAACACCTGAAAGCTACCGCCGCCTAAAATCCGGTACTTAGCGGCAGCCAGGTTCTTCAGTGAAAACTCAATGCCAATGATAAAAAGCAGAAAAATAATACCAATCTCGGATAACAATTCCACCTCGTGTTCTGAAGAAATGAGGTGCAAACCATTGGGGCCGGCAATCACCCCTGCTAACAAAAATCCGATCAGCGAAGGAATTTTTATTCGCTGAAACAGCAAAATGATCACCAGCGACAAGGCCAAAACAATCACTATATCCTGTAAAATGGGAACATCCATAGCCTAAGTCTTTTCAAAATATCTCGCTATCGGCGACTTTCTTTTTTTATCAAAGGGCGCCAGTAAAATAACTTTATTTTTCCAAATAAAAAAAGGCTCCCCGAATTCGTCCGAGGAGCCTTTAAAGTACCGAAGGTGGGAATCGAACCCACACGGTATTGCTACCACTGGATTTTGAATCCAGCGCGTCTACCAATTCCGCCACTTCGGCTCAGCAGTGCACAAATGTACTTTTTTTCGATAAATTGAGCAAACATTTTCAGTCTGAGGATGCGGATTTAATTGAAAAACCGCATGATATCCAGGCCGTTGGCGTAAATCAACAGGCTAAATAATATGATAATACCGGCCAGTGTAGCATACTCTACGACTTTCTCATTGGGTTTGCGGCCCGTAATGATTTCGTACAATAAAAACATGACATGTCCACCATCTAAGGCGGGAATTGGCAATAAGTTGACGAAACCCAGAATGAGAGATAGTATTGCCGTTACCGTCCAAAAAGACTGCCATTGCCATTCCGAGGGGAACAATTTACCAATAGTGATAAATCCGCCCAGGCTCTCACTGGCCTTAATATTTCCGCCAAACATTTGTGAAAACGCTCGAATTTGATCACCTAAAAACCTCGACCCTTTCTTTACACCTCCCCACAGAGCCGGCACAAAACCGTATTCTCTCCGTTGCATCTCAAAAAATCGATCCTCCCCATAAGGCGCAATACCCAAGAGAGCTTTTTCGTCTAAGGTCAAGGTCACTTGTTTCCTATTCCCATCGCGGAAATAATCGATGGTCAGCTCCTCACCTGCTGAGGATTGAACCACCTCTTTAAAGCGATCGAAAAACACTAATTCTTCACCATTGACGCTCACCAGTGAATCTCCTTCTTGCAATCCGGCCTCATCAGCCACAGAGCCACTCTGCACCTGTCCGGCGACATAGGGCAGACGTGGATAGTACAATACCTGCTGACTCCCCGCCGCACTCGCCAAAAATTTTGCAGTCGAATCGGGAATCTCCACAGTTTGCGTGCGACCTTCTCTTCGCACTGTCAATGTGCGAGCATCACTCAGCACCACTTCCCGAAGGACTTGCCGATCGTCAAATTGTTCTAAATCAACGTCACCTACCTTTAACACGCGATCACCGGCACGAAGTCCAATTTCTTTCCCCAGAGAATCCACAGCAATGCCGTAAGTTGCATTTTCCGGAGGTAAGTATTCTTCACCATAGGTAAATAGCAACAGGCCAAAAATGAGAAAACCCAGTAAAAAGTTGACGACCACTCCGCCCAGCATTATGATGAGGCGCTGCCAGGCCGGCTTAGAACGAAATTCCCAGGGCTTTGGGGCTTGTTTCATTTGCTCCCGATCCATGCTCTCGTCCACCATACCGGCGATTTTGACATAACCGCCCAGGGGCAACCAGCCCACGCCGTATTCCGTCTCTCCGCGCTTGACCTTGAACAGGGAAAACCAGGGATCAAAAAACAAATAAAATTTCTCCACCTTGGTTTTGAATGCCTTAGCCGGAAAAAAATGCCCCATCTCGTGCAGCACAATCAAAATCGACAAACTCAGAAAAAACTGAGATACAATGATAAAAATCTCCATAGACAACAATATACTTTAATAAAAGACACCTCCTTCCGTCCTCAATGCAATGGAATTGCCTTTATGTCGCAAAATTATAATTTAACTGCTCAACTTACTATATATTTGAACAAGAATAAAAAAATGACCGTGAACCTATTCTATGTAACCGATGTCGGAGAGGAGCACCTTCTCCTCACGGGCGACGAATTTCGTCACTGTACTCAATCCTTTCGCCATGGGATAGGCAGCCATATCCGCTTTACCGATGGAAGAGGTCTCAGAGGGGAAGCCGTCATAGAAGCCATTGAAAAGAAGCAGTTAACGGCCAGAATTTTATCTCGAGAAACCGTCGGTACAGAACGGAACTACAAGCTCGAAATTGCCATTGCACCCACCAAAAATATCAACCGCATTGAATGGCTGGTCGAGAAGGCCATTGAATTGGGCATCGACCGCATTTCTTTTCTTCTCACCTACCATTCAGAGCGAAAGCGCCTCAAACTGGACCGAATGCAACGCATTGCTATTGCCGCTCTCAAACAGTCCCAGCAATACCAATTGCCCGACATTCAAGGGCTTCAAACTCTGAGCGATTATTTTGAAAATGCTCCCGTCACAGCACAACAAAACGCCTACATTGCACATTATCAAAAGGGTGCCGAATCACTAAAGACCCTCAGCCCCTCCGAAGGGCATTATCGGTTGCTGATTGGCCCCGAGGGCGATTTCAGCCCTGAAGAAGTATCACTTGCTGCAGCAAATGGCTGGACAGTGTGCACATTGGGCGATCAGCGTCTGCGAACGGAAACTGCCGCCTTGTCGGCCGTTGCTTATTATCATTGGTTACATTTGTAGAACAACAGGACACGGACATGAAAAATATCGCACTTCTCTTTCTTTTCACCCTCCTACCCTTCTGGGCATTTGGGCAATTGCAACTCGCTCTTCTCGAGTATAGCGGTGGCGGAGACTGGTATTCCAATCCCACAGCGCTACCCAATTTAGCTACTTTTTGCAACCAGCACATAAAAACCGATTTTAAAAGAGACTATGCTACAGTTGAAGTAGGGAGTGCTGATATCTTTAATTACCCCTTTCTTTATATGACCGGCCATGGGAATGTAGTGTTCTCGGATGCCCAAGCTGAAAACCTGCGAACCTATTTGTTCGCCGGTGGCTTCCTGCACGTCGACGACAATTACGGAATGGATCCCTACCTGCGACTTGCAATGAAAAAGGTGTTCCCCGATAAAGACTGGGTCGAGCTTCCCTTCGATCATCCCATCTACGATCAAGCCTACCGATTTGCCAATGGATTGCCTAAAATTCACAAGCACGATGGCCTTCCTCCACAGGGATTGGCTCTGTTGCACGAAGGTCGCGTCATCGTATATTACACTTACGAAACTGATCTCGGCAATGGGTGGGAAGATCAGTCGGTTCACAACGACCCGGAGGAAAAACGGCGGGAGGCCCTAAAAATGGGAGCAAACATCATTCAGTTCGCCTTCACGCAATAGCTCTGACAGAGATTTTCCGCCATCCATGACACAGCCGGCCAACCCGATGATTGCTTGCCATCATGCACCGGGCATTAAATGGTGAAATGCTTTCGACCTCGCGAAACGCGGAATTTCGCATCGATTTCGATCGGTATTGTTTTTTAGGTCTGCAGCACGGGGAGGGAAGAAAGGTTAAAGGAAAAAGGTCAACCGACTGCGCTGTTATGTAGCTTCGACGGTCGAAAAAGGTTAAAGTAATGTGTCGATGCTCAAGAGACTCACGTCTATCATTGGTGATGGGTCCGGATTCCTTTTCTACACCGTACAGGTAGGGAATCCACTGTATGGAGATGAAAACCTGGAACTTTAATGTTGAAGAGAATTTGCATATTAGGTGTAGATTCGCAATATGTCCCCACGCACAATCCTCATCCCGCTGTGCCCCCATAAACCAGTTGAAGGAGGGCGCTTGACGCGGGATCTTTTGGAGCTTATCGTGCAGGGGGATGAGAAATGAATTTTGGGGATGGTTGGTAGTTCTCGAAAGTTGCTGTTTCAATACCCTGTTCAAAATCGTCAAAATGATTCTCCCATAGAGCGTACCTACGGCACGCAAAATGAAATGATTCCTATTTCTACCCATAGCTTGCCCC
>JAWLFI010000182.1:0-5013 GCA_041685645.1 Saprospiraceae bacterium | reverse complement strand
CAATGCAGCTCAGCATAAGAATACCGATTCGCTCTTTGGGAGAGAATTTTCAAATCATCGAAACTGATTACTGTAAGAGACGGGTCTTACCCACCCCCCGGGAGTTAGAGTTGGCTATGGATTGCGCTGCATTCACAACAGTGCTCGAAAATCTATGATTTTTTTAATCCTGGTCCTGCAACTTTTGTATTAGGCTGAAAATGAAGTGCCACAACCACAAGTCTCATCGGCATTGGGATTGTTGAAACTGAAGCCACGATTATTGAGACCTTCAATAAAATCAATCTCCATACCCATCAAATACATGGTATGCGATTTTTGCATCAAGACTTGAATGCCATTAATTTCAAAAATATCGTCTTTTTCTTTTTGCTCATCGAAGCCCAAAACGTAGGAAAAGCCAGAACATCCGCCACCTTTCACTCCAACGCGCAAACCATATCCCGATGGAATATCCTGCTGCTTCATTATTTCCTGCAGTTGTCGGATGGCTCCATCTGTTAAAGTTATAGGAGCACTTATCGTCGCATTATCTTTTACTTCAGCCATTTCATTTTTTCTTTTCTCAGTACTGTAATACTTAGACTTTGATATAAGTTCAAATTTATAAACTAATCTCACTAACAAAAAATTCCAGCAGAGGAAATAAAACTGGGTTTGACATCTTTCAGACCTTCATCAGCTCAGATTTACCATCGTAGTTGATCACCCCACTCCTTATACAGCGGCAAATTATAAAGTATAAAGCTCGATTTTCAGTCGCAAACTCCTATCTTGCACTTACTTTTGATAAAAAACTAAACTATGCAATTAGGTTGGTTCGATTGGTTGGCCTTCACGATTCCTTCTATCATGTTGTTTGGTATCGCTTATTACTTCATTTCGGGATGGTTGCAATCGCAGCGCGAAATTGAGAATCAAAAAACTATCCGGTCCCTTGCAAAACAGACACTCCCTCTTAAACTACAAGCCTACGAGCGCTTGGCGCTTTTTTTAGAGCGCATAAAAATTGATCAAATCATTCTTAGAATGCGCAGTCATACTCTGAGTGCCTCAGACATGACCAATCTGATTTTGATTACCGTTCAACAAGAATTTGAGCATAATCTCAGCCAACAGGTTTATGTTTCCGATCAATTGTGGCAGATTATTTTTATGGCTAAAGAGCACAATACCGACTTTGTGATGTACGTACAGCAGCAATTACCTCAAAATGCTTCCGGCGAGGAGTTCCTGGATGCCCTGTCTGAAGCGGCCCGGAAAAGAGAAAACGCGCCTTTGCAAACAGCACTGAAAGCGATACGCACCGAAGTGCAAAAATACATCGGCACTTAATCATGCGTTTACACATATATTATATAGTGTCTCTTTTTCTGGCATTGCTTATCATTTCATGCACTCCAAAAGTAGCTCCATTAGTGGCTACACAACAAGAAAACACCTACCTTCAAATCGATAGTGGAGCAGTGTACTCCAGGTTCGATGCTCAAATCCGCCCCTACCGCGACAGCTTGTCTCTAGAGATGGATCGCCCGCTCACCGTGCTTTCCCGGGCCATTACTCATTCCAGAAACGACCCCAACACACTCATCGGGCTTTGGGTTTGTGACATCTTACTTCGGGAAGGGAAGGAGGTTTTTGATACTGACTCAATACATGCGGCAATTTACAATCCCGGTGGCATTCGGTTGCCCCGCTTGTCAGACACCGTGAAGGTCAGAGACATCTACGAACTCCTGCCCTTTGATAATACCCTTGCACTCCTCGAGCTTACCGGTGAACAGTTGCAAGAGTGGATCGAACACACCATAAGCCGAGGGGGGTGGCCGGTGAGTCACTCTCTGGAAGTGTATGTTTCAGCTCCCAAATCCATTCAAGTGTTAGTAGAGGGTTCTCCTCTGCAATCAAAAAACACCTATCGGGTCCTGACGAACGATTATATTGCAAATGGAGGCGATGACTGCGATTTTTTAGCTCCTTTACCTTTTCGCCAGAGTCCGGGTTTTATTCGAGATATTGTCATTCGCCATTTTGATAGAGACTCTGCTTTAGACCCAGACAGGACGACCAGAATCCATTTCATGACGCAGAATTAAGCCGGTATGATTCGACGAAGGACTTTTTTAAAAAACATAAGCTCTGCTGCCCTTGGGTATGCAGTTGGCTCATCTCTCTGGCCGGATTGGGAGACAGCTTCACACAAAATAACCATTCTGCATACCAATGATACTCACTCGCGCATCGATCCTTTTCCGGATTCTGCAGGAAATTTAGCGGGGAAAGGAGGGGCTGCAGCTCGAGCCGAGTTCATAGCTCGCGTTCGCCGACAGGAAGAGGAAGTCCTCCTGCTCGACTCCGGTGATATTTGGCAGGGAACCCCCTACTTTAATAAATATGATGGTCGGTTGGAGTTTGATTTGATGAGTGAAATGAAATACGACGCCGCCACACTAGGGAATCACGACTTTGATCTGGGAATTGATGGCTTAGTCAAACAATGGGATCGAGCGCACTTTCCCTTCATTTGTTCGAATTACGATTTCTCTGACACGGCGCTTGCGGGAAAGACAAAAGATTACGAGATTTTCCAACGAGGCGATCTGCGCATTGGCATTCTGGGTCTGGGCGTTCAATTAAAAGGCCTCGTTCCCTCTAAGTTGTTCAAAGGGGTTCGCTATCTGAACCCTTTGACCAAAGTTCAAAATCAATCCCGGTGGCTCAAAAAAGAGAGAAATTGTGACTTTGTCATTGTTCTGAGTCATCTCGGCTACCAGTACGATTCAGTTAAAGTGTCAGATCGGCATATTGCAGCGGAAACGAAAGATGTAGATCTCATTCTTGGTGGACACACTCACACTTTTCTCGACCATATTCAAACGGTCAAGAATAAAAAGGGGCGGCCCGTGGGAATTAATCAAGTCGGGTACGGTGGAGCCATGATTGGGCGCATAGACCTACACTTTGCTACGGACAAGAAAAAAAACTACCCCATCTGCCAAAATTGCTGGGTGTAAATCAGTGCGGTATACATAGAAAACATTAAATTTGAAGTCGAGTTCAATTTCTTCTCCTAGCTACTCATCCCCGAGCACAAGGAGTAAATCAATTGAGGGACTTCAACAAGCTCTAATGAGCCAATTGACTTCTTTGTGTATTCAAAAAAATTGTGAAATTTGCAGGCGCAAAGAAATGGCACGGAGCTGTTTTATTAAACAAAAAAAGAAACGGTTTAGAGCTCAGCGAAAAAAGGATGGAAAATAAGCACCAAAAAGTATGGGATAACTGTCTGGCTATCATTGAAAACAATGTGAACCCTCAGAGTTATAAAACTTGGTTTAAGCCGATCAAACCGGTAAAACTCGATGGTTCTGCCCTTACCATACAAGTGCCGAACAAATTCTTTTACGAATTTCTCGAAGAGCGATACGTGCCAGTGCTTAAAAAAGCCATTCGGGACGAACTCGGCCCCAAAGGACGGCTGGAATATCAGATTTTTGCCCAAACACGAGAAGATAAAACTCAGAAAGGCAATGGGCTTGGGAGCAATGGCCAGCTCAGAAAAACCCCCTCTGATAAAATAACTAACCCTTTCGTCATTCCGGGCATCAAAAAGCCACCGCTAGATCCCCAACTCAATAAAAAGTACACTTTTGAGCATTTCATAGAGGGAGATTGCAATTCATTAGCGAGAAATGCCGGCCTCGCAATTTCCGAAAAACCCGGAGGCACAGCATTTAATCCGCTTTATGTCTATGGCGATGTGGCACTGGGTAAAACGCATTTGGCACAGGCCATTGGCAACAAAGCTATCGAGCTCGATCCCAGCACGAGAGTTCTCTACGTATCTACCGGTGAATTTACCAATCAAATCATTCAGGCGATTAAAAAAGACGCCGTCAATGATTTCATGAATTTTTATTTTTCGATCGATCTGCTCATCGTAGATGATATCCACTTTTTAGCAGGCAGAAAGAAAACTCAAGAGATTTTCTTTAACATCTTCAATCAGCTGCAGCAAAGTGGCCGGCAAATCGTGTTGACTTCTGATCGCCCGCCCAAAGAGTTAAAAGATTTGCAAGAGCGGCTCATTTCTCGATTTAAATGGGGCTTAACAGCAGATCTCACCCCTCCTGACTTTGAAACTCGAATGGCTATTTTACAGTCCAAACTAGATTCTGACGGACTGGAATTGCCAGACGCAGTTCTCGAATTTATCTGCTACAACGTGAAATCCAATATTCGCGAGTTAGAAGGTGCTCTGATCATGTTGAATGCACAATCCTCTTTAAACAAAAGAAAAGTAGATCTCGATCTCGCCAAAGAAGTAGTTCAAAAAATGATTCAGGAAATCAGTCGCGAAATCACCATTGAAAATATTCAGGCACTCGTCTCCGACCATTTTGATGTAAAGGTCGAACAGGTACAGAGCAAAACCCGAAAGCAGCCCATTGCTACAGCCCGGCAGGTCGCAATGTATATGTCCAAATTGCTGACAAAAAAGCCATTAAAAGCCATAGGGGAGAGTTTTGGCGGACGGGATCACACGACAGTTATCTACTCTTGCAAAGCCATTCGCAACATGATGGATATCGATGAATCGTTCAAAACAGAAATTCAGGATTTGGAGAAGAAAGTTCGCATGAGTTTACACGGATAATTTTTGGTAGTTTCCAAAATCCATCTATCTTTGTGAGCCGTTTGGAATATTTGGCATTTTAGAGTCAAAAGTGGACCCTAATAGCACATTCAAACGGGGGTAAACCTGGGCGGAACAGCTGTGTAGCCCATGAACGAACACCCATAACAAATAGGAGTCGAGAGGCTCCTACGTTTTCATTGGTGAGATGGGTGAGTGGCTTAAACCACCGGTTTGCTAAACCGGCGTACTTGGAAACAGGTACCGGGGGTTCGAATCCCCCTCTCACCGCATATTTCGGGGCGTGGCGCAGTCCGGTTAGCGCACCTGCTTTGGGAGCAGGGGGTCGCAGGTTCGAATCCTGCCGCCCCGACATT
>JAWLFI010000181.1:0-5015 GCA_041685645.1 Saprospiraceae bacterium | reverse complement strand
GCGCTCAAGCCGCGATCCACTAAAGCATCTTTCAGGGGCTTGAGGTGGTCGATAGGTGCCGTCTTGACTGTGGCTTTCCCCTTGTAGTGAATGAGTAAACTCAACTGTTCGGCTTGTTCTACATTGTGCTGTAGGACTTCCACGAAACTTTGGATGACCCAATCGAAGGTATTGTGGTCATCGTTATACACAATGAGTTCTGCTTTCTGCCCAACATGGACATCGGCTTCCAAAATGACTTCTTCTGCTTCTTTTTCGCTGCGAATCAATTTCATTTTACTTTAACTTTTCCAAAGTTGATTGAATGGCGTCGAAATTAGGCACATCACCGGCATCTTCGAGAACTTCTGCGTATCGAATTTCGCCTTTTTTGTCAATGACAAAAGCGGATCGCTTGGCCACGCCTTGCATGCCCAGAGCAAACTCTTCATACAATGCACCGTAAGCTCTCGCTGCTTCTTTATTGAAATCAGAGAGCAGTGGGAAATTCAAATCCTGACTTTCTTTAAATGCTTTCTGCGCAAAAGGGCTATCGACGGAAATCCCGTACACTTTCGTTTCTAACCCTTCGTAATCTTTTAAAGAATCCCTGACTCCACATAGTTCTGTGGTGCAGGGTCCTGAAAAGGCAAAGGGGAAAAATAGTAAAAGAGTGCTCCCCTCCTTAGCGGATGGAAGTTTCACTTTCTGCATATCCGTATTAATCAATTCTAATGCGGGCGCTTTTGTTCCTTTTTCTATTTTCATATTAGTCTAACGGGTTTTTGCCGATAAGTGTTGGATTCTCCCACATTTTTTTGTCAGTTCTAAAAGAATAAATCGTAAGCAAAAGTACATTCTTTTTCGAAGTTTTCTAAATTGCAGTTGTTTTCAAGGGTCAAATCGCAAGTATTGAGCATTCCTAAAGTCAGGGTTCCCACTACGGTAAAAGCTTACGTTTATCTGCATGTAGCTGTCCTCCTTTTTGGATTTACGGCGATATTGGGCGATCTCATCGATATGGCCGCTCTGCCGATCGTGTGGTGGCGTTTATTGATCACCTCTGTGAGTTTGATTTTCATAATCAATTGGGTGCGGCTGCGGCGGGAATTGACGGGGCGTCAGATTTTGATCTTCGCGGGAATTGGCGTCGTGGTTGGATTGCACTGGTTGAGTTTTTATGGATCCATCAAGTTGGCGAATGCCTCGGTGACATTGATTTGCATGGCCACCACTTCTTTTTTTACCGCTTTGTTGGAGCCCCGGATTGTGAACCGGACATTTGATCCTTACGAGTTGATTCTGGGGCTGTTGATTATTCCGGGCATGATCCTGATCGTTTCAGATTTGGATCCCTCCATGTATTGGGGTGTACCCGTGGGACTGGCCTCAGCGCTTTTGGCTGCATTGTTTTCCATACTCAATAAAAAATACGTCGGTACGGGCGAGGTATTGCGGATTACATTTATTGAGCTGACTGCTGCGTTTATATTCTTGAGTTTGCTTTTGCCTTTTTTCTGGCAGGGCGAAGGCTGGACATTTATAGTGCCAGGTGTTCGGGATGCCGTTTATTTGTTGATTCTCGGCATTTTGTGCACGAGTGTGGCCTTTTCTTTAGTGTTGGAGGCCTTAAAGGTGGTTTCCGCTTTCGTCTCCAGTCTTTCCATTAATCTCGAGCCTGTTTATGGCATCGTTTTAGCCTATTTTATATTGGGAGATAATGAGGATGTTTCTCATTCTTTTTATATTGGAGCAGTCATTATTTTAGCTGCTGTTCTGGGACACCCGGTTTTGCAGCGTTATCAACGAAAAAGAAAAAGAGATGGACAGCGGATCGGAAGAGATACATAAGTATTGCGAAGAACATACGAGCCCGGCATCACAAGTTTTAGAGGACATAGAGCGGGCCACTCATTTACAAACTACTCAGCCGAGGATGTTGTCAGGGCATTTGCAGGGCAGGTTCTTATCCCTTTTGTCGTCATTGCAAAGGCCTCAAAGAATTTTGGAAATCGGGACCTTTACAGGCTATGCTACGCTTTGCCTGGCCGAGGGATTGGCTGAGGATGGAGAAATTCATACGCTTGAGGTTAATGAGGAGTTGGAGCCCATGTTGGAGAAATATTGGTCGCAGAGCTCCTGGAAAGATCAAATTCATTTGCATATTACAGATGCGCGAGATTATTTGATGTCATATGAAGGGGATCCCTGGGATTTGGTTTTTTTAGATGCGGCAAAACAGGACTACCCCGATTATTTCGAGCTTTTGCAAGCACAAACAAAGAAGGGGAGTATGATCATTGCAGATAATGTCTTGTGGAGTGGGAAAGTAATGGATGAGCAGCAAATGGATAAGTCAACGGTCGCTCTCCGCAAATATGCAGAGTTGGTACAATCTCACGCAGATTGGGAAAATGTAATGATTCCGCTCCGCGATGGATTATTGGTGGCGCGTAAAAAGTAATGTAAAACGACTGTTTGCCGGAAGAAGCTCTTTGGTAGGGGAGGGTTGGATCGTAGTCCGCATGATTCTTCATCATTATAATTAAGAATGTTGACACGCCCTGTTCAAAAAAAATTGTAATAGAATTTTTGACGATTTAGGCAAAGCGATGGTCTGGAATACTTGAAAGCGGGTCAACCCTCGAACTCCTCAAAATCCGTATACCCAAAAATTGGGGATTGTAATGATTGAATATTTCTTCTATGCTCCTAATAAAGCCCCTTCCGGTCAAGGATTTGAATGAGTTTCGGTCCGCAGGGGAGGAAGTGCTTGCGTTTTTCTGGTCAGAGCCCATGGAAATAATTCTTTTATCGATTTGACTTTTTATGAGAAAACAGTATCTTTGTCCTCCATTTGAAGATCTTAGATCATGGAAACTTTTAAAGAGTACCTCATTCCGGTTAAAGGATTGGACCTCGGGGTGCACTTATACGAATTTGAATTGACGGATAAATTTTTCTCTCAGTTTGATGAGTCTCCCATAGGAGAGGCACAGTTGAACGTTCGGGTTGTGTTAGACAAGCGAGAGACGATGATGTTGTGGGCTTTTGAAGTTCAAGGCAGTATACAGACCCATTGCGATCGTTGCATGGAACGCATACAATTGCCTATTCATCAGTCGCACGATTTGATTGTGAAATACGGTGAAGAAGGGGAGAAAGGGGAAGTTGTCTTTATTCCTTCCGACACACCAGACTTTCAATTAGCACCTTATTTGTATGAGTTTTCGTGCTTGTCAGTTCCCATGGTTAAAGTATATGATTGTGAGAACGACGAAAATGCACCCTGTAATTTCGAAGTTTTGGAACGATTAGATCGGGATGCAGAAGAAGCCAGTGGACGAGGAAATTCACTGGGAGATCAATTAGAAAAACTGGGTTTAAAGCCCGAAAAATAAGTTATTATGGCACATCCAAAGAGTAGGATATCGAAGCAAAGACGAAGAAAGAGAAGAACGCACATAAAGCTGGAAAATCCGACTTTATCTACCTGCCCGGAAACGGGAGAGGTGCATAGAAGACACCACGCATATTGGGTTGATGGTGCAATGTATTACCGCGGGAAAGTGGTGATACCGGCTCCGGAGTTCGATGACGAAATATAAGATAATTTTTGACGAGAAATTATTAGGATAGCTCTTATATGTTGATCACATAGGGGCTATCTTAGTTTACAGTAAATAATATGAAAAGAGTAGTCAGCACGAAAACCGCACCGGAGGCGATTGGTCCTTACAATCAGGCTACGATTCATCAGGGCAAGGTGTATGTTAGTGGTCAAATAGCCATCGACCCCATCTCAAATGAGTGGGTAGGCGGTTCTATCGAGGAAGAAACACATCGCGTATTGAAAAATGTAGAAGCCGTTTTGGCTGCCAGTGGTTCTGACTTGTCTTTGGTGCTTCACTGCTCTATTTTTGTGACTGATATGGCGGATTATCCCGTGATCAACGAAATTTATTCTGAGTACTTTCCCGTGGAAACAGCGCCAGCCCGGGCTTTAGTTGAGGTGTCGGCATTGCCCAAAGGGGCGCTCCTGGAAATGACCGTTGTTGCAGCGGTGAAAGAATAAAATATCTAACAATAAATGTAAGATATTTGGCAGTTTTCCGTTTTCATTGTAAATATGCAAGGAATTGGTATCTTTACATCCAAAATAAATAAATATGAAACTTTTTCTATCTCTCCTAATGATTGTGTTTTCAGCCTCCTTTGCCATAGGTCAGGATGATGATTATTCTGCCGGACACAAAGGTTGGTTAGTCGATTTGGATGAAGCTTATGAACAATCTAAGGAGACAGGAAAGCCCATTTTGGCGAATTTTACCGGTAGTGATTGGTGTGGTTGGTGCAAAAAACTGAGTGCAGCCGTTTTCGTCAAGCCGGAATTTCAAAAATGGGCCAAAGAAAATGTCATCCTTCTGGAATTGGACTTTCCCAAAAGAACATCAGTACCGGATGAAATAAAAGCACAAAACAGTAAATTGCAGCGCTCTTTTAAAGTGAGGGGATTCCCAACTATTTGGGTTTTTGAGATGGACAAGGAAAAAGGAACCGATGAAATGAAGATCAATGCTCTAGGCAAAACGGGGTATAAGTCATCAGTTGATCAGTTTATAGGTGATATCGAGCGCATGCTGGCCAAAGCAGGCTAAGACCATCGCCTCTAGCTTTTCCTTTTTCTTCCGTACAATTTAGAATTCGGCCGCCGCTCCAGATCTCGGGGAGCGTTTTTCACCGCGTCATTCAATGCCCACTGAATAATGGCTACGCTATTATATGGTTTAGCAATCCCGCTGGCCACACAATTAATGGCATATACACACGTATATTTTTCGCCCTACCAAAAACAAAAAATATTCCTCCTTCCGCGCTTGATGCGGAATCTGGTGGTCGGAATCCACAAGTTACCTTGACCGAATCCAGTGCAATCCGTTTTCTATACCTTAACCTTCTTCGACTGACGAAGCTGCAAACATTGACCAACGAAGCTTTGAAAAAGCGTAGTTGGTGCAGCGTAGGCGGTAACCTTA
>JAWLFI010000180.1:0-5017 GCA_041685645.1 Saprospiraceae bacterium | reverse complement strand
ATTCTTACACGGGCTCTGGAAGGAGACAAATAATTCCTCCCTAAAATATAGCTGTTTTTTACGGGCTTCGAAGGGGAAAGAGCAAGATTCCATTCCGTGAAATGAAGCATTTGCCTTGGGTGTTTTATCTTAGCAGAGAAATTTAATCCATCCTCAATGGCAAAATCAGCCCCAAAACGCAAAAAAAAGAAGAAAAAAGTTAAGTCAAAACCCTTTTCTTTCCACTTCCCCGGACTGTTGCAATGGCGCATGCTTATCGTAATCGGAGGATTTTTATTAGCCGCTTTTGGCCTGTATTGGACCAACCTCGATGACGGATTCATCCTCGATGACAAAATTGTCATCTCTGAAAATATATACACAAAAGAGGGCATCAGTGGTTGGTGGGATCACCTGACTTCCGATTCCTTTCAGGGGTATTTCAAAGGAGAACGGAAAGACCTCGTTGTAGGCGGCCGATATCGGCCACTTTCTCTTATCGTGTTTTCAGCCATTTACCAGTGGGCCGGCCAATGGACGGTTCCGTATCACGTCGTTAATATTACTCTTTACGCATTGACCGCCGTGCTGTTATTTTACCTATTTCAGGTTTTATTGACCTCGAAGCGATGGAAGTCCTCAAATCCCTGGTACCTGTCATTGCCCTTTTTGGCGGCACTATTATATCTCTTCCATCCGATTCATATTGAAGCTGTCGCTAATATTAAAGGTCTAGACGAAATTCTGACCTTTTTCCTATCGCTGCTGACCTGGTTGCTCGCCCTTCGATTGTACAATCGGCCCTCCATGCTCAAAGCCCTGGCAGTTGCTGGCTGTTTCTTTCTCGCCTTGCTGGCCAAGGAAAATGCCATCACCTTTTTAGCAGTGATTCCACTATCGTATTTTGTCTTTGGCCGCCCCCAAAAAAAGCACTGGCTCTGGGTTTTTCCTCCCCTTTTGATCAGTGCCGCAGCTTACCTGTCTTTGAGATATCACGTACTGGGATTCTTTTTGAATACGGGAGTTGAAATCACAGACATCCTCAATAATCCCTTTTACGGGCTCGATGGAGCGGAGCATTTCGGCACGGTCATGCTCACCTGGCTAAAATATTTAGGCCTCGTCATTGTGCCCCATCCACTCGTTCACGACTATTACCCCTATGCCATTCCCATTGCTACTATCGCCAACCCCATGGTCATCGTATCCGTTATTCTCAACCTGGGAATTATCGCCTGGGGACTTTGGGCGGGGATTGCGCGAAGACGCATTGACGGTTTTGCGGTACTGTTTTACTTTATCACGTTTAGTATTGTGTCAAATTTACTCTTCACAGTGGGTACTTTTATGAACGAGCGATTTGTGTACATTTCTTCTTTTGGCTTTTCACTCCTGCTAGCGTATGGCTTGACGACCGCCTCGAGAAAATGGCTTAGCCCCCAACAAACCAAAATCGCCTTACCCATCATCGTGCTGCTTATTCTGACGGCTTACAGCTGGAAGACCTACGATCGCCTCCCGGATTGGACCTCTTATGTCGCCTTGAATCAATCCGCCGTTGAGCACTATCCCACATCAGCTCGCTCCACCCTTTTTATGGGTACGGCGCTATTCAATGAGGCAAGAGAAATTAGCGACAGGGAAGAAAAACTCGAGGTGCTCAAAGAATCAGAATACTGGATTGATCAGTCCCTGAGTGTTTTTCCGGAACGCGGCAACCGCAATACGCGAAATTTCAAATACTACAACGCCTATAAAATGAAGGCGGGCGTGGCGAGTGAGATTTACAAACTGGATCAGCAACTCGATCCCCTTTTGGATGTGTTTCTCTTTGTGGGTACCGACAAACCGCACATTCCTTATCTTCTTGAGTTTCTGGATTATATTCACCGCAGATCACCGAATCGCGAGAAGATGGAGGACTTTTATCATCAACTGGCCTTCCAAAATTTGGGTGTGGATAAGCAAAAGCTTAACTACGCTATGACCTATCTCAATAAAGGACTGGAGTATTTACCCAATAGCGCCCGGCTCCTCTATGACAAAGGACGAATTTTCCAAATGGCGGGTCGAAACGAGGATGCACAGACCTTCATTCAGCGCGCCCGTTCTATCGAACCTCAAATTGGCCAAAATGAATAAGGCAATTGCATATATCGCACTCAAAAACTGGTCCACCATAGGACCCTCACGAGCTAAAATGATGAGGAATCGCGTAAAAGATGTCAGCGAACTCTTTGAGCGCTCTATAGATGATTTGAAGCAATTAATGCCGGAGTTGCCACTAGCCACCTGGGATGTAGATCGAAACCTGCTGCTCGAGCAGGCTGAGAAGGTGTATAATCGCTGTGTCAAAGAGGAGATAGAAGTTTTGCATTGGGATCACGAGAATTACCCCTTGCGCTTTAAGTCCATTGATAAAACTCCGGTCGCCGTGTATTTCAAAGGCTCAGCACGTCTGAATGGACGTAGGACAGTAGGCATTGTCGGCACCCGCGGCATGACAGAGCGCGGAGAATTGCTTTGCGAAAAACTCGTCGCTGATCTCGCGCCATACGACCCCATGATTATCTCGGGTCTCGCTTATGGCATTGATGTGACTTCCCACATATCCGCCCTCAAAAATGGACTCGATACCATCGCTATGATGGGCACAGGCCCCGATCTCATCTATCCTTCCTCACATAAAAACACCGCCGCTAAAATGATGAAGCAAGGAGGCCTGATGACAGAGTTAGACTTCGGTTTGGGCCCCGAACGCGAACATTTTCCCATGCGCAATCAGCTGATCGCCGCCATGAGCGATGCCCTGGTGGTCGTCGAAAGTAAAGCCAAGGGGGGAAGTATGATCACGGCCCACCTCGCTATCGATATGAAAAAGCCGCTCTTTACCTTCCCCGGTCGCCCGACAGATGTTCAGTCCCGGGGCTGCAATGCACTCATTAAAGATAAGAAAGCCCAACTCATAGAGAGCGCCGACGATTTAATTGAAGCGATGAGTTGGCCGCCCATAGATCGCGAGATCTCGGTCCAGCGCCAGCTCTTTGTGGAACTCACCGAGATGGAACAAAAAATTCTCGATGTACTGCGCTCCAAACCCGATCTCAATATCGATCAACTCTCCTATGGCGTTTCCTTGCCCATGCACGAACTATCCCCCCTCTTACTCGAGCTCGAGTTCAAAGGGCTGGTGAAAAGTCTTCCCGGCAATCGCTATCTCGCTATTTAGGCCTTTTTTTAGGATTTGGGGGTGCCCCCGAGGGTCCGCCATCCGGCGGACACCTCGGGGTCGGGCTCCTGCGGGGTCCCGTACTCGATATGAGCTGAACCCAAGCCTCGGGTTCAGCTCATATCTTCGCACCGCTCGCCTTCGGCGAAGCGCCCTCCATATCCCTCACCCTTGCGCGCTCCGCGCGCTGGTTTTGGGATAAAAAGAGAGCTTGCGTTTTCCTGCCCCAGAAAGGGTTGTTGGAGGTGATAAAAGCACAAGTAGGGGAGAGGCACAAATGACACGAAGGGCGAAAAGTGCTGGCATTTTTGGTTATAGAAGTTTTACACCTAATAATACCCCCAGCCCGAAGTAGTGATTGCTGCGAGGCACATTTTTGACGACTTCGTTGATTCCATAGTAGCCTTTAAACCCCGCAGAACAAGTTAAACTGCCAATTATAAATTCTTTTCCTATACTCAGTGAAAAGGGGATGGAGAACTTATTATATTCTCCAGACAATAAAGTATTGTCGCTGGACTCCACGCTTGTTTCACCGTTATCAAAAGTATTTATGGTTTTTGTAGTGCTTGATATTTTTATTCCCAGACCTATTTCAGGCAATACAAAAAAATTACCAAAACTGATTTTTGCTCCTAAGGGAATAAAAACGTAGTTATGGCTATCAATGGTTTTTACTTTATCGAGATCTGATTCTCCGCGGATTTCAGTCTTAAACGATTCTCCAGTGTTGAAGAAGCCCAGTCCGATAGTCGGCACTATTTTTCCTCCCGAATCGTATTCCAGCCTAAGTAAGGCATGATGACTCAGCTTGTATTTTTGATTTAAGAGAATACTTGCATTTGTTACTTTCGAAAAATTGGGCGAGTATTCAAAAGCTAAAGAAGTTTTGTTTCCTTGCGTCCAGAGTGGTTGCATCAAAGAAATGGAAAATAATATTAAGAGAAAGAAAATTAAATATCGCTTCATTCTTGGGATGGATTCAGGTGAGGTACTCTCTTTTTCTGTTGAAAGATACGAATTATCTCACACCTTCCCCGGTCGCCCGACAGATGTTCAGTCCCAGGGCTGCAATGCACTCATTAAAGATAAGAAAGCCCAACTCATAGAGGGCGCCGACGATTTAATTGAAGCGATGAGTTGGCCGCCCATAGATCGCGAGATCTCGGTCCAGCGCCAGCTCTTTGTGGAACTCACCGAGATGGAACAAAAAATTCTCGATGTACTGCGCTCCAAACCCGATCTCAATATCGATCAACTCTCCTATGGCGTTTCCTTGCCCATGCACGAACTATCCCCCCTCTTACTCGAGCTCGAGTTCAAAGGGCTGGTGAAAAGTCTTCCCGGCAATCGCTATCTCGCTATTTAGGCCTTTTTTTAGGATTTGGGGGTGCCCCCGAGGGTCCGCCATCCGGCGGACACCTCGGGGTCGGGCTCCTGCGGGGTCCCGTACTCGATATGAGCTGAACCCAAGCCTCGGGTTCAGCTCATATCTTCGCACCGCTCGCCTTCGGCGAAGCGCCCTCCATATCCCTCACCCTTGCGCGCTCCGCGCGCTGGTGGATGGTTGCCTTGAAAGAGTGTTTTCGGAGCGGACTCAAGTTTCTACCGTACGTGTTTGATTAGATACAGGGTTAATCGACAAACGTTTCCTTTATTATTTCTTTACACTTTTTAATTTCGGTAGCAGCAAGGCTGTTAAAGCTCTTTACTATTCTAGTTTTATCAATTGTTCGGATTTGATCAAGAGCAATCATTCCGATTTTACCATTGTGTTTTACTGAAGCCCGGGTCGGATATTTTTTTAGA
>JAWLFI010000179.1:2362-5018 GCA_041685645.1 Saprospiraceae bacterium | reverse complement strand
CTTACTTCCGGGATTCAACCCGACCTCCTGGTTTGTAGAACAGAACATGAGTTGACGGAAGAAATTAGAACCAAGTTGGCGCTGTTCTGTAATGTTGACCGGGAATCAGTGATTGAGGCCATTGATGCTGCTTCTATCTACGACGTGCCACTTTTGATGCTCAAAGAGAAGCTCGATAAGATGGTTTTGAAGAAAATGCATATTGAAAAATTTAATGAGCAAGCGAACCTCAAAGCCTGGAAAGTATTTTTGGGGCAGCAGAAAAATCCCTTGCACGAAATTAAAATAGCACTGATTGGAAAATATAACGAGTTGCAGGACGCCTATAAGTCCATTTATGAATCGCTTTTCCATGCAGGCGCAGTTACCGAAACCAAGGTGAGGGTCATTCCCATTCATTCCGAACGCCTGGAGGATGAAGAGTATGACTATTCATCCTTATCTACTTACGATGGAATTATTGTAGCGCCGGGTTTTGGTTCCAGAGGTATTGGTGGTAAACTGCGTGCTATCCAATATGCCAGAGAAAATGGGATTCCCTTTTTCGGCATCTGCCTGGGAATGCAATGTGCGGTAGTGGAAATTGCGAGAAATGTTCTGGGTATTGATCAGGCGGAAAGTACGGAGTGGAACCCCAGTTCATCAGAACCGATCATCGATATCATGCCAGACCAAAAAAATGTTTCAAAAAAGGGAGGCACCATGCGTTTGGGTCAGTACGATTGTAAACTATCTAAAGGCTCTTTGGCTCGAAAAATCTACGGAACAGATACGATTCAAGAACGACATAGACATCGGTACGAATTCAATAATGCTTATCTGAAAGAATTGGAAAAGCACCACTTAATCGCTTCCGGTCGAAATCCGGAAACAGACCTGGTAGAGATTGTTGAATTGACAAATCATCCCTGGTTTATCGGCGTGCAATACCATCCCGAGTACAAAAGCAGGGTAGAGCGCCCGCATCCCTTGTTTGTTTCTTTTGTCACTGCAGCCTTAAAGCACCAAGACCAAAAGGGATCATGAATTTGCGGAAACTAAAGTTAGAAGAGCTGGGACGACCCTCGATCAAAGATTTTAAAGCGACTGAAAAATTCCCCGTCATTTTCGTTTTGGATAATGTGCGCTCCGCTTTGAATGTCGGTAGCATATTTAGAACTGCCGATGCACTGGGAATTGAAAAATTATGCCTCTGTGGTATATCGGCACAGCCCCCACATAAGGAGATTCTAAAAACGGCCATCGGTGCCACGGCTTCCGTTGATTGGATGTATGAGAATAGTGTAGTTCAGCTGGCGAAGCAATTGAAACAGACCGGCTATCAGTTAATGGGCATTGAACAAACCAATCAAAGTATTGAACTTCAAGATTGGGTGGCGAAAAAGGATCAGAAATATGCTCTTTTCTTTGGCAATGAAGTCGATGGATTGTCCGGAGAATTACTTCCACTTCTTGACTGTGCCGTCGAAATTCCCCAATTTGGCACCAAGCACTCTTTTAATGTAGCAGTTACTGCCGGTATCGTGGGCTGGCATATGATCGCAAACACATATTTACAAAAAGAAAATCAGCCTTCTTAAAAGTTTTGTTCGTCCCAGCGAAGACCCAGTATCAACCCCACCTGAAAACCCAGTTGCCCGTTTTTATTACTGGCTACCGTTTGAGTAAAGTGATCTACCACATACATCATTCGGGCAAATGGAGTGATAGTGACGTAATCTGACAAACCAATATCTAAGCCCGCCCCGGCTTTTAAACCCCAGGCCCAATCCGACGATTGCTCCCAGTTTTCAGGGTCGTTCAATAGTCGGCCGACATAGGGAGCAACGGTAAAGAAAAAACCTTTTTTCACAAAATCATTGGTCTTGCCAAAGGTGGGACACTGGCAGTCATTAAACCAATCCATTGGATAGAACAAGGTCTGAAACTCGAAGCTTAGCGATTGCATTCCAATATCCGTTTCTCGGCTCTGGAGCGATTCAAAGCCCAGGAAGGGCCGGAACTCCAGGCGCACCCGATCCATTCTGAACCAGTAATCAACGCCTCCTGTGAAACTATTAAAAACTTGAGATTGTTCTCCTTGTGAACTCATCGAATAATAGTGTCCTTGAATGCCAATCTGGGCTTTTCCGATAGAAAAGGTCAAAAAGCACAAAAGGATTAGTAATTTTGCCCTCATAAAAGCTAGTATTTTGAAAGTAAACACACTAACACCCAATAAAGTTAACATAATTACTTTGGGATGTTCTAAAAATTTAGTGGATTCAGAACAAATTCTGACCCAACTGAAAGGAAATGACATTGATGTTACTCATGAAGATGAAACCTCTGATGCCAATATTATCATAGTCAATACCTGTGGATTCATCGATTTGGCGAAAAAAGAATCGATCGATACCATACTGCACTATGCAGAACAAAAAAATCTCGGGGTAATCGAAAAATTGTACGTTACGGGATGTTTATCGCAGCGTTATAAAGATGATCTGGAAAGAGAGATTCCGGAAGTGGATGCTTTTTTTGGCACCATGGATTTGCCGGCTCTACTCGCTCGTTTTGAAGCGGACTATAAGCACGAACTGCTGGGAGAGCGACAAGTGACTACTCCGCAGCATTTCGCCTACCTCAAAGTCTCTGAAGGTTGCAATCGAACCTG
>JAWLFI010000179.1:0-2262 GCA_041685645.1 Saprospiraceae bacterium | reverse complement strand
TCGGAACTCAACAAAAAATGCTCGTCGATGGTTATGAGTCTGGATATTTCATCGGACGAACTTATAGAGACTCTCACGAAGTCGACAACCAAGTGAAAGTGAAAGCAGACAAAACATTTCTTCGTATTGGAGATTTCGTGAATGTGAAAATTACTGATGCAGAGGACTTTAATATCTTCGCTCAGCCTATTTGATGCCCCTATTGTATAGTCCATATTAAGATCGGAGAATATGCTTCAGACTGTGGACAAATTGATTGATGTCGTCAAGGACCCCCTATATCTTGCGGCCGCTGTACTCATTTTGAGCATAGCTATATCTACATTTGGCATGTCACTGGGATGGGTGGGCTTCATGGAAACATATATCCTCTTTCCCTGGATGATTGCAGCGGCTATGCTGTTGTACTATTCTTTTTTCACAGCCATCATACTTATGGTTACCACTCATTCCGCAAAAGATTGGGGGCGCGCTATATATGGGTTTATTGGTTTCGTGCTGCTCAGTGGAGGATACGCCTGGTTCTTGTCCGGACAAAGTATCTATCAGGCAGAAACTTACCAATCGATCTATATCATACTAACACTTTCTTTTTTCGTGTTCCTTTCCATAGGTACCTCCGTAAAATTTATCGTCGATTTCACCCAAAGACAGGACGAATCACGAGCTAAAAAATTTAAATCAAAAAATGACCCCAATGATGTTTAATCTCAATTCTATTTTATCCCTTTTCTTTTTCTTCCTCCTCGCGGGCTGTACAACAGCCCAGAACGACTCCGGTGATGATATCGCAAAAAAATTTGGGGACGAACCACCGAAGTCCGATCTGGCAGATATTACACTGCCCCAGAAGGAGTGGAAGGAAAAACTCACTGCAGAAGAGTATCGCGTGCTGAGAGAAGAAGGTACCGAAAGAGCCTTTTCCGGCGATATTTGGGACAATAAATCTAAAGGAGTATATCAATGCGCCGGCTGCGGTTTGGATCTATTTCACTCCGATCATAAATTCATGTCAGGCACTGGCTGGCCTAGCTTTTACCAACCCATCGAGAAGGGCGTGATTGCCTATCGCGACGATGGTTCTATGGGAATGAGTAGGGTAGAAGTCCATTGCGCTCAGTGCGGCGGGCATCAGGGACACGTATTTCGAGACGGCCCTGAGCCCACGGGTTTGCGCTACTGCATCAATTCTGCTGCCCTTGACTTTGAAGAGGCCGAAAATCAATAATATCCAGAGTATTTTTCAGGGATAATCTCCATTTCAATGTATTGTATGGGCGTGCCCCCTCACTCGCCAGCCAGCTGGCGGCTCGGGGTCGGTCCCCTCCGGGGTTCGCTATTCGCTCCGTACCGCCTTCGGCGGCACCAAGCCCTCCGGGCACCTCACGCTTTCGCCCTTTGACCAACGAAGCTTCGCCGCAGCGCAGTTGGTCAAAGGGCGCTTTCCCATTGCGGCTTATTCTTAACCCGTGAAAAGTACATTTCTAAATGTTATTTTATTGACTACCTCACTCCATACTCTCGACTGCACTTACTGCGTCTCGATTGATTGCAATGCTCAGTCATCAATCGGAGTTTTTTAGAGGGATTTTCAAGATACTTCCAGAATGAATTTGTTCTTCTTGCCATTGTCTATCAAAACGTACTTGCCAAAAAGCAAATCCTCCATTCCTACACTACTTTCAATATCCTCTATCTTGCGCTTATTTACGGCCACGGCCTTCCCCTTAATCGCACGACGAGCTTCGGATTTCGAAGATGTAATATCAGTTGATTCTGACAACAGATCCACAATATCTACGCCGGACTCAATTGTACTCTTCGGTATCTCAAATCGGGGGATTTCTTGAGCTATGGTCTTTAAATCGCCTTCTCCGAGATGCTGAACATCATCCGAACTCGCTTTTTTATTGAACAAAAATTGAGATACTTTCCGCGCGGACTCCATGGCTTCTTTTGAATGTATGGTCGCAGTAACTTCTTCGGATAATTGGCGTTTGGCCTCCTGAGGATTCTCTTCGGCGAGTTGCAAAAGAACCTTTATTTCTGACCTTTCTTTCAAGGAAAAGTATTTGATGAATTTTGGCAGATCTGCATCGCTGGCATTGAGCCAAAATTGGTACATTTTATAGGGTGAAGTCATGTCGGGATCCAGCCAGATATTTCCTTCCGCTGACTTGCCAAACTTACTGCCATCAGCCTTCGTTAATAAGGGGGTAGTCAGTGCATATGCTTTGGCATCTGTTAAGTTTCTACGGATAA
>JAWLFI010000178.1:0-5023 GCA_041685645.1 Saprospiraceae bacterium | reverse complement strand
GGCGTCAATTTTCCTTCCGCGGGTTTTGCCCAGGACCGCCTTTCTCGTCACATCGCTCTAAAAAACACTTACCATAGTGATAATATCAGCGTACAGACCAATTTCCAATACTCTCGATTTCGCTGGGATTACGGACGCCCTCTATCAGACATCCAACAATCACAAGTCAGCGTTTTAGACCCCATGGAGCAGGTGGCGGCGGTAATAGGACACCCGGGGTTCGTCTTTGACCAAACGGAACACAGTTACCAGTGGCAACAAAAATTTACTGCCTACTTGGGAAAACATACCCTGAGAGCGGGGTTTAGCCTTATTCATAGCCAACACTCCCTGTTTGGTGGAGGAAACCCCAATGGAAACTATCGGGTGAAACTCAATCAAAGTCAATTGATGAATTTACAAGATCAACAATTGGGCTCTAATCTGGGAATCAATGATATTCCCGAAGACGTGGAAGTGCTCAACTACAATGTCGAATTGCGACCGAATTCGTTCGGACAGAATCAAAACGTATACTCTCTGTATATCGAAGACCAATATCGATTGAGTCACCGCTTAAACGTGACGGCCGGCCTTCGCTACGATTATGATAATCTCACAGAGGGTCCGGATGGTCAGGGTGACAGGAATAATCTCGCGCCTCGACTTAACCTCAACTACAAATTGACTGAAACCTCAGCACTAAGAGCGGGATACGGTATGTTTTACGATAAGATCATATATGCGGTAATCAGTGATGCGCTGCAGCAAAATACGGTTTCTGAGGACTATCGACGACAAGTCAACTTTCTGCTTGAGCAGAATGGTTATCCTTCCAATATTGACGCAGAGGACTTGCTCTTCAATGGCAATCTAGGCGCCAGTACCGAAAATGTCGACTATCTGGAAGGGCCGGGACCGGAAGAGTTAGAAGACCAGAGAGATAATATTTTCAGTAATGAGCGCCGCATTTTACCTCCGGAGGGCCTGCAAAACCCCCTGACCCATCAATTTTCATTAGGGTATCAAAAGCAATTAAATGAAAATACTCTGTTTTTCGTTGATGTTATGCATAACAGATCTTTTAATATGTTTCGACTTCGCAATTTAAATGCGGCCGCCCCTTATCCCATAGATCCCGATAATGTAGAG
Organism: Saprospiraceae bacterium; assembly: GCA_041685645.1. Lineage (GTDB taxonomy): Bacteria > Bacteroidota > Bacteroidia > Chitinophagales > Saprospiraceae > JAWLFI01. Next base: position 3,892 of record JAWLFI010000178.1, on the reverse strand, counting down.
GTGAGAAGTCAGGTCGATGCGGATGCCGAGCGCACAGCCCCCGTCTTTTTTGATGATGAGTTGGGTCAAAATTATGTTTTGGTGGAAGGTGAGCGATTATATGGCGGAGCCAGAAACGTCATGATAACTGAAACAGCGGGCGAGAGCAGATACTCAGCCGCTTCTTTTAATTTGCAAAAGGCCAAAGGAGGTGATTTTTACTCCTTTCGATTGAATTACACCTTATCGAGATTGGAAAACAATACCGAAGACATTAATTTTAGAGCCATGGATGCGAATGAATTTCAAAATGAATGGGGCCCTTCGATTAATGACCGCACGCATATTATCAATAGTATTTTTAGTTTTTATGCTAATGATAATCTGTATTTTACCGCAGCAGCATTATTGCAAAGCGGTCAACCCATCAATCGCATTCCGGATGCTACGGTTTGGGGGACAACAGACCTCAATGGCAATGGCTCATTCTTTGGAGATGCGTATGTTGGGAATAGCGACAGACATCCCGGAGAATCCAGAAACTCAGATCGGCTGCCCTGGGCCAACACTTTTGACCTGTCGATCGTTTATACCTGGCCCCTGGGAAGCAATCATCTGGAATTGAGGGCTGATGTCTTTAACGTGTTTAATGCACAAAACCTGTCCGGCTATTCCAATAATGCAGTGCAGAGTAATCAAATCCAGCCCGGGTCCACTGCGAGTGGTGTTCTCATCCGAAGGAATGCATCTGCGCCGAGACAATTTCAATTCACCCTTCGATACCTTTGGTAAAACTATATTATAATGAATTCGAGTTTTGATCACATAGAGTCTGTTTACTGGGTGTTTACTCAATTGTGCAATGACAATTGCGATCATTGTTACAATAGTTCGGGCCCTCAGGGAGCGCGCATTTCCACCCAGGATTGCCTGGATATTATCGATCATTTGCCGTCCAAAATGGATCGCTTGATTCTCTCGGGTGGAGAACCTTTGGCCGATCGCAAAAAACTGTACGCCATTTTGGATAAATTGGGTGAAGTATATGGTGATGAGGTGGAAATTATGGTGCAAACCAATGGGGATCTCCTCACGGAAGAGCGTTTGCAAACAATGATTGATAAAGGCGTTACGCGTTTTGATATTGCCAGTATTGATCGATATCACAAGCACGCCGGAGATCGGCTCATGAAATTATCAGAACTCTTTGAAGCAGCAGGTGTGAACGGAACGGATAAAGATCCACTGATCGACAAGGACAACTACGTAAAAGACAAGCAGTTGAGTTGGGGCTACTGGGGCGCTTCCGAAGATATGTGGTTGGGCGGCAATTGGTCGCGCGGGCGGGCGCTGGAAAAGGACAATTGGCTCCGAGACCCCACCCATAATTTTTGTACCATTCTGTCCGGAGCCCGCAACTTTTTAGGGGGATATGACGATATTCCTCAGGAAATTAGTATTCAGTTGTGGAAAATCAATCCCTGCTGTCCCGGCACGCACTTTCCCATGGGAGATGCGCGGGTAGAAGATGTCAGTGAAGTGCTTTCAAAAGTCATGGATCATCCCGTTTTCCGGGCCTTGAATCGCGGCGAGCCCTGGGAGATGGGAGAGGAGCTGGGCGTTTCCACTAAGGAAGCAAAACAGAAGACAGACGAGCTGGAAAATATATGCCTCTATTGCGACGACTTTTTTCGGGAACATATGCAGGATTGGAATACCGACACCTTTCGGGAACTCCCGGTAATCTCTGACAAATAAACGCAGTCAGTAAGAACTCTGGGGTCCTCACAGGATGTCCATCTTGTTTCTTATATTTGCGACACAAACGAATGAATTATGGCACGTGAAATAGCACTACGAGACGCACTTCGGGAAGCAATGACTGAGGAAATGAGAAATGACGAAAATGTCTTTTTGATGGGAGAGGAGGTCGCAGAATATAATGGCGCTTACAAAGTGAGTAAGGGAATGTTGGATGAGTTTGGCGCTCGTCGGGTTATCGATACACCCATTGCAGAATTAGGATTTGCAGGGATTGGCGTAGGCGCGGCCATGAACGGACTTCGCCCCATCGTAGAGTTTATGACCTGGAATTTTGCCGTACTCGCCTTTGATCAGGTCGTGAATAATGCAGCCAAAACACTCTCACAATCCGGAGGCGAATTTAAATGCCCGATAGTCTTCCGGGGTCCCTCCGGATCTGCCGGGCAATTGGCACAGCAGCACTCCCAGACCTTTGAAAGTTGGATGGCGAACACCCCGGGATTGAAAGTCATTTCATGTATCGATCCCCACGATGCGAAAGGCCTGCTCAAGTCAGCCATCCGCGATGATGATCCCATTTGCATGATGGAAAGCGAGCAACTCTATGGACTCATGGGAGAAGTGCCTGAGGAAGAATTTACAGTTCCCATTGGAAAAGCTGCCGTTCGTCGCTCCGGTGCAGATGTAACCCTGGTCTCCTACAACAAAATGATGTTAGAGGCTATGGCTGCGGCAGAAGAATTGGCCAAAGACGGCATAGAGGCTGAAGTTATTGATTTGCGCACCATTCGTCCCTTAGATTACGAGACCTTGGTCAAATCAGTTAAGAAAACCAATAGAATGGTCGTCATTGACGAGTCCTGGCCCTTTGGAAGTATTTCCAGCGAGGTCGCATATGAGATGCAAAAGTATGCCTTCGACTATCTGGACGCCCCGATTACCCGCGTGAATGCAGCAGACACCTCCTTGCCTTATGCACCTACACTGGTGGAAGAATATCTGCCTAATCCGGAGAAAATTATCCGGGCCGTAAAAGAGGTTATGTACATCAAAGGATAATTTTTTTTCTTTTTTTTGGGCGTCCCCCCGCCCTCCTTGATCAGGAGGCCGAGGTCAGGCTGTCCATGGGTCCCGTCCTTCAGCAGCTTCGCTGCTTCGGACCCTTCTCCGCCTTCGGCGGATCGGCCATTCCCATCCTTGACGCAAACATCTTCTAGTGTCAAAACCACTAAGTTCATTGGGTAAGTAACTTTGCACAACCTTATGGGTGGAAATGAATCAAGACATGTAATCTTAGTAGCTATTTTTTTAAAGTCTTTTGACCCATTTTTACTGGATTTCATTTTTATGGTTACATTTGATAGTAAATACACACCATGAGAATTTTTATTTTCTTTGTCCTGGTACTTCTGGGATATAACACTATGGCTCAGGATGCAACAATTCGGGGCAATATTTACGACGCAGAATCCGGAGAACCTATCATGTTTGGGAATGTATTAGTTCAGGGAACTGATATTGGAACAAATACTGATATTGATGGTTTCTTTTCCCTCAAATTGAAAGCCGGAACCTATAAAATCATCATGTCCTATCTCGGATATGATTCGACTTCCGTTGTGCTGACCGTGGCTGAAGATGATATCGAATATATCACCGCAAAACTTGAGCCATCAGGTGTGCAACTCTCTACAGTAGATGTTTCCGCCTCCCGGGATAGAGCCAGAACTGAAGTTCAGATTTCTACACAAAGAGTTTCTCAAAAAGATATTCAGGCGCTGCCATCCATTGGTGGAGAGGCCGATATAGCTCAGTATCTTCCCGTTTTGCCGGGAATTGTGTTCACAGGAGATCAGGGAGGACAACTTTATATCCGAGGAGGTTCACCGGTTCAAAATCTGGTACTCCTCGACGGGATGACCCTTTACAATCCCTTTCATTCCATTGGATTGTTTTCCGTGTTCGAAACGGAATTAATCAATAATGTAGAAGTTCAATCCGCCGGATTTGGAGCCGAATATGGCGGCAGAGTCTCAGCTGTCATCGATATCAATACCAAAAGTGGAAATCGCAAACGCTGGGGAGGTGTGGCAGCGGTTAGTCCCTTCCAGGCAAAGGTGGTCCTGGATGGCCCCATTATTCCTCAGAC
>JAWLFI010000177.1:0-5034 GCA_041685645.1 Saprospiraceae bacterium | reverse complement strand
GCGATGAGCCACTTCAACCAGATCGGGGTTGAGTCTCATTTGTTCCACCATCCAGACCTCGCTGTGAAAATAAGGATTAAACCCAAATGTTGAAGTGCGCCCCACGCAAACGTCCCCCTGATATATCAACCAATCAGATTTTGTAGATCCACTCTCAGCAATGATAATCATATTACTTAGACTTATAGCTTAGCAAGCCTTTGTACCAACTCTGCTGCTCGTGTAGCATAGCCAAACTCATTGTCGTACCAGCCTGACATCTTCAACAAGTTCCCGTTGGCAAAGGTCAGACCACTATCAAATATACAGGAATAGGGACTTCCTACTATATCTGAAGAGACTAAAGGATCTTCAGTGTATTCTAAAATCCCCTTCATTGATCCCTCGGCCGCTGTTTTCATCGCATCATTGACCTCCTTTACACTAATCTCACGAGACATATTGAAGGTACAGTCTGTAATCGAGCCTGTAATTACCGGAACCCGGAGAGCGATGCCATCCAATTTACCTTTCATCTCAGGCATGACTAAACCTACCGTTTTTGCCGCACCCGTAGAGGTAGGAATGATGGAAGCTGCTGCTGCACGCGCACGGCGAAAATCTTTGGCGTGAGGAGCATCTTGCAAGTTCTGATCTGCCGTATATGCATGGACAGTCGTGATATAGCCGCTCTCAATTCCCGCCAATTCATGGACTACCTTTGCCATAGGCGCCAGGCAATTCGTCGTGCAGGAAGCATTGGAGATGATTTTATCTGAAGCTTTTAAATCCGAGTCATTCACACCCAGCACAATGGTGCGCACATCACCCCCTTGTGCAGGAGCTGACAGCACTACTTTCTTCGCACCTGCAGTAATATGCATACCCGCCTTTTTCGCTGAGCGAAATACACCAGTGCATTCCAATACGACTTCAACACCCAATTGCCCCCAGGGCAAATCCTCGGGATTGCGTTCAGCATATACGCGCAAAGATTTACCATTAACTGTCAATTCCTTCTCAGACACGATCTCTACCGTGCCGTTAAAACGGCCGTGAGCAGAATCATACTTGAGCAGATGGGCCAACATATTGATTTCTGTTAAATCGTTGACGGCCACTACTTCCAAACCTTTCATATTCAAAAGGTTTCTAAAGGCCAGGCGCCCAATGCGCCCGAACCCATTAATAGCTATTTTCATTCTTTCATTTTTAGCAAAAGTTCCCGGAGAAACTTTTAGGTTTATATTGATAAAATTTGAGAAATTTTCACGAGATTATCATCGATTTTACGTTCCTGACTTAGCGCTTCCAAAATAGGCGTATAAATGACATTACCATTGATCAATCCCGCCATCACATCGGACTTTTGACTCAATAAGCCCTCTACGGCAGCCACCCCGAGTTGTGAAGCTAATACGCGATCATAACAGCTGGGGTCCCCTCCTCTTTGCAAATGCCCAAGCACGGTCACCTTCGTTTCGTAGTCCTGATAGTCATCATTGACTTTCTGCGCCAGTTCAAACGCACCTCCGTTGGGATTGCCCTCCGCTACAATGACAATGCTAGAAGTTTTATGGCTGCGGTACCCCTTGCGAAGTATCGCGATCAACTCCTTTACAGAAGTGCTTCGCTCGGGCAACATGACACAAATTGCTCCTGTGGCAACCGCTGAACGCAATGCGATGAATCCGGTATCCCGCCCCATCACTTCAACGAAAAATAATCGATTGTGAGAACTGGCAGTATCTCTGATTTTATCTACCGACTGGGTGACTACATTTGTAGCAGAGTCAAACCCAATGGTGTTCTCAGTGCCGGACAAGTCATTATCTATCGTTCCGGGAATTCCCATGACTTGAATCCCCGATTCTTCTTGTAAAATATGAGCTCCGGTCAAACTCCCATCGCCTCCTATCACGACTAAGCCCTCAATACCTTTTCCCTTTAAATGTTCAGCTGCTTTAGTCCGACCCTCCTGGCTCATAAAACCAGGACAACGGGAAGATTTGAGCATGGTTCCACCAGAGCCTAAAATCCTACTTACTGAACGGACGTGCAACTTGCGTATGCTATTATCTACCAATCCCTGATAACCACCTTCTACCCCATATACATCTACATTATAATAGACCGAAGCCCGAACAACCGCTCGAATCGCAGCATTCATGCCCGGGGCATCTCCGCCGGAAGTTAAAACAGCAATCTTTTTCATAAATTTAGGTTTAGAGGTGAAGTAACATCGCTCACTGTAAAAACGAATGATTTGAGTAAGTAAGATACACTTCTATCAAGAGAATTGTAAAGTTATGTAAATTTATGTTAGTGTAAAAGTAACACTAATTAATTTTTTCTCACAATTATTTGTTGTACTTTTATTCATCAGATTACACAATCTAAGTCATGCATTCTAAAGCACCTGAAGAAAACATCAACAAAAGCATCAAGAAAATTGACAGCTATTTCAAGTCTGCTCTCTCTGTGGATTGCGTAATTTTTGGATATGATAAGGAAAACGAAGAATTACTGCTCCTCACTCTGAAATCGGACATCCCACCCTATAAAGGACTTCATTGTCTGGTAGGTGACCTGGTGCAAATCAATGAAAACATAGATGACGCAGCCACCCGCGTTTTACGAGAGCGCACGGGGATCGACAATGTATTTCTACATCAAGTGCGGGCCTTTGGAGATGTAGATCGCCATCCGGTGGGACGGGTCGTAACGGTTGCCTACTATGCTCTTGTGCAACCCGCTTCCATCAAATTGAATACAGATCAACCCCCTCATCCGACCTGGAAGTCTTTAGAAAATCTGCAGTCAAAGCCGATGGCTTTTGATCACAAAGAGATTCTTCACGAAAGCCTATTACACATTCAAAATCACATTTTGGATATTCCTGTAGAAAGTATGCTCCCTTCACATTTTACCTTATCTGAGCTACAATCTCTGTATGAGGCTATTTTACAAAAACCCTTAGACAAGAGAAACTTTAGAAAAAAGGTGCTCAAATTAAATTTGATTCGAGAAACTTCTCGAGTGCAGAAAAACGTCACGCACCGACCAGCCAAATTGTACACTTTTAACCGAGAAGGAAAAGAGAGTGTCTTATAATATCCTTGTATTTTACCTAAATCGCATTTCCTTTCGAAGCATTTACTATTACATGATAAAAACTCCAGCTTCAAATTGATGCCAGGCAGTGGTAGAACGATGATTGGGGCCAATCTCTACACGCAAGGACGGATACATCCATCAGTTTTACTTTCAATCCCATAGGAGCAGTCCTCTCCTTCCCCCGTGTAAGGGATGGGAAGGGCCCGAGCACGATGGTGCGAAGGGGTGCCGAAGGTGCTATGCACCTGAGGTACGGAACCCCTGGACAGCCCGACTCCAGCACGCGGCCTGCCCCGTGCTGGAGATACACCCAAAACATTAAAAAAATTAATGGGGCCTGTAAAACAAAGCCAGGCGTTTTTCATCGGAATGCATAAGCTCGAGATCAAACTGATCCGCGATAAATTTCATGGTTCGGGGGTGGTAAAAACTGGTATGCGTTAGATCATTCTGATAATACCAGTTGGGAAAGGCTTTTTCATCCAGCCAAAAATCAGTCATCACCACCAAATGCCCAGCCGGCGCCATCAGCCCTGTCAGTCGGGCCCATTCCGCATGCGTATTGTGAAAATGCTCCACAGTTTCAATACAAAAAATCGTGGGATACTTAACTTTCTCTATTCCATCTGGAAAGAAAAAGGGATCATACCCATGACAGCTATGTCCGCGCTCCTGCATAAGATTTACGAATACGGGCGCGTATCCACAACCGTAGTCCAAAAAAGGCTCCTCCAGGTCAACCAGAGTTTTCGCCCATTGATAGGGCTGAAGTAAAAACCGAACATAGCCCTCATTTTCAGAGGAATTGCTATGCGACAAGTACCGCGATCGCTCTTCCGTAGGTTTAGGGTGATCCTGCCTTGGACGAAAAATCAAGGCGCACTGAGGACACTTCCAAAAAGTGGCTCCGGAATTCCCGTGCAAGACATGATCACGGGTCACTTCACTTGAGCATAAGGGGCAATTTTGCATATTCGATCATCTAACTTCTATCTGCTCAATGTATGAAATTCCAAAGAAACAGGCACAGCTCCCCACCAGACCTCAGATTTCCAACTGGGCAAACACCAAGTTTTGCATTCCTGTCCAGAGTATAATTTACCTTGAGATACAACTCTGATCGACCCTCGCCGTTTTATAGATATGGAAATGCGACTCCCCAAGACAGATAAAAAACGAATTGTAATCATAGGCGGAGGCTTCGGTGGCCTCAATCTCGCCAAATCACTCAAAGGCGCTGATGTTCAGGTCGTACTCATCGACCAGCACAATCATCACAATTTCCAGCCCCTACTCTATCAGATTGCCACCGCTGGTCTCATGCCGGATGCGATTGTCGCGCCTTTTCGCAATATCTTTAATAAACAGGATAATGTCTTTTTTCGCATGGCTCGCGTCGAAAGCATAGATGCCGACCAGCATCGCGTGAAAACCAACATCGGTTGGGCGAATTACGATTATCTCGTTTTGGCGACCGGTGCCACCACCAATTTCTTTGGCATGGATCGCGTTCAGCGCCACGCCTACACCCTAAAAACCATAGAAGAAGCGCTGGAACTGCGGTCTGCCTTCATTCAGTACTTAGAAGCCGCCGTCAGTCGCATGGATGTGGACGAAAACGAGTGCATGCATTTCGTACTCATAGGTGGCGGTCCTACCGGACTCGAAATGGCCGGCGCTCTGGCCGAATTAAAAAAGAATGAAATCAAAAGTGGCTATCCCGATCTGAACAACGACCGCATCAAGATTCATCTGGTCGAGATGGGCAGTGAACTTATCGCCCCCATGTCAGACGAATCCTCCCAAAAAGCACTGGAATACGTCCGCGAAATGGGCGTAAAAGTCTGGTTAGATACCGCCATCGAAGACTACGTCGACGGCAAAGTCATTCTCTCCAACGGGGAGCAACTGCAAACGCCCATGCTTTTTTACGCAGCG
>JAWLFI010000176.1:0-5068 GCA_041685645.1 Saprospiraceae bacterium | reverse complement strand
AAAATCAAAAATGTGTAGCCATGCACTACTCACAATTTCTAATTCATATCCGACCCATCAAATCCACCTCCCCTGTCTCCATCATCCGATTTCTTCTCTTGCCGACCAAAACGATAATTCACATCAATTCCCACAATGCGCGAATCCCATTGTCGTTCCCGCAATTGAGTAAGGCCGGATTGTTCAGTGGTGCTGATGACCCACTCCCTGGTATTGAACACATCTCGAACGGAGACGCCAATATTCAATTTCTCATTGAAGAAGTCCTTGCGGACGGCCAGATTGACATAAGTATAAGCTTCAATGCGCCCTTGAGGCACATCAAAAGGAGCTCTGTATCGCCCATTCACCTGAAAGCTCCAGCCCCCATTTAATTGCCACTGTGAATTATAATTCAAACTTACGCGAAATGTACTGAGATTATCAACACCCTCGCGATTTACATTTTTTAGATTCCTGGAACTTACATTCGTCGTTACATTTAAAGTCCACCATCGGTAGGGCGTGTAATTAAAAATCCCTTCAAAACCATAATCATCCCGGCGCCCCAGGTTCTCATAGGTGCGAATCGCCACAGGACTCCCCTCCTCTACGATGAGAAAACGCTGCATCACCTCATCAGTCCGCCTGTAAAACAGAGTGGCATTGACTGTCAGGTCACCCACGTATTGCAGCAAGCCCAGCTCTAATGAGTGAATATCCTCTGGCAACAGGAAGGGGTTTCCTCTCCACAGACTCAAAGGGTTATTAAAGCTGGTAAAAGGATTGAGCCTCCAGGCGTTCGGTCTATTGATACGCCTGCTATAACTCAGCATAAACTGCGTTTCCTCAGCCAGTTCAAAAGAATTATGTATCGTCGGAAAAAGTCTGAAATAGTCTCTATTTATAGGATCCTCTCTCTCCAATCGTCCTTCGGTAAAGGTCTGCTCTCCACGAAGCCCCAGTTTCAAACCGTAGCCACCCCACTCCCTGGAATAACTCGCATAACCGGCAAAAACTTTTTGATCGAAAAAGAAATTGTTGTTTAAAGCCTCGTCCTCCTTGAAATTATCGCTCTCATACTCGTAAGTTTCAGAGAAAAAAGTATTATTCAGGGAAAGTAAATCCGTCCTGAGGCCTGCTTCCAGCTTCCCTCCGAAGGAAAGCGGCTCAGCATAGTCTAACATCCCCACAAACAGTCCTTCAGACCGGGTTTCCGTAATGTTTTGTAAAAGTGGAGCGTCCATAAGGTTCCCCTCCTCATCATATAACAACTCCTCATAAGCATCGTCCTCGACGCGCCCCTCCCGGCTATAGGTCATATCCAAATCGAGCTTGTGACCTTCCTTATTAAACTTCTTTTGCCAACCTCCATTCACAAAATATTCCGACCGATCCTCCAACCCATCAGTTCTGCGTTCCCGATAATTTCTCAATTTTCCAACATCATCGTAATTGTCATATACGACCAGCCGATCAGCCGATCGTCCACCCGTTTGGTAATTGCCTGAAACGTAAATAGTATTATTTTTATTCATAAAATAATCTACTCCTCCTCTGATATTATGCCCCGCTCGGCCTCGAAACCCCTCATCATACTCATCGATGAGATAAGAAGTATCCGGGTATCGATACTTTCGTTCATTCGTACCCATATATGAGTACTCATTATTTGTATAACTATAACTCAGCGATGAATTCCATTTCCCGGTTCGCGCATTGAGAGCCGCGGATGAGTTAAAGCGCGGAGACATCCCCTGCTGGTAGGAGCCGTTCACTGACCCGTTAATACCGCGTTTTTTTTCCTCCTTGAGTATGATATTTATAATGCCAGCTGTTCCCTCTGCATCATATTTTGCTCCCGGATTGGTTATCAATTCAATTTTCTCAATGCTTGTGGCCGGCACTTGCTCTAAAAATGTAGCAGGAGAAAACGTACTGGGGCGGCCATTGATGAGAATTTGCACATTATTACTCCCCCGAAGGGAAATATTGTCATCAATATCAATTTCCACTCCCGGCACATTACCCAATAAGTTGAGTCCGGTTCCACCTCTACTCGACAAATCGGCATCAGCGTTAAAAACGCGCTTGTCAATTCGAGTCTCGATTAAAGATCTCTGCCCCCTAACGACCACTTCATCCAGTGTCTGACCCGATCTTAAGCGCAGTGTTCCCAAATCTAACTTTTCGGTAGATTCCTTTAATTCAATGACATCGGTATACAAATCCTGATATCCGATAAAACTCACCTTTAAGAGATATTTCCCTTCTTCGATATTTTCAAGTACAAAACTTCCATCTGTTTCTGTCGTCGTACCTGAAACCATTGAAGAATCTTCAGCATTAAGCAACACAACTGTGGCAAACTCTACTCCTCCTGTTTGTTGCTGCTCGGTAACAGTTCCAACAATTTCCGTTGGAGGATCTATATTTAGCCCGAACTCATTGGCAAACAAATATCCTGGAAACAGATAAATAATTAAAAAAGTGATAAAGACTAATTTCATTCTCGCAACTATTTCATTGTATATACATATGTTAACACGGTAAGGGCAAAAAAGATTGTTTACAGCTCATCAATTTGCCTTAAATATTCCTCGGCCTGACCTAGGATTTGACTTTTTTCTTCTGCACCGTATTTATCCCATACTCTATACATCATGCTCATTCTAAAGTTCGCGGATAATTTGTTTTCATGCTGACTTATAAATCGCCAGTACAAAGAGTTAAAGGGACAGGCTCTTTCACCTACTTTTTTCTTCTTGTCATAATAACAATCCTTGCAATAGTCACTCATTTTATGAATGTAATTTGCAGAAGCAATATAGGGCTTTGTCGCCACTTTGCCTCCGTCGGCAAACTGACTCATCCCTCTCGTGTTCGGCATTTCCACCCATTCTATGGCGTCGATATACACGCCTAAATACCAGGCTTCCACCTGGTCGGGATGCACTCCGGCCAGGAGGGCAAAATTGCCCGTAATCATTAAGCGCTGAATATGATGAGCATAGGCATTATCTAGCGAATTCCGAATCGCGTGTTTCATGCAGTTCATCCTGGTATCTCCCGTCCAATAAAAACTCGGCAATTCGTTCTCGTGCTCAAAATAATTAAGCTGAGCGTAATCGGGCATTTGGTGCCAGTACAATCCTCGCATATATTCCCGCCATCCGAGAATTTGGCGAATAAATCCCTCCACATTAGAAATACCCACCTTTTCCTTATCCTTTTCGTAGGCCTTCTCCGCTTGTGCCACCACCTCTAGAGGACTCAAGATTTTACTATTCAGTAAGAAAGAAAGTCGGGAGTGAAACAAAAAATCCGACCGACTCGTCATTGCATCCTGATAGCTTCCAAATTGAGATAACAACTTTTCGGTAAAATAAGATAAGCTCTTCTCTCCCTCCGCTCTTGTAACCGGCCACAGAAAAGATTGAGTGTTGATCTCACCGATGGTCTCCACTCCTGCTGCTTCAATCATCGATACTATATCAGAAACATCTCTTTTCACAATATATGGATCCGGAGGCGTTTCCTTTTTTGGAAACTTCTTTCTGTTCTCCGCATCGTAATTCCATTCCCCACCCACCGGGTTTTCGCTCTCCATTAAAACATCGTGCTTCTTACGCATCCTTCGATAAAATTTTTCCATCAGGAATGAAGATTTTCCTTCAAAAATATCACCAAATTCATCGCGGCTGGTATAAAAGTGTTCTGTGTCCGCCACTTCACAGGGAATGTCCCACTCTTCTCTCATCTCCACCAATTGCTGATCCAAACGATATTCATCCGGCCATTGATAGCTCCATTGCTTTGCACCAACAGATTCAATCACCTGCTGCATATTTGCAGACAGGTCCTGTCGATTGCGATTATCATCCAGAGTATAATACGCGATTTGATGGCCCTGCTCCTCCAATTGATCTCGAAAATGCCGCATGGCCAGAAAAAAGGCAGTGATTTTTTGGATGTGATGCCTTACGTAATCCGTTTCTTGTCGCATTTCAAATATGGCGAAAGTCACATCATCATCTACCTCCTCAAACCAAGAGTGAGATAGATTTAACTGGTCCCCTAGAATTAATTTTACTGTCTTCACGATTTGTTCTTTTTACTACGACACCTTTTGGAGCAGTACTTCACTTCCTTCCAATTCTTTTCCCACTTTTTGCGCCAGGAGAAGTTGCGTCCGCAACTAAGACAGCGCTTTTCCTTTAAGTGTAACTTCTTATGTGCCATACCTCAAATTATTATTATCCCTTCGTCGGGATTTCCTATTATTTTAGCTATCCCATTAAGATGTCGATACCCCGCCATCCATGCCCATATAGCATCGTACTGATGCCGATTATCAATCATTGGAAATTCTATTCCGAGTTTCTCAATTACCTCCTGCATCGGCTGGGGCTGGAAAACTTTCTTTTTTGGCGTAGTACTTCCCAAAATCTCTCGCTCCACCCGGGCGGGGTAGGTTTCGAAACACTCTAGACCCAACCCTCTCAACTGATGAGCGACGCGCATCGCCCGTGCTGTCAATCCACCCAAAAACATCGGAGACATAGCAGAAACTTCCCTATCGGCCGCTCGATACATAAAATCCTCCCCTTGACCAGAGTAAGCCAATGGCAAAGAGAGCGGAGCATCAATATAAACTCGTTTTACTTCGCCCCAATCAGCCAGTGCAGAAAGAATAAAATCATCCGCAGATGCTCCTTTTTCTGATTGAAATAAATTCAGCTTCTTTTCCCGACTCCTTGCAATTACTGTAGTGCCTGCCATTTGACTACCAAAATCTATTCCTATCCAATCCTCCATTACACAATGCGTTTTCCCGGGTTCGTTAATGTTTTTAAAATTCTATTCCCCTCGCGCTTCACCTTTTCACTCTTGCGAAGCTCCCACAACTTATCTCTGGCTCTTTTACCCCGTTTTACAATACGAAAAAACAGTGCGAATGTCATATTCCTCGCAGAGATAACCCCATACCGCTTCAAAATCGGTCTCAAAACTTAAAACAACACTCCCTTCCCCGCTATTTGCTCTCGCAATGACTGTACGGAGTCAAATACAAACTGGAGATGTCGCG
>JAWLFI010000175.1:0-5116 GCA_041685645.1 Saprospiraceae bacterium | reverse complement strand
AAAGTCGGGGTGAAAAGGGAAGTCCTTAAATTCGACTTCGGGCTCGTACTGGAATCGAATGCTATGTCGGTATAGCCAGTCGGCGATATATTGCTCGGATTTTGACCGAACCCTTACTCCATTGAGGCTGGTGTAGAATTTTCCATCATAGGCTCCGGCAGCCGAGGGACTCTTTTTGATATGAATTCTGTCTACGATATAATCCAAAACATACCGTTTTATTTCTAAGAGATACTCGGAAGAAGCACACTTTTCCTTCAGGAGTTTGTGGAAAATCTCCGTGCTCGTTTCATTTGTGGCGTAGCTAGTATAAGGGCCTTCCAGGTCCTTCTTTTTGCCTATCACGCGGAATCTATTATCAAATTCATTTACCCCGAAATTTCTCATGATCTCAAAACACAAGCTGTGAATGGTTTTGAGGGTGAGTTTACCGATCCACTTGTACTTTCTGCGATATTCGTAGCGCGCCAGATCTTTTTCTCGCTGGGGTTTCGTTTTATCGGTCAGGATTTTGGCGTATTCTCCAGAGGTGTCGGCGGACATGATGAGGCGATCCACCATTTCGTTGGCGGCGTTCTTGGTGAAAGTGACGGCGAGAATATTGCTTGCATTTTCGCCCTTTTCATCCAGGAGATAAATCAATTTTTGCAGCAGGGTTTTTGTCTTTCCCGAGCCGGCACCCGCTAGAACGAGCAGTCGTTTACTGTCGCTGAGCACTGCTTTCTTTTGATTTTTATTGAGGCCGGCCAGCAGGGCATTCTCTTGCTTTTTTTCCTCTTGACTGATGAGCTTTTGCGCTTGAGCGGCAATGGAAGATTTGCTACGTTGAAAACATCGGGCCAGAAGATCCAGATCGTTGGTATAGTCCAAAGCTTTCCACAGCAAGATATTTTCCTCTTTTTGCCAGGGTTCGTAGGCTCTTGGGTGTTTTTTTCTGACGCTTTGCATCTTGGCGTTGGTCGCATCCTTCCTTGGCGAACCCAGACCCGCCACCTTTTGCTGCAGCTGGTTAATCGCCGCTTCGGACAGCCGATTGTAAGTGGTACGGCGAAAAATATTCTTGTCTTTGGTATTTTGCATTTTTGGTTTTGCGGTAAATCTTGTGCCTTAGATGAAGGCGCACTCCCCGGTTTCTCCTTTTCGCGTCCTATTTGAGGCTCATTTTGTGTATGGAATCAAAGTTAAGAGATTTTTTGGGGGTTCTGAAAGGGGAAAGCTGAAATAAAAAGATGAGTGGTGAATGCTCGTAGTTGAATTCGTTGGAACAGAAATTGGCAATTACAAGCCATCGTCTTTTTCATTAAAGACCCGAGGTAGAAAGAGTGCTGTTGGGGGAGCTTTTGATTTATTCATTTCAAATTGGGCTCAATTTTCGGGTCCGGTGGAAGGCCCACTCGATCGTTCGTTCAAACCGTTCAAGAAGTAATAGTGTCTTGTAAAAGCATCCGGGCATTACCTTAACACTTGCGGAAAGTCAATTAGTAAACTATTTGTTATATTACAGCATCTTCTGCAATACAAAAATTTATGGTGAGATGATGTCGCCAATACTCCTAATATTCTTGCTTTTACTATTGCTTTTGCCCTCCCGTTGGCTTATCCGAACACTTGTGATAGAATGGAATATAGCCCCTGGCAACAGACAGCTCAAAAGCAAAAAGTTGGCATTGGGAAGCGGGTTTTCTGTGGAACCATCGCATTCCACGATTCCCGGCTATGATAGTTTGCAGGCCCACTTTCCAACGGGAAATCAAAAAAAGCCTTCGATGAATCCCCGGCAATTCCACAGGATAATTGTAGTCCGGGGTCAATGGAATTTACCTTTAATAATAGAAAATCCCACTCATGAAAACAACCAATAGGAAACTGATTTCTGCCACGAGAAAAGAGCTAGAGTACCAGCTAAAAGTCAAAGAAGGCAAGTTGCCGGACGATTGGTACGGTCATGTTTTTATTAATTCGCCGGCCGGGACGGTGAATTCAAATGGTTTACCTTATCCCAATGGATCGAGTGAACAGGGCAGTCCCATTATGAATGGAGACGGGTATGTATTTCGATTTGATTTAGAGCCCAATAGTGTCAAAGTCAAAACGGCCTTGATGAAGCCGCCTTGCTATTACGCAGATGAGGCCACTAAACATGGAAATACCAATGGCTACAACAAATTGCTCTATTCCTTTAACAATTGCGGACTCAGCAGATTGTCGCTGGCATTGGGTGCAAGAAATGAGCTCAATACAGCCATTAGTCCGATAAAATTTGAGGGCGACCAATACCCTCGGATGATTGCATGCTATGATGCCGGTAAGCCGTGGGAGTTTGACCCGGCTTCGCTGAAGATGATGACGGCGATTGGCAACAACAACGAATATGTGTATGCTACTCCTGAAAAAGTATTCCCTTTTCCCGTAATTCAAACCACGGCTCATCCCGTTTTTGATCCCAGAACTCAGGAGTTGTTTATAGTGAATTTTTACCACTCACTACATCAAAATAAAGCTTACGAAGCTGCCTTGAAAATACTGGAACACGATGTCCATAAATCGGAGGGCTTTTTAGAGGATTTGGTAAAAGACTCGTGGGAAAAATTATCGCACAGCCACATTATCAGGGAGATTGATCATTTATTAGGCGTTCATACGGACACCAGTGACCACAAGCATCACAGTTTGAAATGGTTAAAGCATATGATTCACATTCACCATAAAACCAATCAAGACGACAGCGCGAAAGACTCCAATGATGTTTTTATCCTAAGGCATACAGGCAAAAAAGGGCCCCTCGAGAAATGGAAGGTTTTGGATGAAAACGATCAACCCATCAATATTGAACAATGCATGCACCAGGTAGCTTTCACCGAAGACTATTTGATTTTAGCTGACGCCTCCTTTAAGGTTGCACTGGATTTGATGTTTAACAATCCCTTCAAAAGCAAAAGGCTCAATTCCTGGTTGAGGGCATTGCTCACCAAAAAGCAGCTGCCCTATTTGAAGCTCTATTTGGTAAAAAGAAGCGATTTAGACCCCAACTCTCATACGGTTACTGCAAAAGCCCTGCCCAAACCGATTCCATTAGAGGCGGTTCACTTCTCTGCTGACTACCTGAACCCAAATGGTGAAATCACATTGCACTTGGCACACAATAGCGCAGCTTGTTTGGCAGAATGGGTCAGAGAATATGATTATTTGGCCTACGATGACAAAAAACCGGTCGACCCCGAAGTGATTGGTTTGATTTCTGTGGGCTGTATGGACATTGGAAGAATTGGGAAGGTAGTGGTGAATGCAAAAAGTGGAGAATTAGCCTCTGAGGAATACATCATAGAAGAGGGAAATGTAAAAAATACGGACCAAATTGGTGTCCATACCTGGGGCGTGGGTCTTTACACCTACAGAGGTATCATTGAGGCGGGTGAAATTCCCGATCGCATAGAATACAATTACTGGTCGAGCTATGGATTAGATCCCAGACTACACACTAAGTTTATTTACGACTTGTACTTCGAGTATCAAAACAGAGATATTAAAGTGCCGGAGATGCTCAAATTGAATAAAGAGGGAATCCCCTTTGTTTTGTCCAGACAAAACGTGAGCACGATGCAACTGGAAGATTATTACCAATTCAGTAAAAATGTAATTTTAAAGTCGGTTCAATTTGTGCCCCGAAAAAATGATGCCCCCGAGGTAACAGATCACAAGCAAAAAGACGGTTATATTTTTACCTCTGTACTGGTGAATTATCCGGAGAATAATAAAGACAATTACCAATGTGAAATTTGGGTTTTCAAAGCCTGGGATTTAGCGTCAGGCCCCTTATGCACACTCCATCACCCCGATTTGGATTATGCTTTTACTCTGCATTCAGTGTGGATAGATAAAGTGGGGAAAAACGAAGAGAATCCGTATTATATTGACCCGAAAGAGGACTACGACCCCTTGATTCAAAATCTATACATCAAGGAAAGGAGAAAAGAAGTTCAGGAATTATTTAATACGCATGTGTATCCCCATTTTCCATCCCCAAAAACTCAATAGCCTCAGACAACCATAAACAATGAAAGTTGCTTCTTACCAGCTAGCGGAACAAATTTCGAGGACGGACAAAACCAGCGTGCACATTGCACAGAAGGAAGGTTGCGGTGATAAACGATTTATCGTAAAAAAGGCCAACCCTTCCTATCGGGCCGAAAATTCGGAAATCTTACTGCGAAATGAGCTAGAAATTTCCAGGACACTTTACGAAGTGGATCAATCAAGCGAATACTTCGAATCTGACGGTCATAAGTACTTTGCCAGGATCTTTTTTGAGGGATTGACCCTAAAGGAATGGGTAGCAACTCTACATCCCAGTATTTCAGACAGAATAAAGTACTGCAAATTAATCGGAGAAAAATTGAGCTTTTTACACGGCAAAAATTTGATACACAAAGACCTGAGCCCGTCCAACATTGTGATCAATACCGAAAAGGAACAAGTTGTTATCATCGACCTTGACCTTTCCTCCCGATTGGACCAAAAATCCTATTTTTTAGAAACGACGCAAAAGCTAGAAGGTACAATACCATACATTTCTCCTGAGCAAACGGGGAGGATGAACCGTTCAGTCGATTACCGGTCTGATCTGTACTCCTTTGGAGTGATCGCGTTTGAATTATTTGCCGGGGTGCTTCCCTTTGGGAGCGAGGAACCCTTGGAAATCATCCACGGACATTTATCGAAACAACCGGAACGCTTGCAAGTATTCAATCCCGAAATACCGGAAATGATCGATGAGATAGTTCAAAAATTGATGAGTAAAAATGCAGAAGATCGCTATCAATCTGCACTTGGTCTTTCCAAAGATTTGGAAAAGTGTTTTGTTCAGTTTTCCACAACGGGAAAAATAGAACCCTTCCCTTTGGCTTCTATGGATAAGCCCCTGCATTTTCAAATTCCCGAAAAACTTTATGGCAGAGAAAAAGAAATAGACAAGCTGCTCAATGTTTTCGAAAAAGTGTCCGCAGGGAAAAAAAAGTTAGTATCCGTGAGTGGATATTCCGGAGTCGGAAAATCCAAGTTGGTCAAAAACCTGAACATTCCCATTACATTGAAAAATGGCTTTTTTATTTCAGGTAAA
>JAWLFI010000174.1:0-5118 GCA_041685645.1 Saprospiraceae bacterium | reverse complement strand
CTGGCAAACTTATCTAAAGATTTTTTATCTGACTTCATTTCCAACTCCTGAAAGGCCTCCTGTTCATTTTCCGGGATGTAGGTATTAAATAGGTAGGCCTGTTGGATTCTCCATTCGTAACTGTTGTAGTTGGTTTCCTCTTCTTCAGGAGTTTGTGCCCCTATCTTATTATACGGCGAGAAAACACCAATGATGCAACAAATAAAAAGTACGAAAAACTGATCTTTCATGATGATGTAACGAAAAGCTACGAAATTAATTATCATTGAAAATGCGACCTGCCTCTCTTTGGAAATTATCCCGAACGCCTCTGGCATCTAGGTAATTGTCTCCTTCCATCTGATCCTCAACATTATATATCTCGCCCAACCACTGCGGGTTTCTAACTTCATTTCGAGCATTAGAATGGAGCAATATAAAGCTATCGCCAGCCAGAGATGGATTGTAGAAGACAAATTTCACATCTACTTGATTATTCACATCTACTCTATCATAGGCCCAGATTTCGTAAGGCACGGCACCCTGGTCATTTTCTCTGGTTATAACGCGAGTCGGTGGCCCATATCTCAAGTAAATCATCCCTCGATCCGTTTCAAAGCCATTTCGGAACGCACTGTAAAATTTCTGATCCAAAGCGTCGATCAAACGCATGAACCGATCAAAAGCAGCTTCGGGTTGAATGGGGTCCTGATCAATCCAATACCGAAACAGGTAGTCTCTCATTGACTCGTAATCTTCCTTATTTAAAATATTATTGATAGTCAACTGATCATCACCACCAGCTTTCATGGCCACTGCACGAATAGCATATTCTATTTCTTCCTCATCCATTTTCTCAAAGAAATTATCAATTTCACCGGACAAGAGCTTCTCCTTTAGTTGGGAATCTATTTCGGGATTGCTTTGAACGAAAACAGTCGATGTCTGCAGCCACTCTTTTTTATCTCCGTCAATTACACTAATTTTCAGTTTATAAGTATTGGATGGCAAGGTGGAAATATCAATTTTTTTGGCGATGGGTTCTACATCTGAGTAGGACTCAATCTTTTGATAAGTGGTTAGCTCTTCCTCCCAATTTTTTCCTTTTCGAGAAAAGATTTCCGTTCGGAGCACAAGAGGTTTTATATCTATAGCTGCCAATTGATACAATTCGAGATAGCAACTCAGAGTATTCAGACTTCTATTGTGAAAATGGTGAGGCAGAGGTTCCATTATAACGCCATTTTTTACGAAATTCTCGTCTGCATTATCAATAGAACCACCCAGCCGGGATAACAATTTTATACCGGAAATAGCAGCATTGGAATCGTTGATTTCTTTGATGACAAGATCCTCTTGATGAAGGTAGCTGTTGTTGGGGTCATTGGCATCTATAAATTCTATTTCCAAGCTATACTTTCCCGCTTTGAGAACGTAAGACCTAATATCTAAGAAGTCTCGCTTTTGAGTATCAGGAGAAAAATTGAGTTTATACCGATCGAATTGTATAATAGAATCACCCTGACGAAAGAGAGTAGTGACCTCAATTGCTGCGCGAAAACTCGGCTCTTTACCGCCAAAAATGGTGTCGTACTGCAGCGATTTTCCATCGAATTGGAAATTGAGTTCTAATAAGGATTCACCTTCCACTTGATAGCTTACGGGAGCTATAGAAACGCCAATACCGAGCAGATGAACTGCTGGCAATAAAAGAATTCCAATAAAAAAAAGGAGTGCTCTCATAAATCTAAATTCTTACTTCTGCTTTTCAGTTAAGTGTAGGACCATATCAAAAATAAAACCTTTGAGTGCAACGGAAAATTCCAAAGTGTCTGACCGAATTGTCTTCAATTTGTAAAAGGTCGGTTCATCTTCATGCGTTACGATTTCATCCTCAATTCTATCGTATTCAAATACTCCTTCCTTTGAAGGGAAGTTAGTACCCATGGAGTCGGAAGAAAAGACAAAATAGGTGTTGTCCAAAACCTTTGTATACTGCCCGTCCCGCTTTGCAGAAACTAACTCCCAGGTGCCTAAAAGGTCATCCGTAGAAATAGTTTCTGAATCATCCTTGTTTTCAGTTTGCTCCGACTTGCAAGCAAAAAACAGCGGGATAAATGCAAAAATTGTAATGCAAAGATTTGATTTCAGTGAGGTCATGCCCTAGTCAATTTAATCGAAGTAATTTCAGGTAATATTCCAACTCTTCCGGGATATCCAAGACAACCCAATCCCCGATTTACGTAAAGGTATTGATTTTTTTCTTTATACAGTCCCGCCCATCGGTTATAAACCCACTGGCTGGGGCTCCAACGAATATATCCCGGGATTTCAATGCCAAATTGGAAACCGTGGGTATGTCCCGACAGTGTGAGATCAATATCTTTATAGTCGGGAACTACTTCACTATCCCAATGGGTAGGATCGTGACTCAATAAAATATTGAAGTCGCCTTTTGGCGTTTTGGCCCAAGCCTTTGACAAATCGCCATAGACCGGGAAATGACTCAGTGCTGATATATTTTCCACCCCAATAATATTGATTTTGAAGCCATCAATATCTAACTGACGGGCATCATCCAACAGCAAATCCCAACCCATATGCCGATGATACTTTTGCAATAAATCAAAATTTTTGGTTTTGTCTCTCTCATTGAGCCAGTCGGAATAATCCCCATAATCGTGATTACCCAAAATAGAATACACCCCGTGTTTAGCCTTAATCTTTGAAAAGAGAGAGACAAAAATAGTGGCTTCTGATGCAATATTATTCACAAGATCTCCAGTAAAAACGACAATATCCGGGTTTTGATTATTAACCAGTCGTATTGCATCTTCAAAGGGTTGTGGGTTATTGAATGTTCCGGAATGTAAATCTGAAATCTGAACAATCTTCAATCCCTCTAAAGAGGCGGGCAGATTTTTTACGGGGATATACTCAGTACGAAGCTGGAACCGGAAGGGGTTCCTAATTATCCCATATGTAAGCACAAAAGCAGGGATTCCACCTAAGACTAGTCCTAATTTTGAGAGAAAGGCAGATCGAGCGGGCCAATAGGTATCATCGGAGGATTTGACTCCCAACCTACGTGAAAAAAACAAGATGAAGCGTCTGAAATCGTCAATTAGTAAAGGGAAAATGACGATAAATTTAGAGAAGTAGAAGATGAAGAGATATCCCCGAAAGTAGGATATGAATTGGGATCCAATTGACAAGTGTTCCGGCCATTTCATCAGCACTGCAATAAACCCCGCCAGTGTGAAGAGTGACAGAAGTCCATAAATCAGTTGAAATGTTCTACTTCTCCCCCATCGGGTGTGCTTCAGAGATTGTAGGGCATAGAAATCTATAGCAACTAAGAAAAGAATGATAAATATTACTCTAGCCATAAGGTAATATAAATATGCCTCTCCGAACAAAGTTCAAAGAGGCACTAAAATATTGTAAAAGTCCAACTAGTAATTACTAAAAGGTCTTCTTTTCTTTAATTCTTGCTTTTTTGCCCGTAAGTTTTCTGAGGTAAAACAACTTGCTTCTTCTCACACGTCCCTTTTTGAGGATTTGAATATCCATGATGTGAGGTGAAGCGATGGGGAAAATCCGCTCTACTCCAATACCACTAGAGATCTTTCTTACCGTAAAGGTTCTGGTTGAACCAGAACCATTGATCTGGATGACATCACCCCGAAATGCTTGAGGTCGCTCTTTGCTACCTTCAACAATTCTGTAGGTTACTTCCACATTATCGCCAGGTTTGAAATCAACCCAGTCTTTCTCGGATTCCATTTGTTCGTGTATATACTTAATCGCATCCATGTCTATCTAATTTTTGTGATAAGCGACCGCAAATGTAATGATTTTTTTGTTTCAAGCCCCAATCTAAGCACATATTTTTTCTATAGAATCTAGATGCAGAAACAAATAGAAGGCGAAAGGGTATTGTTTTCTCAATGGGTTGCTCTACTTCAATGGATATCGGTTTTAGCAATAGAATAAAAGCAAGTTGGCGTGGCAGCCATCCAATATGAGTAGAAAAAATTAAGGCAAGGAAAAACAGCGCTCGGAGAGCGCAAGCGTGAGGTGCCCGGAGGACGCACCGCCGAGGCGGTGCGGTGTGAAGAAGAGGCGTAAAATATTTTACGCCTCTCGAGCACGGAACTCCGGAGGGGACCGACCCCGAGCCGGGCGAGGGGGCACGCCCTAAAAAAAATAACATAATGATTTTGATATCAGAAAGTAAGGTGAACTAAAAGTTGAAAGTCCGACTGCAACTACTTAATCAGGGTAGCAAATTCTTTGAGTTCGAATTGATTGCCCCGAGGGCCGGTGTAGGTCACCCGACAAACATATACGCCGGCCGGCATCGTGGGGCCCACATTCTTTTCTCTGCCGTTCCAACCTTCATAGGGATCGTCCGTTTCAAACACAATACCGCCCCAACGATTGAAAATCTGGAGTTGAAAATCCGAAATGCCTATAAAATCGCCTTGTCCTCTGTAAGTGGAGTTGGTGCCTCCCGACTGTGGACGAAAGGCATTGGGGAGAAAGTAGGTCGGCTTAGGTACGACATCAAGAATTTTAGCAATAGAATCCCGACAGCCATTAGCGTGGGTGACTTCTAATACAATTTGATATCTCCCGGTATCCGGGAAATCGAAAGATGGGTTTTGGTCAATACTATTCCCGATGTCGTCAAAATTCCAATACCATTCATTGGGGGCAAAGGATCGATCGGTAAAAAATGCTGTGCTATTCCTCTGCGTCAAATCAGAAGGTTCGAAGGTAAAGTCAGCGATGGGCCTTTCGCGCACTTCGATTTCCTGATCGAGGACACCAAAATACTCGCAACCAATGGGGGATTCTATGCTCAAGCTAATTTCGTAGGTGCCCGGCTGTTCGTATAGATGCGTGGGGCTGATTTCTCTGGATGTTCCCCCATCGCCAAATTCCCAAAAAATATCATATTCGTTACTCAGAGGGAAGGATTGATTGTCGAAAAACACCTCCACCGGCTCGCATACACTGTTAGGTATGGGGTCGACAATGATTTCATTGGGAATGGGGTAATATGGAATAATTTTTTGGGTTATCGCCTCACAACCAATATCATCAACGACTCTATAACTCACTCTTTTGTTG
>JAWLFI010000025.1:0-20928 GCA_041685645.1 Saprospiraceae bacterium | reverse complement strand
AAGATCAACCCAGATTTGCCTGATTGGTATCGACTCATCACCGTTCACTTGCAACTACGAGGGTATTACATCAATCACAAAAAAGTATACCGATTGATGAAGGAATACTTATTACTAGAAGAGCCAAGGAAGAGGAAAGGGCGCAACTTTGTCAAGTTCCGCAGAGTGGCGCCTATGGGTCCACTTCAGATTATAGAGATGGATATAAAATACATCTGGATATATGAAGTTGGCAAGTATGCATTTATCCTTACGATACTAGATACTTTTACCCGTTATGTGTTGCATTGGACAGCTGGTTATACGATGAGGAGTCACCAAGTCAAAGCGGCCTGGGAGTATGTGATTGCTAACTATTTGCAACCTGCCGGTTTGCGAAAATCAAGAATCGATATTGAAGTTCGAAACGACAATGGAAAGCAATTTAGCTCGGAATTGATTCATACTTTTTTCGAAGAAAATCATCTCGATCAAGTTTTCACACACCCCTATTCCCCAGAAGAAAATGGGCATATTGAAAGCTTCCATAACACCTTGGGGAAAGCACTGAATAGAGATAGGTTCTCTAGTCTAGGACAGCTAGAAGAACGGCTCAAAAAGTTTTACACACGCTATAATAATGACAGGAGTCACAGTAGTATCAAAGGTTTGGCTCCTTCAAAATTTTGGGCACTATTTGAAATGAACAAAATAGAAGTTGTACCTTTAGCAAAAAGAAAGGTTAAGTTTAAGCTAAAAGTAGCTTATCAGGATGTACTCACTTTGCCCAATATAGGTCAATATGACTATCGGGCAAACTGAGCCAGCAGGGAGACTCTCGTTTATTTTGAAGCCCTCGATGGGCTGATAAAATAAAATGTATTGGTAGGCCTACACAATACAAATCGACATCGGTCTAAACATCACCGTTGGTCGACTCTCGTAAAACAAAGATAGGCCAATGAAATGTATTTTTTTAACCTTCGTAATTTATTGTCCGATTAATAGGGGGCCGAACCAGTTGGGACTATCGTAAAGTGTTGATGTTCTTGATCTTGAAGTGCCTGCCAGCCGAGGGAGTACAAAGGAGATCCTCTTTCGTGCTAAGCTATGAATGCTAAAGTAGTATAATAAATAAATATATGTTTATTTTTGCGATTCAAAGTACGACATCTTTGCGCAGATATAAAGAGGTTGTAAAGTGAAATACTATGAGTGACAATCAGAAATCGATAGGATCAAAGACCGGAGGGGCATTAAGTCAGATGTATGAGGGCTATTTTTTAGATTACGCCTCTTATGTCATCCTGGAACGAGCGGTACCCTACATTGAAGATGGTCTCAAGCCTGTACAGCGCCGTATTTTGCACTCTATGCGATTGATGCACGATGGTCGATACCACAAAGTGGCCAATATCATTGGGCAGACCATGCAGTATCACCCCCACGGTGACACTGCCATAGGAGATGCTCTGGTGAATTTGGGACAGAAAGACTTACTGATCGATCCACAGGGGAATTGGGGCGATGTGCGCACCGGAGACTCAGCAGCAGCTTCCCGATATATTGAAGCCCGACTGACCCCTTTCGCCCTCGAGGTGGCTTTTAATCCGAAGATTACCGAATGGCAATTGGCCTACGACGGCCGAAAGGAAGAACCGGTGCAGTTACCTATGAAATTTCCCATGGTGTTGGCTCAGGGTGTGGATGGAATTGCCGTGGGACTTTCTACTAAAATCTTACCCCACAACTTTATCGAACTCCTCAAAGGGGGCATCAAAATACTGGAGGGAAAAAAAGTGCAATTATTTCCCGACTTTCCCTTTGGTGGGAAAATGGATGTGAGTGAATACAATCACGGCATGAGAGGCGGTCGAGTGAAAGTGCGGGCCACCATAGAAATCATTGATAAGAACACCCTGCACGTTACGGACTTACCTTACGGGGTGACGACCGACACTTTGATCGATAGTATTCTCAAAGCGAATGATAAGGGGAAAATAAAAGTAAAAAAAGTCGTCGATAACACGGCAAAAAACGTAGAGGTTGAGATTAGTTTACATCCGGGCACTTCTCCTGAAATCGCCATGGACGCACTCTATGCCTTTACGCGTTGCCAGGAAAGTATTTCTCCGAACGCTTGCGTGATTCGAGAGGACAAGCCGGTTTTTCTACCCGTGGAGGAAATCCTGGCGATCAGCACCGAGCAGACCAAAGATCTACTCCGGCAGGAGCTGGAAATCAAGAAGTCTGAACTGTTGGAACAAATCCACTTTTATTCTCTGGTTAAGATTTTTATTGAAAAGCGGATTTATCGTCGCATTGAGACCGCCGAGACCTGGGAAGAGGTCATGGAAACCATCGATGAGGGATTGCACGAGTATATCAGCACTCCGGGCCGAAAAAACAAAAAGGCCGAGTTTGAGTTGTTGCGGGATATTACGGAGGATGACATCCTGCGGTTAACAGAGATTAAAATCAAGCGGATTTCAAAGTACAATGCTGAAAAGGCCGATGAGAAAATGCGGCAGCTGGAGGAGGAATTGAAGGAAGTGCAATACCATTTGGATCACATAGTCCAATACACCATTGATTACTTTCAGATGCTGATCGATAAGTTTGGCAAGGGCAGGGAGCGAAAAACAGAAATTGCCTCTTTTGATACCATTGAGCGCACCGCAGTGGTGGCGAGCAATGAAAAATTATACATCGACAGGAAAGGCGGCTTTATCGGGACGGGACTCAAAAAGGAGGAGTTTGTCATGGAGTGCTCTGATATTGACGATATTATTGTCTTTAAAAAGGATGGCAACTACAAAGTGGTTCGCATCGATGAAAAGGTGTACGTTGGAAAAGAGATTATTCACGCAGCAGTCTGGCATAAAGGAGATGAGCGCACTACTTACAACCTTGTTTATACGGATGGCAAGTCCGGCAATACATACGCCAAGCGCTTTCAAGTTAAGGCAATTGTAAGAGATCGGGATTATCCGATGACGACGGGAGCGAAGGGGTCTAAGGTGCACCACTTTACCGTTAACCCCAACGGAGAGGCAGAGACGGTCGGTATTCAGTTGACGCAGTCTTGTCGGGCCCGAAAAAAGAAACTGGAATTTGATTTTGCGGATTTAGATATTAAAGGGCGTGGCGCCAAGGGAAATATCATCACAAAATATCCGGTCTACAAGATCAGCCTTAAGGAGGAAGGACAATCCACATTAGGTGCGCTGAAGGTTTGGATAGATGAGGTGTCCGGGAGACTCAACACCGAAGAGCGCGGCTACTTTTTGGGGCCATTTGACACGGGCGATCTGATTCTCATTCTATACAAGGATGGCAGCTACGAAATGCGGGAAATGGATCTCATTCAGTTCAAAGTGGCTATGGATAAGATCTATAAGGTGGTCAAATATCAAGAGGATATGGTTCTCGGCTCCATTTATTACGATGGGGAACGGAAATACACTTTACTCAAGCGATTTCAGATCGAGACGAGTACGCTGGAGCAGAAATTTGAGTTCATTACCGACCATCGGTCATCCGATTTGATTGAGGTGCTCGTGAAGCCCGGCGCCGTTGTGAAATATGAATACAAGCAGAAAGGGGAAACCATCACCGAAACCGTGGATGTGGATGATTTTGTGGATGTCAAGGGCTGGCGATCCATCGGGAATAAGCTTTGCGACAACAAAGTAAAAGTAAAGTCGGTCGCATTCAAGAAGGAGGAATCTCCGGCTGAGGACAGCGGCTCAGACAAAAAATACAAGCCAGGCGACTCCTTAGAACTCGATTTGTAGGGGCGTATTACTGTGCCTGTTTTTCACCTAAGTATGCGATGGCTTTAATCTCTATCAAAAGATGCGGGTGAGGGAGTTGGTGCACAGCGACCGTGGTGCGGGTGGGGCCCGTATAATCAAAAAATTCTCCATAGACTTCGTTGTATCCTCCAAAGTCGTTCATATTGACGAGAAAGGTGGTGATATCCACGACATCATCCAGTTCGGCACCTTCTTCTTTGAGAATATCACCGATGTTTTCGAGCACGGCGCGCGTTTGCTTTCTGATGTCGAGTGCGGTCGTGCCCATTTCGTCTACTTCCACCCCTTCAAGGCTGTTGTCCGGACGACGGGAAGATGTACCTGAAATATAAAGAAATTGCCCCACGCGTTTGATGTGTGGATATTTTCCTCTCGGTTTGGCTTTTCCTTCGATGAGTCGACTCATAGATTTAATAATTTAGAGAAGAAATATACGATTTTTTTTACCTTGAGGGAAACAAGAAGGCTGAAAATGAAAGTACTACTTTATGGAGCGAACGGATTTACGGGACGATTGATCGCAGAACAATGGCCCGGCAGCGAGGCAAAGGAGTTGATTCTAGCTGGCCGATCGGTGCAAGCGATAGGGGAGTTGGGGAAACAACTGAATAAGGGACATCGGGTATTTGCCCTCGATGATTCCACCACCATAGAAGAAGCGCTGGCCGACATTGACCTCGTGCTGAATGCGGCCGGTCCGTTTGATCGCACGGCGCTCCCACTGGTCAAGGCCTGTTTATCTGTTGCTGTGCATTATGTCGATATTACCGGAGAGTGGAAGATTTTCGAGGCTATTCAGCGCTTTGATGAAGCGGCACAGGAGAAGGGCGTCGTCTTGCTTCCCGGCGCGGGATTTGATGTCGTGCCTACGGATATTGTATCCAATATACTCGCAGAGAAAATGCCCGATGCTCAAAGCTTGACCCTCGCGATTGCTAGTTTTGGAACCTCGATTTCTCATGGGACCATGACGACGGCAGTGTCACAATTAGGCGAAAAGGGGCGGGTGCGCCAAAACCACGAATTGGTTGCAGAGCCTGTGGGCAAGGAGGGACAGTATTTTACTCTTGGAGAGCAAAAGCGCTTTGCGATGAGCATTCCCTGGGGAGATATTTCAACGGCCTACTGGTCGACGGGCATACCCAATATTCGCGTATTTATGTCGACCCCGCCTTCGACATATCGCAAGATGAAGTGGCAATGGCTATTTAATCCCTTGTTGCGCATCTCCTGGGTCAAAAACCGCATTCAACGGTATGTAGATCGGAATGTGAAAGGTCCAACGAAAAAACAGCGGGAAGAGGGTTCGGCCTGGGTGTATGGCGAAGTTGCAGATGCAGTAGACAATCAGCTGTCCATGCAGTTGAAAAGTCCGGAGCCGTATGCCTTTACCGCACGCAGCGCCATCTGGTTTGCGAACCACATTTTGGATCATCCCGGACGCTCCGGCTATTTTACCCCATCGACCTGGGCGGATCCGGATGAGGTGATTGCTGCTTTGGATATGACCGTTTGGGAAACGGAGGATTAATCGAAAGCAGGCCGAGGATGTCAGTTTTGTGCCGACATTTAGCCCTTACATAGCAAATGTTTAATTTGATGGTATTGGGTTTTGTTAAAGCCTTTGGGCTTGTGTGGATCGCTGGTTTTCTTTTGGGTTAAGAGTACCCATCAAATGCCTGAATTGATTTCATGTATAGAACCGATTTTATAACACTGGGTATGAATTGGTAGCGTATTTAGTCCCGTAAGCAGGTGATATCGGAAATAAAACGATGGCAACAAAATAAATGGCGTGCCATATACATAAGGCACGCCAAGGTTTTTACAATGTGTTCTCTACATCTAAGCAC
Organism: Saprospiraceae bacterium; assembly: GCA_041685645.1. Classification (GTDB taxonomy): domain Bacteria; phylum Bacteroidota; class Bacteroidia; order Chitinophagales; family Saprospiraceae; genus JAWLFI01. Next base: position 15,278 of record JAWLFI010000025.1, on the reverse strand, counting down.
CTTATTATGGTTTTGACCGAAAAAAAGGGATCGGTTTCTGCAAAACCTTACAAATATGACCAGAAAGAGCCGCGCATCATATTTGCAGAGCTCTTTCTTATTATTCAGCAATTGGTTAAAAATCTAGCATAAGGGACCCCCCATTCAGTTTTTAGTCCAACGCTACTTGGCACTAATTTGCTGTTTAGGTTGGATTACTTGAACCATGGACAGTATTAGAATTAAGTTTTTTATAATTACAGTAAGCACCATGCAGAACCACGATAGTAAAACCCAACTGTAATATCAAGTTTGCAGAGCTGAAAAACCAAAAATAAATTAGACCTAAAGCGCCTAGTGGAATTCCAACATATACTTTAATTTTAGGACTAATAAATACACTGAGCAATAAAGTCCCAACGATAACAACTATTAATAAGATTTCTACCATTTTTCTTGCCTTTTTGTTTTATTAAACTATTTCTAAGTTGCACAAATGTAGCCCCCAAGCCAAGAGTCACTGCAGAACGAGCACCAGCACCCCCAACCACATAACGGTGTGCCAATTCCGGAAGTAGCAAAGCTACATCCAAGAGAACATCCCCAAACCAAAGCAACATTTTGCCAGCTACCACAAGGTGCTTCTGATACCGTTGTGCCTGAACCAATTCCTTCAAGTTCTGCTAATATTGCGGTCGAATTGTTACTAATATCATCAAAATTGTCGAAGAAAAAATTAATATTCTTGATTTCTCTCTGGTTTGTTGATACGGTATCGATAATTTGTTGTAGGACACTAGTATCTTGGTTGAAGAACAAAGAAATACTGCTATCCAGGGAACTATAATAATCGTCAGCAGCAGATTGGGACTGAAACAAAATAGTATCATATTCAATTGAGGCGCTTGTCCCATTAACAACACTTATTGCCAAACTACGTAACGAGTCAATGTGGTGGCCTCTATCAATAGCACCTTGAACTATGTCAACATATTCCATTTTGGTTTGAAAAAGATTGTATGTTTCAGATGATGTTGTTATTTCATAATAAATACTATCTGAAGATTTTGAGTTTTCTTCCATTGATTTCTGGTCAAGTGTTTCCATTTGAGAATCTGAGGGAATAACTTCATCTTGCTCACAACCAAACATACTAATACCTAATAGTACTAGAAGCGAGAAGCGAGAAGCTAGAATTTTCCATAATATTACATGTTTTTGATTTAGTAGTTATCCAAATATAGCAATTGTGTCTGTGTAATCAAAATAAATAAGAAATGAATCATAATATCACCTGTTTAAACCACTAATTAATAAAATAGCACTGCTAAATTATTTTGTATTTATTTCTGGATAAAAGACTGCAATAGAATCTAGCGCCATGGAAGAATTACAGTGAGTTCTAGGCCTACTACATCACAGCTGTCAAGCTTAATTACACAGTTTGAGTTTTAATCAAGTGTATGAATTTTTATTGTGGCAGGGTCAGAACCAGGAAAAATAGCTGGGATCAAACTTATGTTTGAATAAATGACCAATGGAGGTTAAGTTTACAATATCAGAATAGATTTCAGCACCACGGAAAACGAATTCTGAATATTAGCTGCTATAGGGGAAAGCAAAGACTAGTGTAATATCTCTATATAAGCTATCCTTATAATTTTGCATGTTGATAATACACCCCAAATCCTGATGGCTGAAGGGTGGCAATAGACATCTCCCCTGTTGCGTGAGGGATAGGAAGGGCTGCGGCGATGGCCGCAGGTCCGAGTGTAGCGAGGACGGAACCCCTGCATAGCCCGACCCTCGTCCCGAAGAGCGCCGGCGCTCTCGAGGACGAGGGGCACGCCCAAACCATAAAAATGAACTAAGTTAAAAAAATAGTTGTTGATACAATTAAAATACAGAACATGAGAAAAATACAGCGCATCGTTACCGCCGACGAAATCGATATGGGAGGAGTGCCGATTTTGCAATCCTTACCGAACCGGGGACTACAGCATGTGGATCCTTTTTTGTTAATTCATCACTGGAAGCAAGAGTATCCGGGGGGTGAGCATCCGTCTGATTTAGGGGTGCCTCCGCATCCGCATAAAGGGTTTTCTCCGGTGACTTTCATCTATAAAGGGGCCTTGCGGCATCTGGATTCCAGGGGGAATGACAGCATCGTTCGAGCCGGAGGAACGCAGTGGATGTTTTCGGATGGGGGCATTGTCCATTCGGAGCGACCGGATATGTCTCTGGCTAAAGATGGTGGAGACTTGGAGCTCATTCAGTTTTGGATCAATAGCCCGGCGAAGAACAAGGAAGACGAGCCTCAATATATTCCCCTCTCCGGGGAGGAAACGCCGGAAGTGGCGTCAGAAGATGGATTGGTGCATGTGGGTGTGGTAGCGGGAAAGCTAAAGGGAGTGAAGGGGCCGATAGAGCCACATTCGCCCATGACTTTGCTACGAATGACGGGCAAAGATAGCGGCACAATAACGATAGATATTCCTTCGGAATACAACGCACTATTTTACGTGCTGGACGGAAGCGTGAGTGTGGATGACAAGGTGGTGGATGCCCAACAGTTGGCCGTATTTGAGCATGAGGGCAGTGAAAAAATTACCATGCAGTGGGAGAAAGCAGGCCGGGTGCTCTTTCTATCCGGGGCGCCGATCGATGAATCTCTGGCTACGTATGGTCCCTTTGTGATGAATGATCAACGCGGTATAATGAATGCCTTGCAGGAGGCGCAATCGGGTGCCTGGGGCGAATTGGAAGAGCAGTGGTCGGAGTAAATTTCGTACCTTTGGGGTATGAAAATGTCGGTTAAACAATGGATCTATCTGGTCTTGACGATTCTGGGGGGCTTGGGCACCTGGTATTATAATATCCAGTTTTTTATGTGGGCTGAAGATGCCTCGCTTTCTGCTTTTATTGCAGAAACGGGTACAACTTTACCGGCCCAGTCTATAAACATCGATATTGCAGTGGCTTCCTTTACTTTTTTGGTTTGGATGTGGATAGAGGGAAGGAGATTAGAGATGAAAGGGCTTTGGTTGTTTACCTTACTTACTTTTTTGGTGGCTTTTGCTTTTTCCTTTCCGCTTTTTTTATTGTTTCGCGAGCGACGTATGCAAGCGCTAGATAAATCATCGGCATGATTTTTTTATTTTTCAAAGCCTTGCATATTGTTGGTTTTGTCGCCTGGTTTGCCGGTATGTTTTACCTGGTACGCTTGTTTGTGTACCATCGAGAGGAGCAGGAAAAGTCGACCTCCAACGCGACTTTATTGGATCAATACGCGCTGATGGAATGGCGCTTGTTTTACATTATTACTCATCCGGCCATGATTTTGACCTGGTTGGCGGGTCTGGTGATGTTGTATCTCTATGGATGGGAGTGGTTTACATCGAATATCTGGATGCACTTCAAATTGGGCTTATTATTTCTTCTGACGATCTATCACTTTTGGATGCAACGTACGATCAGGCGGCTGAAGGCGGACAGCTATCGCGTGTCTAGTTTCCGGTTTCGCCTCTTAAATGAAGTGCCCACCTTATTGCTGATTGCGATTGTATTTCTGGCTATTTTCAAGACGGGCTTCAGTTTGCTGTATGGCGCGCTGGCGCTGGTGGTCCTGGGCCTTGTTTTTTTTCTGGCGGCCCGCTGGTATCAGGGGAAGCGGAAAGGGTAACCGCCTACGCAGCTTCGCAGCTTCGTCGGTCGAGGAGCCGCCTTCGCGATAAATCGCTTCGTCGGTCGAGGAAGTTTAATGGAAATCAAGGTTAAAGTAGTCCAAGGATAAAGGTTAAAGTGAGACGTGGGATGTGAGACGTGAGATGTCCGCCTCGGACCATATTGATTCACCGCAAACTTGGGTGCCGCACCAGTGGTAGTCGCAGATCTTGATGACGCGCTGGCGTAAGTGCGCGGAGCATAATTTTTTTCCTGACACCGAACCGGGTCTTTGAATTATTCACCGTCCTACTCCCAGATAATCTGCTCCCGCCCAATAAACGCTGCCCGCTCCAACGGATGCAAAGCATTGATCAGGTAGACACCTTCAGCCTCGGCTACATCTGCAAGCCGTATGTCGGAGAGCTGAATCTGCCCTTGATCCAGATAATACGCGCGCATCACACCCGGGAGTAATGGCTGCTGCGGCGTTAGGAGCGCATCGCCAAACTCGAAGACGAGGTTGTAATAGTAGGCATCTGTAAATAAACCGTTTCGAAGAATCAGAATCTCATCAGCTGTATCGGCTTTATTTTGATACAGTGTATCCAGCTTGTCGCGTTCGGTAAACTTGTATCCATAGTCGAGATCATCAGCTTCCATGATCTGCAGACGTGAAATATCTCGCTCCGGGAAGGGGCCCAACTCGGTCTTTGCCGCCCGATGGTTATATAGAATGCGCCACTTAATCCTACCTGCGGAAAATGAAGCCTCTTCCAACAGGCGCCGGAGATCGAGGGGAGGCTGTCCGGGATAAAACCTGGCATAAGTCCGGTCCACCCTGGCTTGATGATAGGAGAGGAGGGGCGCCCGGCCATCGTAGACCCCCACGGACTCAAGAAAGGGGTATGTAGATTTTTTCTCTGATTTCATTGTACTCATCTTCCCAGTGGCTTTGGGTCGTGATTCCGCCGCCGGTTTTATAATAGAATTGGCCGTTTCTCTGTCCAATATAGCGAATCAAAATAGCGGAATCTACCTTTCCGTCATAGAATACGCCAGACACTCCGGTGTAAAATTCTCGCTGATGGGTTTCCACGGCTTTAATGATCTCTACAGTTTTCTGTTTTGGCGCTCCGGTGATGCTCCCGGCGGGCAGAAGACGAAAGAAAATATCTCCCAGTCGCGACCTCCAATCTTCACGCAATTGCGTTTTGATATGACTACTCATTTGGAGGAGTCCATGTCCCTCTCTCTGAACTTCAGTCAAATACTTAAACTTTTCCACGCGGGTTTGCCTTCCAACGCTACTGAGATCATTGCGCATCAGGTCTACGATGGTGTAGTGCTCTGCGTTTTCTTTTTTATCGCTGAGGAGTTGATCAGCGGCTTCGGGAAACTCGGAACTGATGGTTCCTTTCATGGGATGAGTGGAGAGGGTGCGCCCTTCGATTTGCACAAAGCGCTCGGGACTGAAGGAGATCCAGTGAGGTGCCCAATAGGTTTTGAACAGTGCACCGGCCCCTTGATACACAGTATCTAAATCGGCATTCATTTGAATCGGAACCTCAAAACTTAAATTGAGCAAGTATGTGTCGCCCCGGTGCAAGTGATATTGAACTTTTTGGAAAGCCTTTTGGTATTCTTCCTCTTTCGGCAAGCGGTAATCAGTAATCATCGCTTGCTTTTTTGGCGAGTCGATGATTCGCCCTCCGGTAATGCCCGGGAATTGAAAGGCAATGCCCATCCCGGCACACTGATCGAGAGGAACGACAATATTTTGTTGAAGATCAAATGAGAGAATAAACAAAAAGGGTATGTTTTCCCGCCCCAGGGTATTCATTTGATTTTGCGCAGCTACTGCAGACATGCCGTGAATCATAATTGACTCAATATTTGGTAGGCGATTAAGCTCGCAAGGTAGGCGAGACCAGTCATGAATGCAAATTGGAGAATCGGCCATTTCCAGCTATTCGTTTCCTTTTTTACGACGGCAACTGTGGACATACACTGCATGGCCAGAGCGAAAAACAGTAAGAGGGATATAGAAGTGGCGAAATCGTAGCGCGGTCCTCCGGTTTTGGGGTTGATTTCTTTGGCCATTCGATCGCGGACGCTCAATTCATCGTCGGTGTCTCCAATGCTATAAATCGTAGCCATGGTGCCCACAAAGACCTCGCGAGCAGCAAAAGAGGTGAGTAGGGCGATACCGATTTTCCAGTCAAAGCCAAGGGGAGAAATGGCAGGTTCGATCCATTTCCCTAGATGCCCTGCATAGGACGCTTCTATCTTTTTCGCCGCGATAAAGTTGTCTGTTCGCGAGGGCTCCCACTGCATTTCCTGCGCTTCTGTGGCTGCTGCCTCTGTCGCCTGCTCAATGGAGTTGCCCGGTCCGTAACTGGCCATAAACCATAGAACAATGGATATGGCAAAGATGATCTTACCGGCTTCAATAATAAAAGCGCCTACCTTATTTTTTACACTTAAAAGTATGGTAGACCAGGAAGGAGGACGGTAATCGGGTAACTCAATCATTAAAAATCCACTGGTCTGCCCCGAGACAAATGGCCGGAGTAAAAGGGCTCCACCAAAAGCAGCAGCAATGCCAAACACGTATAAGCCCATAAATACCAGACCCTGGGCATTGAAGGGACCGTAGTAAGTTTCTGAGGGAACGACAAAGCCCACCAATACGATATACACAGGGATGCGCGCCGAACAGGGGATAAATGGAGTCACTAAAATAGTGAGCAGCCGCTCTTTGGGGTTGGCAATGGTTCGGGCGGACATGATGGCAGGTATGGCGCAGGCTCCACCGGAAACCATCGCAACAACACTTCGGCCATTCATTCCAAAGCGAGACATGAATTTGTCAAAGAGATACACCGCCCGCGACATATAGCCCACCTCCTCCAACAAACTGAGGAGTAAGAACAGAATGGCAATTTGAGGAATAAACACCAGCACACCGCCCAGCCCGGCCAGCACTCCTTCGGTAATCAAAGAGGTGTACCAGGCATCGGGCAATAGGTTTTGTACGGAGCTGCTCAGCGAGGCAAATATCCATTCTATACCATCCATGGGGTAGGTAGCCCAGGAGAAAATGGCCTGAAAAATTAATAGCATGACAGCTACAAAAATAACCGGGCCTATATAGGGGTGAGAGACCACGCGATCAATTTTATCCGTCCTGCTTTGTGCAGGCCCGCTGCGCGTTACCACCTTGTCAATGAGGGGTTGGATTTGATCAAAACGCGCCATGGTCTCGTGCACTTGACTCTTAATGGTGTTGAATTCATGGTCTCTGACGATCTGGCGGCAGAGTTCGCGATGCTCTCCGGTGAGTAGCTTGAGTTCAGGCGCATGCTCTAAAGTGAGCAATCGACCGTAGGGAGTGAGTCCGGGATGGAAAAGATCCTCCGGCACCTGATCTAAAATAAAGTGTTCCTGCTGTTGTAAACTGTAAAAAGGAGCCGGTTGTGGCATGTCGGAAGAGCACTGTACCAATTGATTCTTTAAATCATCCAGGTTTTCACCGGTTTTCCCGGAGACAAAATGCACCGGACAGGATAATAGCTGCTGTAAGCGTTCTTTTTTCAAGCCAACCCCGTCAGCGGCCCACTCATCAATCATGGTCACTGTGAGTATCACGGGTAGACCCAGATCCAAAATTTGAGTGAGCATCAGCAACTGCTGCTCCAGTGAGCGAACATCGAGCACATACAGTACTAAGTCGGGATAATCGACATCGTCGGGCTGTAAAAGTATAGAACTGGTAATTCGCTCGTCCTCGGAAGTGGGATGCAGACTATACGTTCCGGGTAAATCAATGAGCCGAAATTCGCACTCCCCGTGGTGGAGACTTCCCGTCTTTCTATCTACGGTAACTCCGGGAAAGTTGCCCACCTTTTGCTGCAAGCCGGTGAGGCGGTTGAATAGTGTGGTTTTGCCGGAATTGGGATTCCCGGCGAGAGCTACCTTAATCATAGTTGTCCGCTATTCCCGTGAATCATTGTACTCGTATAGAAGCAGCTTCTTTTTTACGAACAGCAATATTCTTGCCGCCGGCATGAATGTAATACGTCTGTCCGTTAAATGTGGTGCGCCGAACCCAAATTTCTGTGCCCGGCTGAATACCCATGGAAAGCAAACGCAGTCCTATTTGGGGATTCTCAAACCCAAGCAGGGTTTTCTTTTCACCGGGCTTGACATCAATTAATTGAGACATCTTCGTGGGTTTATTTAAAACTAATCTAAATTATAATAAATGTAGAATTTTCCTGACAATTGAACAAGGAAAGCGCTGACTTATTTGTCAGATTCTTCCTTTTCCTCCTGCTCCTCGGGATCGGGCTCCGCATTGACGACATCGTACAACCCACTTTCAACGCGGGCATTGTAGTCTTTTTTCGCCACGTGCATTTTTCGATTCACCGTCATGAGGTGAATGGTAACTCTCGATTTGGTTTCTTTTATTTTTCGGACTTTTATACTGCGTTCTGCCATGATGGTATTGTTATAAGTTGATGAAGTTTTTGTTTAGCTGGTCGAGACGGGACTTTTGGAGTCGGCGAATTTCTTGCCGGTCCATTTGCCGAGCCACTCGACTCGTTTCCCTACCTTTAAATAAGACTGGAACACCCGTTCGGCATCCTTTTTATTGTCCCTGCTTATGGTAATGTTGAATTGGCCGGTTTTTACATTGAAGTAATACTTGCCCTTGCCCATCGTGAATTTCTTATTGCTTGCCATAGTGAATCGATTAAATTATGCAATTACTTTGTGAATATAGTCCGAATTCAGGAGACTCAGTGCCCCCATGTATTTTAAACTGAAGGAAAGTTTATCTCCTACTTTATAGCCATGTTTATTTGTTGCCAAATCAACGATGAGCATATCTGAACTGGCGTTGACCACTTCGACCTGATCGTCATCCGGCAAAATGAAGTCCGGAGAAACATCGAGCAAGCCAATATCCAATATGGCACGCTTTGAAGTAGCTCCGTAATCCTCTTCGTCTACTTCAAAAACCTGGCCGCTGGGATTTTCTGCCAGCGTACCTATGGGTACCTTGGGTTTCTCCGTGATTTCGATAATCTCCGTGTACAATTTGAAAACATCTCTTTCCATGCCCTCTATCACATCTCCCGTCATTAAGTTCAATCCAAAAAACAAGGTCTCACCTATGCGGAAGTGGTTAACTGATTTCGGCAATGTCTTTTGCATCAATAAGGGAATTACTACCGATGTGCCCCCCGTTACCCAAGGGATTTCCTTGTTGAACTTGGCCTCGATCAGTTGCTTGTACAAACTCAATTGTATGTATTTATCCTGAGATGGCATCACTCCGCTCAGGCAATTCAAATTTGAACCCAGACCCGTCACTTCAATATTGGGTAATTCAAAAATCTTTGAGTAAAATTCTGTCAAGTGCTCTCCCATGATGCCCTCGCGCAAATCGCCCAACTCTATCATAATGATAATCTTGTGCGTTTTGTTCTGCTTCTGCGCTTCCTCACTTAGCTTGCGAATAATGGAGGTCTCAGAGTTGAAACTTACATCGGCATATTGAACCGTTTGCTCGATTTCATCCAGTGCCGGAGGCTTGATATAGACTGTCTGTACCGTCTCGTCAATCCCCTTAATCCGCTTTAAATTCTGTATCCTGCTGTCACACACTTCCCGTATGCCCAGGTCTAACAATTCGCGCAGGTACAACTCATTGCCGCACAGCACTTTAGTTACCACTGCCCACTCGACATTATTGGAGCGAAACAAGTGATTTAAATAGTCGAAATTCTTCTTCAAACGATCTTTGAAGAGCGTAATATTAGCCATGATGCGTTCTTATGATTGAGCAGAAGTAGAGGCTCTGTCTTTCGTCAGCCTCATTTCAAGGTATTTGTTCGTAAATCCCAGTTTTTCATATAAAAACTTAGCTGGATTTTCGGGCTCTACATGCAAAGCGATTTCGCCTTCTGCTTGAGATATCGCTTTTTCCATTAGGCTTTTGCCTATTCCCTTTCCTCTGTGTGCTCGGCTCACGGCAATATACACCAGGATGTTTTCCGGTATATATCCACTCATGCCGGTCTTGTTGACGATAACAGCCCCGGCAATATCATCGCCCTCGTGCGCTACGATGACAAAACCGCCTTCTGAGGAAACTTCCTTCATTGCATAATCTATACAATTGGAAATGTCTTCTCGCGGATCTCCGTATTCGTCCAGATGATCAAATAAAAATTCAACAATTTTTCCCTTTTGTAAATAGGAAGGCTTACTAAAAGGTGTGTATGTGGTGAAATCCAAACTTTATCTTTTGTTTCAATAAATCAACAGTCTAACCACCAAAATGGTTCTAATTCAAACGATTAGAACCCTAAAGATAGTACTTTTTGAGGATTTTTCAAATGAATGCCGGGCAAGAAATGCCTCGAACTCCTAAAATTGGGGGAGTTTTTGTCCCGTGCTAATCAGATTTGTAGCCGCTTTAGCCAATAATGTGTTCTCTCTGAGTAGCTGCGCTTCCAGGTGTATGATTCGCTTCCCGGCCCGAATGACCTGAGCATTGACCGTAACCTCATCACCGAGATGAGCCGGTCGAAGAAAATCAACTTGTAAGTTGACAGAGGTGAAAAATTGATCTCGCCCCAAGCTAAAAACGGCAATCCCCGAAACCTCATCCAACATACCTGAAATGACGCCGCCGTGCAATATCGATGCCGGATTACACATTTCTTCCCTCACTTGAAACTGAACTCCTACAGCCCCTTCTTCCACGCGCACCAATCGCCCCTGAAGCCAACGCATATAAGGCGATGGCGACTCGTAATCCTCCTCCTGTTTCAACACCAACTGTAAAAGTTCCAAAGCTTTATTCTCTTCCATATTTCACTTTTGTCATCCTTTCAAATATACTATTTCTTTCACAGATAGATCGCTCTCTTTTCTTTTTTTTGGGCGTCCCGCTCCGCCTGGCGTCGGAGCGGCCCGGCTATTCAGGGGTTCCGTCACGCCGATGGCGTGACCACTTCACCGCCTTCGGCGGCTCGTGCCCTTACTATCCGTGACGCAAATCGAAATTCAATTCTGCCGTCGTGAGTCTCATCTTGCTATCACTTCGGAAGACTCCTCCCTTGAAGTATCTCAATGATCCATTATTTCAGCTACTTTTTTTGAAACGATGGATAAATCTGAGGCAGAGGGGAATTTACCTCATTGTAAGATGTCCCTAAAGAAACACTTTACTCATGGCAATATTACTCCTCACTCAAGGGGGTAGAACGCAAATAAGCAGAGGCGCTCCCTAAGAAGTGCCTCTGCTCAATATCTTCTGAAAGTGATCTTACAGTTTGATGAATTTCCGAACCGCCCGGCCTTGGTCCGTCTCTATGACCAGATAGTAGAGCCCCGGCAGCAAATAATCCATAGAAAACTGCTTTTCCTTGCTATTCAATTCCTGTACTCTTTGTCCATTCTGATTCACAATAGTCAATTGATGTACCGGAACATCCGAACGCAGACTCATTTCGTCGCGAACGGGATTCGGAAAGATTGAAACATTTGATTCCGATTGAATCAACTCTGCTGAGCTACTTCCCTCAAAGGAGACCTCATCCATACAGAAAAATAATGGGGTGTTGATGCCAAATTGCCCGGTATCTGAAGAGTAAAACTCAATAGTTACGCTATCGATCACGCCAAGCTGTGAGAGATCATAACTCGTCCAATCTTCCAGGATATAGTCATCCTCACTATCCGGGAAGCGGTAGTCCGCCAGATATATATCCAGACTATCCGTTCGATTTCCCTCGAGATAACCGACCCAACGGATATAGAAATAATCGGGATCCTCCCCCGTCGTTCCACCAAATGCTTTGGAAAATTGATTTCCATCGCGGATCGTAAAGTATGCATACGTCGTGTTGGTTATATCTACCTCCGTCAATTGAATGGGAGCACTGGATGTGAAATGCAGAGGCGTGCCGCCAAAAGGGCTTTGTCCAACGGCAAAAGTAGAACTGCCATCTGCACCGCTACCTTGCCGATTGCCGTAAAGATTAGTGAAATTCGGCGTTACGCTGTCTCTCACAGTGCTGATCGCCCATTGACCGGACCAGATATTGTTGTCGAAATCATAGGCGACCGGAAAGGAAATGGACGATATATCAAAGCTCGTGGTCCCATCCGCGCCATTGAGGAAGGTATCCGCTTCTGTGAGTTCAGACTCAAACCCAATGGTTTCCATCTGTGAAAATAGGGGCGACATTGCCGCTGCGCAAAGAAGTAAAAGTAGTAATCGTGCCATAGGTCAAAATTTAGGTTGAAAAATAATCCCGAAGCGCCATTGCCGACCTGAGGCAGGCACAGCGGGCTGAAAGAAATAATCTTGTTCCCAGGCATTGTTTAGCCTGAAAAATAACTGTATGTCTTGCTGCCACCAGCAATCAGAATAGGCCAAAATCCAGTGGCCAATATGTCGAGAGGGAAGGGACTCACTCAAATTGGGTCGGGTGAACAACACGGACTGATGCAAATGCTGATAGAGTAGAGCGAATTGACGATAACTCGCACCCCCTTGCAGACTCAATTGATGTTCGGGCATGTAAATGAGATTACTGCCTTTTTGAGCAACCGGGCTGTCGTTCTCTCCGGTGTTTCTCACGTATTGATAATTGTACACGCCCCTGATACTCATGGTAAAATCCCGGCTCCACTGCATGCTTTTCTCCAGTCTCAGTTCCAGTCCGGCAGCAGACACCTCCAATATGTTGTGCGGCCGAAAGAACACCGAGTTGAGTGGAGCCCATAAAATCCAGTTGCTTACGTGTTTGTAGTAGACCTCTGCCGAGAGGTCATCAAAGACAGGGGAATATCCACTGTATTGATAGCTAGCCTGTATTTGGTGACTCAACTCCGGTTCTAAATTCTCATTACCTCCGGGATTCCAAAATAAATCATTTCCGGAAGGGTACCGGTGAGCCCGGGAAAGTTGAAATTGCCAGTAGTGCTGTTGACCCGTATAGCCCCAGGCTAAATGTCCGGTCATTGGAGCCAGCTGATTATTCCTTCCTGCCTGGCGCAATTCAGTTTGCAGATAATGCTGATTATTTCTAAAAAAGTAGTTGACCCGGCCATAACCCTGCCAGTTGAAAAAACTGGGATCTTGACGGTAATTCTCAGTGCTGAAGGTCGTCGATTCTATATTCGCACCTGCTTTTATTGCCCATTGGTCATGAAGAAGCAGTCGGTGTTGACTGAGCCACTGGTGAGATTGAAAGAGATTGCGGCTATCTTGAGCATTTTGAGGGTCCAGAAAGTGATTGACTTCAGATCGATAGGTATAATTGAAGCTGTGGCGATATCGATGACCATCAAATACCCAGATGAATTGGTGACGCTGAAATGAGTCGGATTGCACGGCAGAGCTACTTCTCTGGTTTAATGTTGGGGGGATTTCGCGTTGCATACCTTGCAGCCAGGATCGGATTTCCATTCGATGGTGATCGTTGACCTGGTGCGTAATTTCAGCTATTCCGCCAATATGCTGATGACGCGCATTGATTTGACGGTCGGGAAGGAGCACCGAAGAGTGTTCCTCGAGGTAAGGGAAGTTTTGTCGGTCGTCCGTGTATATGCCTTTGAGACTAAATGTAGTTTTGTCATCCCAACGATACGCCATTTTTAGGTGATACTGCTCAAAGTTGAATTCCCCAAACTGAGCCCCCATAACCCATTGGCTTGAGTCTGCCGGGTGGTTATTTAGGCTCAAGATGCCTCCTATGGGCTGATAGGCTTCATTTTCCCGCACGGGGTGCAATCGAATTTCTTCCATAAAGGCCGGCGGAAGCATGCTGATGTCTGATAAGCCCAACATACTGTTATTGATATTGGCTCCATTCCAAAGTACTTGTGATTGCTGGCTGGACCCTCCTCGGATACTCATCGTCGATAAGGTGCCATTGCCCCTGTCTCTGATCGTGGCCGAAGATTGTAGGCTCAACAAGTCTGAGAGAGATGAACTAAAAGGCAGAATATTACTAAAACTGTTTGAAGTTGAGGCTAGAATGTTTTGTCCCTTATCGATATCGGATTGATCCAATACTTCAATAGCGGGCAATTCTGCAGTGATCAGGGAATCACTTTGAGCATCTGCGAAAAATGCCAATACAAGCAACAAAACAAGAGAAAACGCCCGGCGCATAGCAGTGCTTTAAAATGATATCGCAGAACAAGGGCTGCATGGACTTCAGAGAAATCCACTGTATAGGAACAAATTGCTGTTCTTCACTAATATTTGGCCGTTGTCCCGCGACGATTAATCCCGATCGTCGGGTACATGGCTCGTGAGCAGGTCTTCTGACTTGGTAACACTTGCACAACCTTCCCGTTTCTGCTCTTGAAACAGTGGTATGGATTGGATGCAAAGCTGAAGTTACATTACAGCTGCGGGTACAGTTTCGGATTTTCACCGAATTCCCTTGACTACACGAACGGGACAAATCTAAAGATTTTCAGGAGTTTTACCCAATGATATGTTCTGCGATTTTGCAATTTCTTCGGAGGTGGATTTTAAGACTCCTTAATGAATCTTATGATTTCCATAACAGTTGACTGCAAAAAACATTTCGATATTAGTCCTATCAGCAAATCACCAAAACCCTTAGCGATGGAAGATCAAAAATTTAAGAAGCAAGAAGAGAATAAAAAGAAGGGCCTCATCGCCACTTTTGTATTTCATGGATTAGCCATATTATTGGCTTTATTTCCCTTGATGAGTGCAGAAGAAAAACAGCCGGAAATGCAAGCTGTAGTGATCGAGTTCAATAATAGTGCTCAGTCGGAGGGCGCAAAAAAAGTCAAGAAAAAAGAGGTGCAGCAGAGAGAAACTCGTCAGGCAGCAGCTTTGCCGGATCGCGCTTCTAAAATGCTAACTACTGAACGTCCGAATGAAATGAAGGTGCCGGAAGTCAAGCGAAGAGTCAAAGTAACTGATGCCGTGCCTGATCCCGTTCCTTCTGATGCACCGATTGCGCAGACGAAATCATCCAAAGTGCTCAAGGCACCTAAAGCGTCAAAGCCCAGTATGAAACCCCTGGAAAGCGAAGAAGCGGTTTCGGAGTCTGCTGAATCTTCTGAAGGGGCCGTCGATGGTTCAGACGAAGGTGTCGCAGAAGCGGCCGAAACTTCAGGTAGTGGCGAAGGAGAGCGCGGTGAAGGAGAATCTGATATGGGTGCAGGTGAGAATGAAGGCACTGGCTTTATTGGGGGAGATGGTATCTTGAGTCGTAAAGTCGTCAAGAGAGCGAATATCAATGACATGGTAAAAGAATCCGGAGTCATCGTGATTAAGATTTGTGTAACTCAGGATGGAGCAGTTGATTATGTCGAGTTCGATCCGAGCAGATCAAGCATTAGTAATCCAAATGCAATTGAAGGTGCTCTGAAGGCGATGAGCTTATATCGTTTTGAGCGCGACCTGTCAGCAGCGGAAAGAGAATGTGGAAGTTTTCAATTTAATATAGAACTATAGACATCCATTGGTTTTGGTTTATTGGGAGGAGGGACAAATGTAGGTTTGCCCCTCCTCTTTTGTTTAACCCGAAAATGCAGGCATTTTTTCAGACTAAAGA
>JAWLFI010000173.1:0-5131 GCA_041685645.1 Saprospiraceae bacterium | reverse complement strand
ATAATTAGAATTATTGTTTCTCCAAGTTAAGAACAATTTTCGACTTCACCACGATATTTCTTATTATTTCATCTAGCTCTTCGGCAGAGTTCAAAATGTGCTTCATCAGCTCGCTGCTTTCTTCCTCAGACATCTCGTTCTTTTGAATTTCCATGACAAGCCCCATCAATCTGGCGAGGGGCGCCCGTACAATGTGCGACTGCGTCCAGGCAATTTCCTTGAGTTTTTCATTTTGAGCCTGAATCGCTTTAATCCTGCGATTTCTTTCTGTAATATCCGACATAGAGCCCACAATCCGAATGGGGGCACCGAAGTCATCTCTAATAATTACCCCTCGATCCATGACATGAGCATATTTACCGTCCCTTTTCAAAAATCGATATTCCGCACTAAAGTTTAGAGAATTAGGGTCTTCCAGGACTGCATCTAAAAGTTGTTTCACCCCCGGGAAGTCCTTGGGGTGAATTTTCTTCATCCAACTATTGAGGTTCCGGACCGGAGCATCGTGCTTATAGCCAAACAGCTTCTGAAATCCAACGCTTCGATAAATTAAATCATTAAGGATGTCCCAGTCCCAAATAGCATCGTGAGTGGCCTCTGTGACTTTCACAAATCGCTCATTACTCAACTTGATTTCTTCCTCCGCCTTTTTTCGGCCACTAATGTCCTTCAGGAATACCGATAGTCCATTCTTAGACGGGTAAGCCGAGACTTCAATCCACAGCAACATTCCGGTTAAATAGTCTTCGAAATAAACAGCATCTTCACTATTCATGGCCTGATACAACATATCTTGAAAATTGGATAGCTCTGCCTCCGGGATCGAATCCCACAATTTTTTCCCAACAATTGATTTTCTCTCTCGCTGTAAAATCATTTCGGCTTGACTATTCCAATAGGTCACCTCCCATTCTTGGTTGACGGAAAAGAATCCGTCACCAATACTTTCGAGAAGCATATTCTTCTCCTCCAGTGTCTTTTGCAATTCTATTTCAGTCGTCTTGGCCTTATGAACATCTTGAATACTCCCGTAAACCCTACCGACTCCAGCTGAGTCAAGTTCGCATTCAGCCATACAACGAACCCATTTATCACTTCCTTTTTTTGTCGTAATGAGAAACACCGAATCAAAAGGAGCCCCACCGGCTAATAGTTGTTGAATAGAACATTCAATGAGATCTTTATTCTCTCCCTTAAAGAACTCGATAAAATCCATTAATCTCAGATCTAAAGTTTCGTCGATCTCGAAAATTTCATGTGTAATAGAGGACAAGTAGACTTCGCTCGCCTGTCGATCCGAAACTTTCGCTTCCCAGGATCCAACCATGGACATTCGCCCTGCCCTTCGCAAAGAATCCGACAAGGCAATTTTCTCACTCACATTTAGAACAATACTATCCCAAACGATACTGCCGTTTTGACGCTTTCTTGGAATGCCTAAGCCCTCCAACCAAACAAGTTCTCCATTTGGTTTTTTGATACGAGCCGTAGCATTCCACTGACTCATCGTTAGAGTGGACTCTTTAATGGATTTTTTAAGATCCTCCACAGATCCTCCCGCTGCTACTTGATCCCATATTTTCCTGGTATCTTCTATGCATTCTTCCGGACTGAGTCCAAAAATTTCATGTGAGCCCTTGCTTACGTAATTCATGCGGTCAGATCCATCAGGCGACAATTCATACTGAAAAATCACCCCTGGCAAGTTATCCGCAATATGTTTAAGGCGGAGTTCAGATTGTTTTCGTTGATTGATATCCTGAAGGCTACCGTAAATGCTAACGCACTCTCCATTGATAATTTCAGCTTTTCCAATGATTCTAATCCAGACCTCTTCTCCCCGTCTGGTTATAATCGGCACTTCAAAATCAAAGGATTCACCGAGTTCTATGCATTTTTGCATCTTGTCCAAAACAAACTCCTGATCTTCTTTTTTGAAATAATTTATAAGCTGCTCGCTAATAGGCTGAAAGCCAGCGGGTTCACCATGGATTTTTCGCGATATCGGTGACCAGTACACAGCGTCATCAATCAGGTTGTATTCCCAACTTCCCACGCTTGCCATTGAGGAGGCTTCTTGTAAAAGCTCCTCAAGCTTTTTCTGTTCAGTAATGTCCTTTCCCACTGCATGTATCACTCGCTGTTCCGGAAAAGAGGTTGCCGACCAACTCAGCCATTTGACTTTATTGTTGGGCGTGATATATCGGTTTTCAAACTTAATACTGGTCCGTCTAATGGTTAATTTCAACAGCTCCAGCTCAGTGGCCGACTTGTCATCCGGATGCACGAAATCAATAAAAGGACGAGAAAGTAGTTCGCGGCTGGAGTAGCCCAATATTTCTTCGCCGGCGGAATTGATCCGCCGAAAGACACCATCAAATCCACAAATACATATTAAGTCCGGCGCATTTTTAAAAAGTTGATTATAGTCATCCTCCGTATTTTTGCGCTGAATTTCGGATGCCAACTCCTCATTGACTTGATTCAATAATTCCACTCTATCTAAAACAGCTTGATTTTTGAACTGACTTGTTAGCAACAATACCCCCTGAAACTCCTCTCCGATAAGCAATGGAATACCATACGCATATTGTAATCCGGAAATTTGAGCGGCATCCTTGCGCAAAAATGAAAGACATTCACTTACATCTTCCATAAATACTGGCTCCAGATTTTCCCAAACTAATCCAGGTAACCCCTCCCCGAATGCAAACTCATCAATGCTGCTGCTGTTTTCGTAAAAAAGCTTACCCACCTCATCTTTGTAAGTATAAGAAACCAGGTATAGTTTCTTTGTTTCCTCATTGGGCACCCAAAATTCCGAAGTACTAAAATCACCGAAATCAAGCACTTTTTCAGCTGCTTGCTGCATTGCTTCTTTAAAGCTACTACTTTGACTAAAGATTAAGGATATTTCACTCAAGAGTTGATTTTTCAGCTCCATGTGCACACTTTGCGTGGCATCTCGCTCAATGGCTACCCAATGTGTGAACCATCCATTTTCATCAGCTACAGGAGTCATTGATAAGTTCATCCAAAACTCTTCACCATTTTTTCGGTAATTGATAAGGCTTACCTCACAGGGTTTCCATTCCTTAAGGGCCTTTCTCATTTTGCGAATTGCCGTTGAATCAGTTCGCTCACCTTGTAAGATTTTTGGCGTTTTTCCGACAATTTCTTCAGGTTTATAACCCGTCACATCGGTGAAGGCTGGATTAACATATACCACTTTCCTTCCATCCGGGCCGGAGGGCTCCGCCTCAGTTATCAGCACTCCATCTTTGGCCCTTTCAATCACACTTTGTAAAAGGAGGTTCTTCCTTGTATCATCATCGAATGATTGATCCCTTTGAACAACAAAAAAAGCTTTATCGCCTTCTGAATCTGAGACGTACTCACCAATGGTATTCAATGAGATTATGTCTCCACATTCTCTCACCCAGGATAACACTTCAGAAAAATTGGTCTGGTTCTCTTTCAACCTTTGAAACAAAAACAGGAAATGATTTATACAATCTTCGTGTATGAATTGAAGGACTTCGGTCCAACTAGATACTTCGGAGGAGGAAGTCAAATTGAGAAGTTGCAAAAAGCCATCGGAGCACAGCACAGACTGATCCTTTAAGTTCAACTCAAAAGAACCCGTATTCAATAAGCGCTCCGTCCGATTCAAATTCATTCCTTCATTCTTTTTATCTGGAACTCACATTAATGCCACATTCACATGATCCGAGGTTACCAATGAAACTTATTCCCAGGATAAATTTGCTAAACAACTAAAGTAGACAGCAAGATATTGCCATCAAAATTATTCCTTGGAATATACTAAATTTTTCGGTTTATATTAACCTCTTAGAAAGCCTATCAATCCAACTACATCTGCAACTATTCCCAAAGTTTATGTCCTCCTCCACATTTCAGGCAGTCTGGCTAGCTTTTCCTGACAGTCTGCCGCCCCATTGACATTTAAACTGCCGCCTATCTCGCAGATCTGACGAGGCAAACGATTAACTCTCAAAAATTTTTTCTATCTTAAAAGAAATTAAGTATTTGCAAATTCGAATATATGGAAGATATTCAGCAACACTTGTTTCAGAGGTTAAAAGAAAACTACAATCACCGACCAGATCTGATTCGTGATTTGGAAGAAGTACTCTTTTTAAAAAGAGATGCCATCTATCGGCGACTAAGAGGTGAAACGGCACTCACAGCTAATGAAATGGGGCTCATTTGTAAAAAATACGGGGTTTCAGTGGATGCCATTGTGCAAGACGACCCCAGCAAAATGTTTTTCGAGTTTTCGGCATTTAAAAGCCCAATAAAGTCCGTTGACCAATACGTAGAGCAATTGGATAATAATTTTCAAAAAATAAGGTCAATACCGGAAGGAAAGATCTTTTATGCCACCAGTGAAATTCCCGTATTCTACTACGCCTTCTACCCGAGATTATTTTTATTCAAACTTTATGTTTGGGGCAAAACAGTTTGGGATATCAAAGCTTACAGGGATTTGCCCTTTAGCTTTGACATCATCCCATACGATGTCAATGGCAAAGCCAAAGAACTCATTAGTGGATACACCCAAATCGACACGGTTGAGCTATGGTCTCTCAACATCATCGACAACACAATGAATCAAATTTTCTACCACGCCGAAATTGAAGCATTTAAAAATCTAGAGGATGCAATGAAACTATGCGATGACATGGACCTTTTGCTAGATCATTTAGAGCAGATGATCGCATCAGAAAAAAAATATTTACCGGACTCTCCAACAGGGAGAGGGAATATAAAAGTCTATCACAACGAAATGATCTATACGAATAACACGATATATTTCAAATCGCCTAGTCTTAGAATGCTATATACTACTTTGGCAAATCCAAACTTCATCAATACGCAAAACAAAGATTTATGCGATTATAAGGAAAAATGGTACCAACAATTGATATCGAAAAGCTCACTTTTGTCGGGCCCCGGTGAAAAACGGAGAAGTAAGTTTTTCTCTACTCTACACAAAACTGTCGACCGGACAAGAAAAAAAATAAAAGTTTTATGAACGTGGATCATAAAACCAACATTCTATTTCTTTAATTCTTCAATTTTCTCAAAAATCTCCTCTGCCTTAGCC
>JAWLFI010000172.1:0-5167 GCA_041685645.1 Saprospiraceae bacterium | reverse complement strand
ATACGATATGAAAATTCCCATTATCGGCAGTGATCTAAGTACTCAAAGTCATGCTTTAGTCGCCCGGAACATTCCTTTTGAGATCAATGGGAAGTTGAAAACGCAGCTGGACATACTGGTGCTGGAAACCTACAGTGGGCAGCTCAAGGAATTACTCGGAACGCAAGTCAATGGGATTCTGGGGAGTTCTTTTTTTCGACACTTCATCGTTGAGATAGATTATCGGCGGCAAAAAATCATATTGAGCAAGGATCGGGCGGATTTTGAAAAGAAAATTGTGGACTTTGAATCGCTGCCACTGCAGATTATCAATGCCAAGCCTTATGTTTCGGCCTCGATAAGTATGGGGGAGGTGACGGACAAAGAACTGTTGCTTTTGATGGATACGGGGTCGGGAATTCACCTGCTGGTGCATAGCAATACAGATCCGTCGCTGCGTCTGCCCGAGCGAGTCATTCCCGGATATTTGGGTGTGGGCATTGGAGGGATTTTATCCGGTTATTTGGGGCGGTCCACCTTATTTGAGTTGGGGGACTATACCTATCGGGACATGCTGGTGAATTTTCAGAATATCGACTCGGCCCTTCTCGATCAGGAGCGGATCGTTCGCAATGGCATCATAGGCAATCCCTTTTTGAGCAGGTTTCGCGTAATCATAGACTACTCGAATAAGCAACTGTATCTAAAAGCGAGAAAAAAGCATTTAAGGCCTTTCAAATACGATCGATCGGGGTTAATGCTGATTGCTTCCGGGCCCCAACTCAATCAATACTACATTCAGGCCGTTCGCGAAAATTCGCCGGCAGCGGCAGCCGGTGCGCAGGCGGGGGATCGGATTCGCTGGGCGCAATGGTGGCCCGCCAGATTCTGGAGTTTGGAGGGATTGGTGAACCTCTTTAAGAAAAAAGAGGGGAAAACCATTCGTTTATCGGTGCAACGAGGCGATGAGAAAGTGCGCTTGAAATTTGAATTGAGAAAATTAATTTGAGGCTTTCATTTCATTCTTTCCCATCCTACGGGGAATATATTTTGCTCATTCCACATTATTGTCTTATCTTCGCCCTCCAATAAAATTATAGCTCATGTATGCAATTGTAACCATTGCCGGTCAACAGTTTAAAGTTGAAGAAGGAAACGAGATATTCGTACACCGGCTGGATGCGAATGAAGGAGATGATGTGTCCTTCGATGAGGTCCTGTTAGTGGATCAAGACGGTTCGATCACATTAGGAACTCCCAAAGTAGCCGGTGCTGCGGTAAAAGCCTCAGTTCTGGAACACTTGAAAGGGGATAAAGTCATCGTATTCAAGAAAAAAAGAAGAAAAGGGTACCGAAAAAAGAACGGCCATAGACAGCATTTCACAAAAATCAAGGTCGATAGCATTTCGGTATAATTATCAACAAAAAAATTATTAGCCATGGCACACAAAAAAGGTGTAGGTAGTACGGATAACGGAAGAGATAGTAATCCAAAGTTTTTAGGGGTTAAATTATTTGGCGGTCAAGCTGCTATAGCGGGTAATATTATCGTTCGTCAAAGAGGAACGAAATTTCACCCGGGATCCAATGTTGGCATCGGAAGAGATCATACCTTGTATGCGCTTTCTGACGGTTTTGTCACCTTCAAAAAAGGGCGATTGAACCGCACATTTGTCAGCATTGAAGATCAGCCCAAAGGATAAATTCCGGCTGAGATCTCAACGAAATTCAAGATAGGGAAAAAGGTAGTGCAGTAAGATCTGCATTGCCTTTTTTTGTTGCTCTATTTCATCGCTGTCCCATTTCTCAGTGACCGGTACGAGGCCGCTGATGTAAGGACGCAGGGAGTCATCGCTATCGAGGTCTGATTGTGACTTTGGCTTTTCCGTCCACCGCCACCGAAATCCATCGTATCGATACTCTAAAGGTTTGACCTGCTTCATGGGGATGATTTCGCCTTCGATTTGGGTGATCCATTTGATTTGGTCAATGTTGGAAGTCGAATCGAAGAGGGCCTGAATCCGGGAGGAACTGGACTTTTGCAGGCCCATAAATGCCTCGTCTTCATCTAAGATATAATAATACATCTCGGCATTGGAAATGGCCCATAGGGTTTGGATTTTCCCCTCTTCAAAATAGGCTTCCATATTGATGCTCTTCACTTGATTGAAGTATTCCGGCCACACTTGCTCCAACATAAAGGCATTCTCTTTGGCATCCATCTTTCGAATGGCGCCCCGATCCATATATAAAAAGATACTATCCGAGGAGATCTGACTACTATCAGACCAAATCACCGGGTCGTAAAACATCCGAAATAAACTATCTTTTTCCTGATACACCAGAGAGTCACAGCGACCGGAAAACTCCGGAGACCAGATTCTAACATCCCGATAGGCACGCATGATTCTCGCCGTATCCTGGATGAGCACACTATCCGATACGTAAGAAAAAGTATCGGCCCGGGTTTCGATTAAGTCAGCGGCTATGAAAATACTATCTCCATCATCGGAGTGAAAAATCATCAAGGGTCGCCCGCCGCGGGTCAGGACTTGTTCGCCCTCGGACTCCAACTCCGGACTGTAGAGTATGAGGCCCTCCATGGTATCGCGCCAGATTACACCTCCTATGGCTTCAGAACGATCGGAAGCCTTATCGCGATAGGTGCTGTCAGCTTCTAAAAACTGTCCATCACCGAGATTAAATTGCGCTCGTTGTCCGGCAATGATATTGCCCGACTCACCAAAATAAAGCAAGCGCCGGCCCTGTACTGAAGTCTCCCCATCCCGGTAATCGACCTGGCCTATCAATTCCGTGCGATCGTATTCTGAATTGTAAATGATCGTGTCTGCTTTTGTAGTTCGCAGGGAATCCCGAGACTCGGCATTCCCGATCAGAATGGTTTGGGATTCCTCTCCATAGTAAAAAATCTCATC
Organism: Saprospiraceae bacterium; assembly: GCA_041685645.1. Taxonomy (GTDB): domain Bacteria; phylum Bacteroidota; class Bacteroidia; order Chitinophagales; family Saprospiraceae; genus JAWLFI01. Next base: position 2,252 of record JAWLFI010000172.1, on the reverse strand, counting down.
GGCCGTTGTCACCTCATCGTCTTTCACGAGTTGTGGGCGTTGGGTCAGGTGTGCGTATTGTGCATCGATGTCGTAAAAGCCGGCTTCACAGTACAGGCGCTGCTGATCAAACGTGATAATAGTCGGCCCTAAAAATTCCACCCGGTTCTCCTGGGTATGAAATAACAAGCTATCTGTCTTCAACAGGAAATCGGGGTGGGCTACGCGGACGCTATCGTAAAAGTACATTGCATCATTTTGAGCAAAATACTGTCCGCGCTTACTGATGAGCTGGGTGTTCTCCTTTACTAAAAGACCCGGGGAGTTGTAAGTCGCTACCTTTTGGCCCACATCGTACAGTAAAAATTCATTGAACAATTGCAAATCGCGATCGACCAGAGCCACATTTCGATAGAGATAAGCTAGAAGTGAGTCTCCTTCGTAATACAGGGAATCAGAAAAAATAGAAATGGAATCGCCCTGTTGAATATTGACATTATACCAGGCAGAAAAGTCATTATCCCGTTTAATAGCCGTATCCGCTGAAAAGTAAACGCTATCCTGTCGCATGCGGACATCGCCGTAATACCGCTGCACATAAGTATCTCCCTCAATCTGGAAGTTGGTGTAATCTGAATTATTGATCGTAACTTGAGCTGGAGCAGAGGTATCCCGTTCGGCTATATCCGTAGAATCTGACTGGGCGAGTATGCCCCAGCTCTGTCCCAACAGTAAAAGGCTATATATCAATATTCGTTTCACAATTTTTCTATCAATTTTTCGGCTGTCTGTTGTCCCAAAAACGAACTGAGGGCCACACCCATTCCACTCAGGCGACACAAGGCAAACACACCGGGGCTCCATTCTTTTAGCAGCGGTGTTTTCTGCGGTCCCACACCGAGATATCCCGTCCATTCGTACTCCGGCTGAGGAAGTTGCGTTCTGCGCTCTGTCCACAAGTACTCACTAGCAAAATCCATCAAATAGGCTCGAACATCCTCTTCATTACTCTCCAATTCTCGTCCTTTATCGGCCGTGATATGTCGCCCACCGCCGACCAATAGTCGCTTGCCGATATTCCGGGCATATACATATCCGCTCTCTGCATGTAAATTGCCCTGCCAGTTGACGCCATTCTCCGGGGCAAAGACCATGATGTGATTCTGCACCTGATGGACTTGAGCTCCCTCCAGCAACTCGCCGGCTTCTCCGTTGGTACAGATCAATAATTGCCGGCTTGAAAGAGAGGGACCCGATGTTTTTAAATGGATTTCACGATTCTTTTTCTCATAACTCATACATTTCACTCCCTCAAAAATATCCACCCCATTGGCTCGAACGCGATTCATCCATGCCCGATGCAAGCGGCCGGGGTGCAGTTGTCCTTCCTCTTGGTGTTTTATCATCACCTGCCCCTTTCCGGTACCCAAAAATGGCTCACTTATGCTATAATAATCGGAGCCGGTAACCGCTTTTAGGTGCTCATTGGCCTCATCCATGCGATGGAGGTATCGGTCCTTAGCAAACTCCTGCCCTTCGAAAAAGAGCTCTCCCGCGGGAACCAGACGAAAATCTATCAATTCAGCGGGAAAAAGTTGCTGCATCAATTTCAGCCCCCGCCAACGTTGTTCTACCAGGCCTAATACGGAATCCCAGCCACTATGCTCTACATCATCGATGAGCTCTGACAAGCTTGAAATGCAGGCCATACCGGCATTACGGGTGCTGGCTGCGCGCTGAATCACACGCTCTTCTACAACTGCAATCGAGAGTTCGGGCCGGGATCTCGCCAAAAAGTAAGCCGTAGACAATCCTGAGAAGCCCGCACCCACGATAACGATATCGTATCGCTCAGTAAATAAATCTTGTTCCCAATAGCTCCACTTCATTTTGAAATAAATCTTATTTTTGGACTTAAACGGAAATCCATGATACAAAGAAAACAAACTTTATTCTTTATTCTTGCATTGCTCTTCATCGCACTGGTATTTAATTGGCCATTTGCGACGGCAGAGAATAGTGAACATCCCTATTTAGCCGATCAGTCCTTTGACCTTTATGATCACACCGCACTGTATATTGCGAACTCCATTGCCCTATTGGCACTTTTGTTTGCCATTGGCACCTATAAAAATAGAGCATTACAACTTAAATTGTCCTATGTCCCACTATTATTGTGCCTTTTCGTTCCGGCTCTGGCATGGATTTTCTTTTATGGAGAAGCTACTGATCCCGACATCGCTGAAGAAATTTCCCTTCATTGGGGTCAATTC
>JAWLFI010000024.1:0-21354 GCA_041685645.1 Saprospiraceae bacterium | reverse complement strand
TACGGTCTTCTTACGCCCCTTTCGAGTACGTGCATTGGTCCGAGTGCGTTGTCCTCTCACCGGAAGTCCCTTTCTATGTCTCAGTCCTCTATAACAAGCTATATCCATCAAGCGCTTGATATTTTGTTGAACCTCACCTCTGAGCTGACCTTCAACGGTATATTCTTCATTGATGATACTCGAAATTGCATTGATGTTATCGTCAGTCCATTCAGACACTTTGATACTTTCATCAATATTGGCTTTAAGTAAAATCTTCTGGGAAGAAGAGCGACCAATACCAAAAATATAAGTCAAACCAATAACACCGCGCTTATCACGAGGTAAATCTACACCTACAATACGTGCCATATTCCTTATTTTTTAACCTTGTCTTTGCTTAAAGCGAGGATTTTTCTTGTTAATTACGTACAATCTTCCTTTGCGTCTTACGATTTTACAATCTGCAGAACGTTTTTTAATGGATGCTTTAACTTTCATAACGATTCTATTTTACTTGTAACGGTATGTAATTCGACCTCTGGACAAATCATAAGGCGACATTTCAACCGCTACTTTATCTCCTGGCAAAATTCGAATATAGTTCATTCTCATTTTCCCTGATATGGTAGCAATCACCTCGTGATCATTTTCTAAGCGAACACGAAACATCGCATTCGATAAAGATTCTTCAATCACACCGTCTTGTTTAATTACATCTTGTTTAGCCATCTTGTAATTTTGGAGTGCAAATATGAGCTTTTTTAAGCAACTTGCATAATATTAGCATTACTTTTTATAGCCTCCTCGATTATATCATGATCTGAGAGTATATCTGGACCCCGTTTGGTAATATGAACGGAGTGTTCATAATGTGCTGAAGGGCTACCGTCCTTTGACGTAACAGTCCAGCCATCACTATGTTGTTTAATTCTTTTTGTCCCTAAATTCACCATGGGCTCAATGGCAATCACTAAGCCTGGTTTTAACAATGGACCTTTTCCTTTACGGCCGAAATTCGGTACTTCAGGAGGTTCGTGCAGGTTCTTTCCTACTCCATGCCCCACGAGCTCCCTAACGACGCCATATCCGTGTTTGCGCTCTGCATAATTTTGAATCGCAAAACCGATATCACCTACTTTATTCCCCATGCGAGCCGCTTTGATTCCCAAATAGAGTGCTTCACGGGTCACCCTACATAAAGCTACGATCTCAGGCTTCACTTCGCCAACTAAAAAGGTGTAGGCTGCATCGCCATAAAATTCATTTTTTAATACTCCACAATCTACAGAAACGATATCCCCGTCCTGAAAAGGAGTGTCATTCGGAATTCCGTGAACCACTTGCTGATTTGGAGATATGCACAAGCTAGCGGGGAACCCCTGATAGCCTTTAAAACCCGGAACAGCATCGTGATCTCGAATAAATTCCTCAGCTTTTTGATCTAATTCCCGACCAGTCATTCCAGGTCTGAGTATCGATGCAATTAAAGCGTGAGTCTTGCACACCAGGATGTTATTTTCCCGTAATTGTTCTACTTCCGCGGGCGTCTTGTAAGTAACCATTCACTGATTCCCTTTTACATATTTGCCCCTATACCCTGCATACGACTAGAACGACCTTTCAATTTACCACTTTGAACAAGTCCATCGTACTTACGCATGAGTAAGTAACTTTCAATCTGTTGAAGAGTATCGAGAACGACACCGACCAAAATCAATAGCGACGTTCCACCAAAGAAAAGTGCAAAAGCAGCATTAACTCCAAAGAATACGGCCACTGCGGGAATTATAGAAATGATACCCAAAAAGATAGAACCCGGTAAAGTAATTCTCGTCAGCACCGTATCAATAAAATCTTGAGTGGGCTTACCGGGTTTCACACCGGGAATAAAAGAGTTTTGTCGCTTCAAATACTCTGCATATTGCTTGGGATTGACCAGTAATGCTGTATAGACATAGGTGAACAGCACAATCAAGCCAAAATAGATGATATTATATGGCAGAGAAAAGGGATCAGATAGTGAGCGCATAATACCCGTTTGAGCAATTCCTTCTTCACCGCCTGCAAAATAAGAGGCTACGGTCATGGGGAGGAACATCAAAGCCTGGGCAAAGATAATCGGCATTACTCCGGATGCATTCACCTTAAGTGGAATGTAATCCCTAACTCCAGCTGTCGGCATTGCAGTATTCCCACGTCCAACCATTCGCTTGGCAAATTGAATGGGGATTCTTCTAACACCTTGTACAATGAGCACAGTGGCCATTACGACAAAGAAGAGAAGCGCTAACTCGAAAATGAATAGAAGCAAGCCATTGGCTTCCCATTGAGATTGAAACTCGAAAATAAATGCCGAAGGTAAAGAAGCAATGATACCGATCATAATCAATAATGATATACCGTTACCGATTCCCTTATCAGTAATTTTCTCACCCAACCACATCGCCAATACAGTACCTGCAGTTAAAATAATAACATTTGAAATCCAAAAAATTCCCTCGGGAATACTTGGATCTATTGCGCCATAAGATTTGATAAGAGTCAAATAACCGCCGGATTGAACTAAACAAATAAGAACAGTCAAACCACGAGTAATTTGAGTTAACTTTTTACGACCACTCTCACCTTCTTTTTGCTGTAACTTCTGAAAATACGGCACGGCAAAGCCCAGAAGTTGCACAATAATAGATGCAGTAATATAGGGCATTATCCCCAGAGCAAAAACAGCTGCATTATTGAAAGCCCCTCCAGTAAAAATATTTATTAGTCCCAAAAGGTCATTTGCACTTCTACTTGATACGGCAGACTCTAAAATAGAGGGTACCACACCGGGAAGTATGACGTAGGAACCAAAGCGAAAGACCAGTAACAAAAGAAGCGTAAATAATATACGATTCTTCAATTCCTTGATCTTCCAAATGTTCTTTAGAGTTTCAATCAACTTCTTCATTCCAAAATTTACTTGAGGAGGGTTACAGTGCCCCCATTATTTTCAATAGCTTCCTTAGCAGAAGACGAGATTGCATGTGCAGAAATATTCACTTTACTCTCCAATGTACCTCTTCCCAAAATCTTTATCTTGACATTCTTACGAAGAATTCGTCTTTCTCTCAGAAAGTCCTCATCTAAAGTATCAACATCGTATTTCTCAGCATACATTTGGATATGATCCAAATTCAATGGATAGAATTCAACTCGATTGATATTGTTGAATCCAAACTTGGGAACCCGCATTTGTAGTGGTGTTTGCCCACCTTCAAAAGCGGCTCTTTTCTTAGAACCTGAACGTGAAAGATAACCGTTGTGTCCACGACCTGATGTTCTTCCTTTACCGGAAGCAGTTCCGCGACCGATGCGCTTTCTATTCTTCGTTGATCCTTTCGCAGGACGTAAATTATGTAATTCCATAACAGTCTATCTTATTTATACATTTATACGGTCTCAATAGACACCAAATGATTAATTTTCGCTAACATACCCTGTATCGCCGGAGAGACCTCTTTCTCAACTGAATGATTTATCCGTCGGAGTCCCAAAGCTTTTAGGGTGTCTTTTTGTTTGCGCGTCCTATGGATTGCGCTTTTAACTTGAGTTATTTTTACCTTTTCCATTTTACCTTCAATTAGAATTAACCGTTAAAAACTTTGTCCATTGAGATGCCGCGAACTTTTGCCACATCCATAGGAGACCTCAATTTCAACAAAGCGTCAATCGTGGCTTTTATAACATTATGCGGATTTGAGGACCCTTGAGATTTAGCCAAAACATTCTGAACACCAGCAATCTCGAGAACTGCTCTCATGGAACCTCCAGCGATAACACCAGTACCATCCGAAGCAGGCTTAATTAGTACCTTACCAGCACCAAATTTACCCTTCTGTTCATGGGGGATTGTACCTTTGTGTAGTGGAAAGCGAACCAAGTTCTTTTTGGCATCATCAATAGCCTTAGAAATCGTCTCGGAAACATCTTTCGCCTTTCCCAAGCCGTACCCAACAGTCCCGTTGCCGTCACCGACAACAGCCAAAGCCGAAAAACTAAACGTTCTACCACCCTTGGTCACTTTAGCTACGCGGTTTAATGCTACTAACTTTTCCTCTAATTCCGTTTCTGCCGGCTTGATATTTTGCCTTTTATTTGCCATATCCTGTGATTTTAAAATTTAAGGCCACCTTCTCGCGCACCTTCTGCCAAGGCCTTTACCCGGCCATGAAATAAATACCCTCCTCTGTCAAAAACAACTTTTTCCACATTCTTCTCTTTAGCTTTTTCAGCTATGATCTTTCCCACTTCAGTCGCCTGATCAGATTTAGTTCCATCAGAAAGACTTAAGCTATTGGCGGAAACAAGGGTCTTGCTATTATCTGTGTCATCAATAATTTGAGCATAGATCGCTTTGTTGCTTCTATACACATTTAACCGAGGCCGCTCAGCTGTCCCTGTGATTGAAGATCTCACTCTCCAATGAATTTTCTTTCTTCTGTTTGACTTTTTCTTATTCTTATCCATAACAACAGATGCATTTAATGCACTAAAAATTTATTTTGCTGCAGCTTTCCCTGCTTTTCTTCTAACATACTCACCCACGTAACGGACACCCTTTCCTTTATAGGGCTCGGGCTTCCGAAACCCTCTGATCTTGGCAGCTACTTGTCCAAGCAACTGATTGTCAATCGACTCCAAGCTAACGACGGGGTTCTTTCCCTTCTCAGACTTTGTATCCACCTTAACTTCTTCTGGGATAGCAAAGAAAATAGGGTGAGAATAACCCAAACTCAATTCGAGCAAATTTCCGGTATTGCTGGCTCTATAACCTACACCTACGAGTTCTAAATCCCGCTTAAAGCCATCGGTGACTCCAGTGATCATATTTTGTAAAATAGCTCGATACATTCCATGAAGCGATTTGTGACGCTTCTGTTCAGTAGCTCGAACTAAGTTGATTTCACCGTCCTCTTGCTTAATACTAATGGCCGGATCAAAGACATGCTTCAATTCACCTTTGGGCCCTTTTACCGTTACTTCATTTCCCTTAGATACAGAAATATCTACTTTTTCGGGTAATGCTATGGTTGCTTTTCCTATTCTAGACATCTTGTCAATTTTGAATAATGATACTACTAGTTAATGGAACAAAGGACTTCACCTCCAACGTTCATTTTTCGAGCCTCTTTATCAGTAACCACCCCCTTGGAAGTTGATACTATAGCGATGCCGAGACCATTCTTGATTCTCGGTATGTTTTCAGAACTGGAAAAGTACCGCAAACCTGGCTTACTAATACGCTTTAGTTCGCGAATCGCAGGATCTTGAGTCTGCCGATCGTATTTAAGAGCGATTTTAATAATGCCTTGTTTATCGTCTTCAGTAAACTTATACCGGTGTATAAAACCCTGCTCGTATAAAATCTCTGTCAACCGCTTTTTCATGTTAGACGCAGGTATCTCGACGATGCGATGACGAGCTAATTGCCCATTTCGAATTCGTGTCAAAAAATCTGCTATTGGATCATTCATTGCCATAACTATACAATTGTACTCTTGATATACTACCAACTCGCTTTTGTGATACCGGGAATCTCCCCGTTAAGAGCCATTTCGCGAAATTTCACACGACAAAGGCCAAATTTTCTCATATATCCTTTCGGACGACCAGTTAACTTACAACGATTGTGTAGTCTAACTCTAGAAGAATTCTTGGGCAATTTGTCGAGTTCATCGTAACGACCCTCTTTTTTTAGCTTCTCCCTCAGGTCGGCATACTTATTAACTAACCGTTGCCTCTTCTCTTCTCTCGCGATAAGTGATTTACGAGCCATGCTTAATTATTTTTATTTTTAAAGGGTAAGCCAAGATGCTTTAATAAAGCAAAAGCTTCTGCATCTGTTTTGGCTGTTGTCACAAATGTAACATCCATACCCTTAATTTTACTTACTTTATCCATATTCAACTCGGGAAAAATGATATGCTCAGTAATTCCCATATTGTAATTTCCCCGACCATCAAAACTCTTGTCACTAATCCCTCTAAAGTCTCTCACCCGAGGTAGTGAAACAGAAATAAATCGATCGAGAAATTCATACATTCTAATCTTGCGAAGAGTAACTCGCGCTCCAATAGTCATTCCTTCTCTCAATTTAAAATTGGAAACGGACTTTTTCGCTATCGTAGGCACTGCCTTTTGACCAGCTATTAAAGAGAGCTCCTCTAAGGCTTCATCTACAATCTTCTTGTCTTGTGTAGCCTCACCGAGTCCTTGATTTAAACAAATCTTAGTAATGCGAGGCACCTCCATAAATGACTTATAGTTGAACTCTTCCCTCATTTTAGGGACCACCTCTTCTCGGTATTTCTTCTGTAATCTTGGCAAATAACTCATTACTTAATTGTTTCTCCTGACTTTTTTGAATAACGAACGAGTTTTCCTTCTTCTTCACGTCGACCAATTCGAGTAGGTTCCCCTGTAGAGGGATCTACCAACATCAAATTGGACAAGTGAATCGGTGCGGGAATTTCCTTTATCCCACCCTCAGATTCGTTTGTTGGGCGTTGGTGTTTTTTTACAATATTGACACCTTCGACAATAGCTTTATATTGCATGGGCAGAACTTCTAAAACTTCTCCCTTCTCTCCCTTATAAGTTCCGGTGCGAACAACTACCTGATCGCCCTTTCTTAGTTTCAACTTACCTTGATGGCTATGTGGTTTTCTACTTTTCATACTACTTCTTTAATACTTACAGCACCTCAGGCGCTAAAGAAACAATGCGCATGAAATCTCTTTCACGCAATTCTCTCGCAACAGGGCCAAAGATACGAGTACCTCTTGGCTCATCGGTAGGGGTCAACAAAACGACCGCATTATCATCGAACCGAATATAAGACCCATCTTTACGCCCCAATTCCTTTCTCGTTCTCACCACTACGGCACGAGATACTGTCCCCTTCTTCACACCCCCTGGTGAGGCATTCTTAACAGACACGACTATAATATCACCAATAGAAGCATAGCGCTTTCTCGTACCTCCCAGTACTTTGATACACTGTACAATTTTGGCTCCACTATTATCTGCAACTCTCAATTTCGTTTCTTGCTGGATCATGACCAGAAATTTATATCGTTATAAATTATTTCGCTCTCTCTAATACCTCAATCAATCGCCATCTTTTCTTCGCACTCAATGGTCGCGTTTCCTCGATTTTGACCGTATCACCGATATTGCAATTATTCTCAGGATCATGAGCAAAAAACTTCTTTGTTTTTTTCATGAATTTCCCGTAGATAGGATGCTTAATTCGGCGCACAACACTAACAGTGATAGTTTTGTCCATCTTATCGCTGGCCACTACTCCTACCCTGGTTTTCCGTATAGACTTATTTTCAGACATGTTACTTAAGATTTACGTCTCCTTTTTCTAATTTTAGATCTCTTAGTGATCGCTTCTTCAGAAGCTCCCTCTAATTCCCGATTTCTCAGCTCGGTATGCATTCTGGCAATATCTCTTCTCATCTTTCGAATCCGTATCGGACTATCCAGACCTTTTGAGGCGTGGTCGAATTTCAATTGAATGAACTCCTTCTCGGTGACTTCAATCTTCTCTTGAATATCTTCAATAGATAATTCTTTCAAATCCTGCATAAAGTTATTTGGCATAGCAATCAATTTTCTTATCCCGCATAATCAGGACGAACAACAAATTTTGTGACCATGGGTAATTTCTGAGCAGCCAATCTCAATGCTTCTCTTGCAGTCAACTCATCCACCGCACCCACTTCAAATAATACTCTTCCGGGCTTGATCTCTGCAACGTAATGATCAAGAGCACCTTTCCCCTTACCCATGCGAACCTCCTGGGGCTTCTTAGTGATCGGCTTATCCGGAAATATTCGAATCCAAACCTTTCCTTCACGCTTCATAAAACGAGTCATCGCTATACGAGCAGACTCAATTTGTCGACTGGTGATTTGACCTCTGGCCATAGACTTCAGTCCAAAAGATCCGAACGCAACTTTACTTCCGCGCTGCGCCAATCCTTTATTTCTGCCTTTCTGCTGTTTTCTGTATTTCGTTCTTTTCGGCTGTAACATGGCTCTTTTTATTTAGACTTGCCTCTCATTTCAAAAGCGAGGCAAAGATAGATAAATTAATACGTTATTAACGTCTTCTCGGATTCCTTTTTCCTTTATTTTTTCGATTGCCCTTGGCAATCCCCACATGTGGCGATAAATCGCGTTTACCTAATACTTCACCCTTGCAAACCCAAACTTTCACACCAATCTTACCATACACTGTATTGGCTTCGACTAATGCGTAATCAATATCAGCTCTAAAGGTATGCAATGGCGTCCGACCTTGTTTAAATTCCTCAGTACGCGCCATATCTGCTCCATTCAATCGACCGGCGATACGGATTTTAATCCCCTCTGCTCCAGCTCTCATCGTACTTTGAATAGCCATTTTTGTAGCTCTTCTAAAGTTAATTCGCGCTTCCAATTGACGCGCAACTGTCTCTGCGACAATATATGCATCCAATTCGGGCTTGCGAATCTCAACGATGTTGATCTGAACGTCCTTATCGGTCAACTTCTTCAACTCTTCTTTGATAAGATCTACTTCTGAGCCTCCCTTACCGATAATGATTCCCGGTCGAGAAGTATGAATAGTAATCGTGATCCTCTTCAGGGTTCGCTCAATAATAATTGTAGCTACACCACCCTTCTGAACACGAGCGCGAAGATAGGTGCGAATTTTGTGATCTTCTATCACCTTATCCGCATAATCTCTGCCACCGTACCAGTTAGAATCCCAACCTTTGATGATTCCGAGTCTATTCCCTATTGGATTTGTTTTTTGCCCCATTATTCTTCTAAGTTTAAATCTTTATTCCTCTTCAGTTTCTATACTCAGTGGTACAGTATTTTCTAATTTCAACGTAACATGACACATGCGCTTTCTAATTCGGTGTGCACGACCATGAGGTGCGGGTCGAAAACGCTTTAACATTCCAGCTTCCCCCACAAAAATTTCTTTGACCACCAAATTGTAATCATCAGCACTTTCCATCATGTCCAATTTATTCTCCCAATTGGCAATGGCCGAGAGCAAAAGCTTCTCCAACCATTTGGAGGCCTCTTTATTGGTATACTTTAACGTACCCAAAGCCTTATCAACGGGATTTGCATTCGCTTCCGCGTCTCTGCCACGAACTAAATCAGCTACTAGTCTCATCTTTCTAGCTGACATCGGACAATTTCTTAATCTTGCAACTGCTTCCATTATTTATTCAGATTTACAATTTTCTATAATCTATCCCTTCCGATTACCTGAGTGGCCTTTGAAACTACGAGTAGGTGCGAATTCACCTAATTTGTGTCCCACCATATTTTCAGTTACAAAAATCGGTACAAATGTTTTCCCGTTATGGACACCTAAAGTTAAACCCACCATATCGGGGATAATCATTGATGCTCTGGAATAAGTCTTTATAACAGACTTCTTCTTTGTCCCTTGCGCCTTTTCTACCTTTGCTAAAAGCTTGTGACCCACATAAGGTCCTTTTTTAATCGATCGTGCCATTTCTCTTATTTAGAAATCAATGAATTACTTTTTCTTTCTCTTCCGCTCAGTGATAATCATCTTCGTTGAATACTTCTTCACTCTTCGGGTCTTTTTCCCTTTGGCTTTCACACTCGTACGAGAACGAGGATGACCTCCAGAAGCTCGACCTTCTCCACCACCCATCGGGTGATCTACCGGGTTCATCGCAACACCTCTTGTTCTTGGGCGCTTTCCCTTCCAGCGATTGCGACCCGCTTTGGCTAATACTTCCTGATTGTGATCCGGATTGCTTACCCGTCCCATCGTGGCAGAGCAAGAAGACAATATCCGTCGGACTTCGCCACTCGGCATTTTCACAATCGCGTACTTTCCTTCCCGCCCCACTAATTGAGATCCTGTTCCGGCACCTCTGGCAATCTGTGCACCGGCACCCGGTCTCATTTCAATGCAGTGAATCATCGAACCCACCGGAATTTCAGTCAAAGGCATGGAATTACCCACATTGAAAGGAGCTCCTTTTCCTGAAAGAATTTCATCTCCTACCTGTAATTTATCGGGAGCTATAATGTACCGCTTCTCTCCATCTTTATAGAAGATTAAAGCAATAAAAGCCGATCGATTCGGATCGTATTCAATCGTTTTAACTATACCCGGAACACCCTCTTTTTCACGCTTAAAGTCAATAACTCGATACTTGCGCTTGTGTCCACCACCTCGGTATCTCACTGTCATTCGGCCCTGATTATTTCGGCCCGCCTTCTGGTGACGCTTGCTAACAAGAGATTTCTCAGGCTTCTTAGCAGTAATTTGTTCCAAAGTATTACTCAAACGAAATCGAGTCCCTGGAGTGATCGGATTATATTTTTTAACTGGCATACCTTCTTGTTTTCTATCTTCTAAATTTCACCGTAATAATCGATGTGATCACTATCTGAAACAGTAACCACTGCCTTCTTATATGCAGCCTTTCCGCCCATCACATAACCGGCTTTGGTTGATTTCATTTTGCGCTTGGCTGGGATAATATTCGTATTCACGGCTCTTACGCTAACGTCGTACATACTCTCCACAGCCTTCTTAATCTCAAGCTTCGATGCGCGCTTATCAACTATGAAAGTGTATTTATTTTCTCTTTCGGCCAACATCTCACTTTTCTCGGTTATTGCCGGCTTAACTAACACTTGATAGACCATAACTCTAATTTTAGGATAATATTGAATTAAATTTCTCAACAGCACTCTCACTCAATACGATCTTGTCAGCATTGATTAGGTCGTAAATATTCACCCCCTCAACAGTTTTCATGTTGACTTTAGACAAATTTCTACTAGACAAATACACTTCTTTTTCACTTTCTCTCGTCACAAACAATACTTTCTTATCATCTATTTCCATAGAAGATAAAATGTCGACGAATTGCTTCGTCTTTGGCTGATCAAAGGAAAAATCTTCGAGGATAATAACATTCCCATCATTATAACGGGTGGATAAGACTGAAGCCCTTGCCAGGCGACTCACCTTTTTGTTAATTCGAACTCGATAAGATCTCGGGCGTGGGCCAAAAATTCTGCCCCCCCCTCTGAATATAGGGTTCTTGATATCACCGGCACGAGCTGTTCCCGTTCCCTTTTGCTTTTTTATCTTCCGAGTAGATCCCTTCACTGCATTCCGCTCTTTCGTACTGTGCGTACCTTGTTGTTGTGCACTTTGATAAGCTTTTACCGCCAGGTACACAGCATGGTCATTACTCTCTTGTTGAAAGGCACCCTCAGACAAATCAATTGACCGCCCGGTGGACTTTCCTCCAATATCTATTATATCAGCTTTCATCACCAATTACTTTTCTATGATTACAATAGCTCCTTTATGTCCGGGCACTGCGCCCTTAACAAGGATTAAATTTTTCTCAGCAAAAATCTTCACAACCTCGAGGTTTTGAATTTTCACTCTCTCGCCACCGGTTCGTCCACCCATCTTCATCCCCTTGATAACTTTCGAAGGAAAAGAGGCCGCTCCAATGGATCCCGGAGCACGCTCCCTGTTGTGCTGACCGTGCGTTCTATCACCCACACCACGGAATCCGTGACGCTTGACAACCCCCTGAAAACCTTTCCCCTTGGAGGTTCCAATCGCTGACACTACATCTCCTTCTTGAAAGACGTCTTCAATGACTATTGAGTCTCCCAACTTTTTATCAATGAAAAAATCCCTGAATTCGAAAACATCGCGCTTGGGTGTTGTAGAGGCCTTTTTAAAGTGCCCTATCATTGCCCGATTGGAATGCTTTTCTTTTTGTTCGTGAGTTGCTAGCTGAAGGGCATTATAACCTTCTTCATCCTCTGTTTTTACAGATGTCACAACATTGGGTTGTACTTCAACAACTGTACAGGCCACATTTTGACCTGCCTGGTTAAATACAGAAGTCATCCCCACCTTTTTACCGATTAATCCGTCCACGGCTCTATTTTTTTCTTTTTGTGCTAATCGCAACTTCGGGTATAACACCCAAAGTCACATGAATAATATCTCGTTTTTCTACTACGTCAATTTCACTTGAATATCTACTCCAGACGGCAACTCTAATTTGGAAAGAGCATCTACTGTCTTTTGTGTTGGAGTATAAATTTCTATCAAGCGCTTATGAGTACGCAATTGAAACTGCTCACGAGATTTCTTATTCACGTGCGGAGACCGCAGGACGGTGAATATTTCTTTCTCAGTGGGCAGCGGAATCGGCCCTGTAACAACAGCACCACTTGTACGCACCGTCTTTACGATTTTCTCAGTTGACTTGTCAACTAAGTTGTGATCGTAGGAACGAAGCTTTATTCTAATTTTTTGATTCATGACCCAGTTCTAAATGTTAGGTAAATTATACGTTGATTTCTCCTTTTGCCCGCTCTATGATTTCCTTAGAAATTCCGGAAGGCGCAGGTTCGTAGTGACTAAATTCCATGGAAGAGGTGGCCCTACCTGATGTAATTGTTCTCAAGTGAGTTACATATCCAAACATTTCACTCAAAGGCACATCTGCGCGTATGACCACTCCAGCTCCTTTTGATATCTGGCCTTTCACCAATCCACGACGCCGATTCAAGTCACCAATGACTCCTCCGGTGTACTCCTCTGGTGAAGTTACTTCCAATTTCATAATAGGCTCAAGAATGACGGGCTTCGCTGACTTTGCAGCAGCTCTAAATCCTTCTTTAGCACACAATTCAAAAGCAATGGGCTTTGAATCCACAGGGTGAGTTGATCCGTCGTAAACGCGCACCTTCATATTGTCTATGGAGTATCCGGCTAAAACACCATTATCCATCATAGAATTAAATCCTTTCTCTACGGCAGGAAGCAATTCTCGAGGAATAGACCCTCCCTTAATATCATTAACAAACTGAAGTCGCTTCTTACCCGACTTATATTCATCGCTTTCCAAAAACTCCTCATCCACAGGACCCAATTCGAATGACATATCTGCAAACAAACCAGAACCACCACTCTGCTTCTTCAATCGCTCTCTGTGATCAACGGTTTCGGTTAAAGCCTCCTTATACGTAACTTGAGGTTCGCCCTGATTGACTTCAATCTTAAACTCTCTTCTCAAGCGATCGACAATAATCTCAAGGTGAAGCTCACCCATTCCGCTAATCACCGTTTGATTCGTATCTTCATCAAACTCAACTCTAAAGGTGGGATCTTCCTCCGCTAACTTACTCAACGCCATACCCAACTTCTCCAAATCTTTCTGGGTCTTTGGCTCTACCGCAAGACCGATGACCGGCTCGGGGAAAACCATGCTTTCAAGAACGATAGGATGACCTTCCTCACATAAGGTGTCACCTGTCTTAATATCTTTAAATCCAACAGCCGCAGCAATATCTCCTGCCTCCACCCGATCAACTGCATTTTGCTCTTTCGAGTGCATTTGATAGATACGACTAATTCGCTCTTTTTTGCCAGATCGGGAGTTATGCACATAAGAACCAGCATCCAATTGACCGGAATACACTCTAAAAAATGCTAATCGACCAACAAAAGGATCAGTAGCAATCTTAAAAGCTAAAGCAGCAAATGGCTCATTGACATCAGGCTTTCGAGTGATTATTTCCTCTGTATCCGGATGAGTACCCGTAACTCCTTCAACATCCATTGGGCTGGGCAAAAACGCACAAACTGCATCCAACACCGCCTGAACTCCCTTATTCTTAAAGGCAGAACCGCACATCATGGGAACGAATTTGTGATCCAAAACCGCAGCTCTAACGGCTTCAATCATCTCTGCTTCGGTAATGAGATCGGGATCTTCAAAGAATTTCTCCATCAAACTATCGTCATACTCCGCTACCTCTTCCAGTAATTTTCCTCTATACTCTGCAACAATCTCTCGCAAATCTTCCGGCACTGCAATGCGCTCATAGGTCATTCCAAAATCCTCCTCGTTCCATATCAACGCCTCACCTGATATCAAATCGACAACTCCTTTAAAGTCGTCTTCAGTTCCGATCGGCACTTGTAAAGGAACAGCCTTTGATCCCAACATTTCCTCTACCTGTCGGGCCACCATAAAAAAGTCAGCTCCCTGACGATCCATTTTATTTACAAACCCGATTCGAGGAACATTATAATTATCTGCTAATCTCCAGTTCGTCTCCGACTGAGGCTCAACTCCATCCACGGCACTAAACAAGAAAACTAATCCGTCCAATACCCGCAAAGATCGGTTCACTTCCACTGTAAAGTCGACGTGACCGGGTGTGTCAATGATATTGACAGTATATTCATTATCCTTCCAGGGCCAAATCGTTTTCGTGGCAGCAGAAGTAATTGTAATACCTCGCTCTTGCTCTTGTTCCATCCAATCCATAGTCGCAGCACCATCGTGCACCTCACCCATCTTGTGGCTCAAGCCAGTATAAAACAAAACGCGTTCAGTAGTTGTGGTCTTTCCAGCATCAATATGCGCTGCAATTCCAATGTTTCTCGTGAATTTTAGATCCTTATTTGCCATGACTTATTTTATCTACTCTTTTTTATAATTTACACTCTAAAGTGAGCAAATGCTCTGTTAGATTCCGCCATTCGATGCGTCTCTTCCTTCCTCTTTACTGCAGCCCCTTCACCTTTCGAAGCAGCAATAATCTCAGCTGCCAACTTATCGGCAAAGCCTTTTCCGTTGCGCTCTCTGGAAAAACGAATCAACCACTTCATACCAATCGACATCTTTCGCGAAGCTGGAATCTCAGTGGGAATCTGAAATGTCGCACCACCTATTCTTCGAGAACGAACCTCAACCTGAGGCATTGCGTTGCTTATGGCCTTTTTCCACACTTCATGCGGCTCCTCATCCGTGCGCTCCTTGATTAAATCCATCGCATCGTAAAAACACCTGAATGCCGTGGATTTCTTTCCGGAGTACATCATGTTGTTTACAAATTGCATCACTAATGGATCTGCAAACCTGGGGTCCGGCTGAATGGCTCTTATTTTTGGTCTTCTCTTTCTCATCGAATGAAGTTATTGTTATTGTACTCTAATTAATTTTTGGGACGCTTGGCTCCGTATTTAGAACGGCTTTGTAATCGATCTTGGACTCCTGCCGTATCCAATGCACCGCGGACAACTGTATACCGCACACCAGGCAAATCCTTCACTCGCCCACCGCGAACCAGCACAATACTGTGTTCCTGCAAATTATGTCCCTCTCCGGGGATATATGCTATCACCTCAAGTCCATTCGTCAAGCGCACCTTCGCCACTTTACGCAATGCGGAATTCGGCTTCTTTGGCGTTGTTGTATATACTCTCGTGCATACACCTCGCTTCTGTGGACAGGAGTCTAAAGCCCTTGACTTACTCGCCATGATCACTTTCTTTCTCCCTTTTTTTACCAGTTGGTTAATAGTAGGCATATTGTCGTTTGGTTCGTTATCACAATAAATTAGCTAATGAGAAGACCTAAGCCTCCTCTTAAGCGACTGCAAAGATAGAACTTTTTATTTCCCTTGCAAAAAATATTGAGAAATGATACATAAAAACTCTTTCAGTATATTTCCCCCGTAATCAATACCTTTTCTCTAAGCAATTAATTGCCCAGTTTTTAGCATTTATCTAAACATCCTTTACTCATCTTTTATTACGTTAGCAATTATGGAATTACTCGATTTTCACCGCTTGAGAAAAAGGAAATACGATGCCTTAGTAGAGTCACTGGGAGGCCGCTTCAGTTGGTGGGACAGAATCAAAATGGGTGGAACAGGCGTCGGCGGACTTACACTCGTGCGAGAGGCAAACCCCAATATACTTTTGAGGTTTCCGGACACCACCGAGCCGATCAAATTCTCCATAGAGATTCTTCAATCGGGACTACTGCTGGGGTTCAATAATACCAAAGAAGTCAAGCTATTCCCAGCTCCATCACCATCGGTCTCTTTTCAGGTGATTAGTGAATCTATATCGGTCAAAGGCCTCAGGAAAATAGAAGAAATAGAGTTACATTTGGATAATGACATTCTCATTTTTCAAACCAATGGTTGGAACTATAAAGAGGTACATCAATATTTGGAAAAAATCTCTACTTTCTTCTCCGCAAAAGAAAAATAAAATACATGAAAAAAGGTCACTGGTTATATAGCGTTCTCAATTACAAATGTCCCAAATGCCATCAGGGAGACCTCTATCCGGAACCGATTCTCTCCTTCAAGAAAACCTTTACGATGAATGACACATGCAGTCACTGTGGTCAGGCATTCGAACTCGAACCGGGCTTCTATTGGGGCTCAATGTACATCGCCTATGGCTTGGCTTCAGGAGTAATGCTGGCTGGCTTTGCTGTCATCTATTTCTTTTTCGACTTTGAGATCACAACTTCAATCATTATAATAGGAATCCTCCTGACCCTATTTTATGCCTTAGTTTTCCGCACCGCCCGTGCTATTTGGATTAACATCTATGTCGGTTATGACCCTCAGGCTGATAAACAGCCTGAAATTTATAAGTCGAAAAATAGATAAAGATCTCAGCATTCCGCTTCCCTTTCTTATTCCTTAGCTAGACTTAAATCATCCTGGAAATTAAACTTTTTATCTTACTTTTACGTTTAATGACATAAATCAGACAAAATAATGGACAAGAGCTATTTAAAAATTTTTAAGAGAGATTGGACTTATGGGATCTTGCTTTTTTTGGGATTCGTAATCTACTTTTACATCATGAAAAGCACGGAACTATACACTGAGTTTAACCTCAGGATTTTCAATGTCGTGATTCACGCTCTTTTGATTTACTTAGCCATTCGCTCATTTTATAAAGCCCATCAAGATACTAAAATCACTTATTTAGATGGGGCGTTCGCGGGGATTCGCCCGGGGCTGGTCGGCGTCTTTTTGTTCGGCCTATTTCAGGTGATTTATTTACACGTTGACACTGAACTCATGAATGCCATCAATGACAATGCAATGGCCGGGACGTTCTTGAATCCATTTACCGCTGCTTCTGTCGTCATTTTTGAAGGTGTTGCAGTGACACTGGTTCTTTCATATATTCTGATGAGAGTGGTGGATTCAAAACACTATGATTCTTATCCCAGAGAATAAAAGTCGATTCCGGTACTTTAACTAATAATTTCTATCTATAAATTGGCCGGCAAATGTCAATAGAGGCATCATTTGGTCTCTATCAAAATACTTTAACAACTCCGCTTCGGCCACATCCATTCGCTTCTGCGTTTCAGTGGCTGTAAATTCTTGAATCTGATACTTTTTCAAAAGCGATAAGATGCCTTCAAAGTCCATTGCGCTCATCTTCCCCGTCCAATATTTATCGAACACTTCCCGATCAGCGCTCGACATCAGCTCTTTCAAACTGAGAATAAGATATGTTTCCTTCTTATTATAAATGTCCCCTCCGTTTGCTTTACCGGTAGCCTGGGTGCCAAAAACATCTAAATAATCATCCCAAATTTGAAAGGCGATTCCGGCTTGAATTCCAAATCCATACAGCGCTTGAGCAGAATCTTTCTTCACCCCCGAAGCCCTGGCCCCGGCATACATGCTGAATGCAATGAGCACTGCAGTTTTCTGCTTTACCATACCAATGTAATGATCGAGCTCTATTCCATTGGCGGTTTCAAAGAGCATATCATTCTCCTGCCCCTCACAAACCTCTTTTCCCACCTGAAGAAATAAATCCATCACATCATCTACGCCTCCCTGGGCCCGGCAAGCCTCCAGAAGGAGTTGAGTCGATTGTATCAGCATTAAATCCCCGGAAAGAATAGCGGAATTCACACCGTACTTCTCATGGACAGTCTCTGCACCTCGGCGCGTGGAGGCTTTGTCCATAATGTCATCGTGAATTAATGTAAAATTATGAAAGACTTCAACGGAAAGAGCCATTTTCAAATGCCATTCCGTCAGTTGACCAAAAATATCTCCACATAATAGAAGTAGCGTCGGACGAAAACGCTTCCCCCCCAGGCCCATAATATATTGAATGGGTTGATAAAGAGATATGGGCTCCCCCTGAGCAGGATTGGCCTTTACGTACTCTTCAAACAGGCTGAAATATTCTTCTCGATTTTGCATACTCAAAGATACAGTTTGAAATAGAATTCGCCCCTAATTCTCTAAAAAGTAATCAAAGACATCTTCTTCAAACCCCATGGATCGCAAAGTGGGCCCCGACTTGACATCTTGAATGGGAATATCCAATAAATCATTTTTATGATTCAGAGCAATCCAGGCTCCATTATACAAAGTGTCCCAGTTTTCCCAGCTAAAGGAAACCCCGCCCACTGGAATCACTGATACCCACATTTGAAAAGACTCCGGACGCCCCGTCTCATCCGGCCACCATAAATAGGAGTCCCCGGGCGTTACACCTCCTTCCATATAAGTGACCAATAATCCCTCACGACCATCCTCTCCCTTTACCAAAGATCGCTGAGTTCCCGGATCTCTCAATTTTGTAAATCCATTCATCCAAAACCCATCATTACAAAACTTTTCAAAAGCAGTCTGCACATAAGCCTCCGCTCCTTGAGTCATCACTTCTCCACCCTTTTTCACTCTCCCGGAAACCGTTTGGGGATCCAACAACACCTCAATATCTTCCCATCGCAATCGCACTTTATGATATTGCTTATCCCATAGATACTCGGTCTCTCCCCGAAACGACCAATGCACGTATTCTAGCGTATCCCAGGCTGCAATATTCACAGCTTTTAGTATTGAGTCCGCCAAAGCCTCAGCGGCAGGTCCTTCCTCTCCCTTGGGCAGGTCCTCACTCTTCCATTCCATAAAGGCGAAGATTCCAAGTCCCAATACCACGATCACAATCACAATGCCAACGATCCATTTTTTCATGCTTTATTTTTTACGTTTCCCCAGTTGAACAGCCCTCACACTTAAAGTGTTGGAAAATAATGAATGTAATGTGGGTGCGCCCCTAACTCGGCTTGCGGCCAGTTCCGGCGGCTGCCGGATTCGATGCTATTTTCCCCGAGCCGCCTCATGCCTCCGGAGTGGCGGCCTCAGGACGCTCCGTGCTTGAGAGCCGCGATATATTGCGTCTCTTCATCTCACTACTGGACACCTGCAGATCCAACACCCTCCAGGGCTTTTCCCGCCAGGACGGAACGCCTCACGCAATGGCATTTTCAAGCCGGTAGAATTGATAAATACTTCTGCGGTTATTTCCCGCTTTGAGGCTTGAGCTCAAATCTTATAGTGAATGGCGTCCTGACACTCTCCTTTTCCTCAAAGCGAGAATCTAGAGAAACGATAACGGTATATCGACCACTCTGTTCATAAGTCCCGGACCAATCCAGCGTTTTGCGATTCAAATTCTCTCTCAAAACCATGGAGTCATTGATGTCCATAATCATTAACTGTATAGCCGGATGCCCTCCGGAAATAGACACCGAGAGATCAGAACCATACCCACCGTCAATTTGATAGTATTTGGCATCTCTACCCTGAATATATGCAGAGTACTCCGCCCAGTTTTCCGACGGGTGAAACTCCTCTACATTAATCATGTCAATAACGGGATCTCTATCTTCCACCTCAGTCACTTCCAGCTTATTTGAGGAATTTCTCTCAGTAGATTTTGAAGAAGGATCATCGGAGCTTTCTTTCTGAGCGCAAGCACAGACAAATACTCCCAGAAGACAAAACACAAGAACAGATTTCATAATTCGCATTTTAAGAGCAAAGATAATCAATACTCCCCACACCCTGTCTTAACTCAATCACCTCATTGCTCTTAATTCCCCTTAGCCACCTTGAGCTTTGGAGCCAGCCACATAGCGAGCAGGCAAAATGCAATAGACAAATATCCAACGTATGCATAATTGTCTAATCGCCCGGCTTCATTTACAAAAACGATGGCTCCTGCGATCAAAGAGGCTGCCGCCACAGACAGCTGCTGCAGAGCGGATTTTACACTCATAAAACTCCCCCGGGTTTTCGGCCCAACAGCAGCTGTTATCATTGTATTCGGTGCGATCATCCGCCCACTACCCAAAACGAAAAACAAAGAAGTCACAATAAGAGCGACGGGAATCGGAGTGGGCCCCATTTGTGTAATGAGAACAACGGGAATAAAGGACAGAACGACGACGACAAAAAATGTTCTCAAAGCACCAAATCGGTCAGTAATCCAGCCAATGAGTGGTCCTGTAAAAATCGTTAGTATTCCACCAGCCAAATAAATATAAGAAATCTGGTATTGTTCAAAGCCGACATTTCGAACCAGAGAAGGTGTAATAAAAGGTATAACCAAAAAATGTCCTACAACGAGAAACGCACCCACCATGAGCGCTCTAATCTGATTACTGTCACTCGTGATGGCGCGCACGGTTTCCCCAACACTCATTTTATTTTGTTGCGTGGCCGGCTGAATATCGGGCATGATATAATACATCAAAATAAACAGGACGGCACCTGATGCAGCGAGAAAGTAAAAAGGGAAAGACCAGTTGTAAACGGCGGCAAAATACAGGCCAAAAGGAACCCCCAAGGCAGAGGCAGCCGAAAATGCAGCCATCAATAAACCTATGGCCTTCCCCCGTTGCTCAAAAGCATATAAATCACTCACTATAGCCAGAGCTAAAGCACCTATAAGTCCGCCAAAAATACCTGTGACAAACCGAATACCCAGTAAGGCCTCGTATGACCAGGCCCACCCACAGAGAAAGGTGCTGATCGTGAATCCTGCATAGACAAATAATAAACTCTGACGCCGTCCAAATCGATCCAAAGTAAAAACTCCAAACATACTGGATAAAAAGGCTCCAATGGCGTAGCTCGAAATCAAGAAAGAAAATTGAGAAGCCCGAATCCCAAATTCTTTCATAAAAATATCACTCAATGGCATCATGATCATCACGTCCATGATGTGAGTGAACTTCACGGCGGACAGTAATATTAATAGGACTCTCTTCTGCATGAAAGCTGTAAGTTTGGAATACTGTGAGAAAATCTTTAGGGTACCTCCGGAAACTATCCTTTTGCGCGAACAGCCATTTTTTTTAAATGGCTTAGATGTAAAACATGCACGTAATCATCGTTTATCCTCAGTCACTTAGCTATGACCAGGCTCCATCGTCTCGCCTTGATTACGCACATATTTTTTCACCTTCGCATCAAAAAACAGTTTCCGGAGGTACCCTTTAGTAATTTTATTGGCAAGTGACGCGACTATTCTCATATAGATCATAAAGATCATAAATCTCAACTGTTTAAATGGAGTTTGAAGTTGAATAGTTTTCTATTTAGCCAAGAAAAATAAAGTACCTTCATTGCGTTAATTTAG
>JAWLFI010000171.1:0-5242 GCA_041685645.1 Saprospiraceae bacterium | reverse complement strand
GTCAGATTTAGATCTAACAAATGGTAATTTACTTTCCTTGCCGGTATTCGAGCCTCCGGATTAGGTTGGTTGAGGCGATAGGAAGGCCGGAGATGCAGTCGGTCGAATATTCGAATCGAAGCTCCCGAAACCCATTGCACATTGAGCATATCAAAAGTGTACCTCGAGTTTTCATCTAATTCCTGCACGGGATGAAGTAGCGTCAATTGAGTACTCAGCTGCTCTATTTTCAATAGATCAAAGCCATGAGAAGTTGGCCTCCAGCGCAGCGCCATTTCTTGTCCATAGATTCTAAGCGGTTGATCCAGATTGTCAACGACCCATAGGCCTTCATCTCGTTGCCAGTCAATCAAGTCGCTCACCCGGCGCTGGAAAAATACGTATTGCGCGTCCCATTGCCTACTGAGGTGTCGAATGCCTATCTCCGAGGACCATGCAGTCTCGGCGACCAAATTGGGATTGCCGAGCTCGGCCGGACTTTCGTAATACAGATCAGTATAGGTTGGGACTCTGAATGTCCGCCCGGTAGAAGCGGTCAGCGTCCATTGATCCGCCATGCGATATGCCATTTCTATACCGGGTAGAAACGTGCTCCCGTGATCTGAATAATAGTTATACACCACGCCCGGGGTAACTAATAATTGATCATCCCACCATTGAAATTGATGCTCTGCAGATACTGCTGCCACATCTCTTTCCCTGTTGCCCAATAAATTACTTCGCAAAATTTCCCTTCTCAAATCAACCCCAAATCCGGATTGTCCCAGCGCATTCATCCATTGCAAATTACTCTCTGCACCTAAATTATTGCCGAGATGAAAATTGCGATAGAAGTCGGGATCAGATCGCAGAAATAAATAAATATCCTGATTCCTTCGCCAATAGAGATTGGATCTCAGTACCAGACTTTTTCCATTGTACTGATGTTGCAGAGCGGCATAGCTCGTTTGAATTTCTTCGTATTGGTCATTGAAGCTCGTGTCCGCATAAAAACCATTGGCTCCAAATTTCCGCTCGTTGTATGCTGTTTGGAAGGTCAGCCGGTGCTTACCCCAGGCTCCCGATGCCTTGTAATAGATCTGTTTTACATTGTAATCCGTATTCTCTCTAAACCCTTCGCTCTGATCGACGCGCACACTGGCTTGATGCTGAATACCTCCGGTAGATGCGGCGGCGGAAATAGCTCCCCCTTCACTGTCAAAACCCCCTCGGTAGTATTGCAAGCCCACTTGATCCTTCATGTTTGATTTAGTGATGATATTAATCACGCCTGCAAATGCGTTGGGTCCATATATTCGCGCTCCGGGTCCTTTCACCACTTCGATCCGCTCTATCATATTCAGTGGCACTGGAATATTCATGTTATGGTGCCCCGTTTGGGAATCGTTGAGTTTGACACCATCCACCAACAGGAGTACCTGGTCAAAGCTGCCGCCCCGAATACTCACATCCGCCTGTACATGAGCAAAACTTCGCGTATTGATATGCACGCCGGCGACGTATTGAAGTGCCTCCTGAGTCGTTCTCGCCGGCAGCGCGCGAAGGTCTTCGCTATCCAGAATAAAAATCCCCTTAGCCGATTCCAGTGCCTGTTCCTGAATCCGATTGGCCTGTATGGTCGTTTCCGGCAAAAAGGCTGAAGTGTCAATTTTCTGTCCGTAAGTTGCACTCATGACGAGAAAAGCAAGAAAGAAGGTAATTCTTTGTTTCATTTCATTGTTTTTTCCAGTGATGAAAATGAGAAAGATTCATCGTAATATGTGTTGAGGTACGAACGCGTCTCGGGGCCTGCACAAAACAGGGCATCCATGATCGAGACCTCCCTTTGAAAGCCGTGCTTGTATTCAAATACCTGAGGGTACCAAAAATCTGAAGAATGATAATTCCCGATCTCTCGCAACACCTCTTTGTCCCAAATCGGAATCCCGGCCGGAGCCGTTCCACACCGAAAGTCGAGCGTGTATTGTCGCTGTGCAGAAAATCCTAATGTTCGCAACCAAAAAGCACTCCAGGCCTCATTCCAGGACCATAGAGAATCATCATTGCGCGCGTACAACTCCTCGATGAAAGGGAAATAATGTTCAAAATACGGTGCAGATTGGTAATTGGTTTGAATCGTTTTGAGATGCTCCACTTTCCAGTCATCTCCCGCTGCGAGTTTGACCTCGCGAATCGGCATTTGATGATTTTTTCCCTTCTCCAGCGGTAAGCTCATGCGCATCAGTCCCTGTGGCCCCATGATCAGAGCGCGATTCCTCCAGGACCTCTTTTGGTAATTCTCCTGCGCCTCAATCATACAATCCGTTCCCGAAGCATGCAGCGCAGCATATAACTCCAGTGGAGGATTCCATAGACAATAGGTATATATATACTTCACTTGAATTCCCATTGCAAGCAAAAGTACTATTCTTTATTCATTCCTTTCTCTCCGCGTCCGCCATCTTATCTTCCCACTGTCGTCCATCTGACATTCCTTTGTTTTTATTGTAGACTATTGAATGTGGCCATGTATTTTTTATTTTCTGGGCGTGCCCCCTCGCTCGGCCTGCGGCCTGCTCGGGGTCGGGCTCCTCCGGGGTTTCGTGCTCATAAGGCGTAAAATTTACGCCTTACTTCGCACCGCACCACCTGCGGCGGTGCGCCCTCCGTATCCCTCACGCTTTCGGCCTCCGGCCGCTTTCCCCGAAGGCTGATTCTGACTCGCGTTTCGTGATACACAATCATAAACCACTCAACCTATAATAAATATGTATAATTTGTTATATATTTGTACCTCAATATTTTTTTAAACCCGAGACGATGAAAGATGCTTATCCCAACTACACGCTGACCATTATATCCGTGTCTCTCGTCCTTTTCCTCTTAGGGGTGTATGCATTAATCTACCTGCATCCCGACTTGATCATTGATCGTTTAAAAGAGGAATTGCAAATTGTTGTGGAACTAGAAGATGATATTTCATCTAAAGATCAACAACTTTTAAAAGATACCCTCAGCCAATTGGAATGGGTGCGCCCCAACACCTTAGAATGGATTAGTGCATCAGAGGCCGCTCGGGAAATGCGATTCGAGTTAGGCCCCCTGGCTCAGGAGTTAGATGTGCGCACGCCTTTTAGTGATCTTTTCCTTTTCTCCGTGCACGCCCATTTTTACGAACCCGTTACCCTGGAGATGATGAAGGCACATATTTCCGGCAAGGAAGGAGTAGATCAGGTATATTATCAAACCGATGCCAATCAAAATTTAGAGTCCGCAGTAAAAATGTGGTCGCGCTATGCTATTTATTTGGGTATTATATTTGGGGTTGTGGCCTTTATTTTGGTTTATAACACTTTAAAACTAGCACTTTTTAGCCGGAGGAAGACCATTCTGACACTCGATATGGTTGGCGCGCGGAAAGGATTTATTCGAAAGCCTTTCGTTTTGAAGAGCATGTTGCATGGATCTATGGCGGCTCTTTTGGCTGTTGCGGCTATAGTTCTGGGTCTGTTTTTGCTCGGCAGAGAATTTGAAGGCGTGTACCGCTTGTTTCAGCAGGAATCTTTTTTGCTATGGTTGCTTGGTATGGTGCTGTTTGGAATGATACTGCAAGCCTTGAGTACCCGTATTATATTGCACCGATTTTTATCGGGTCGCCTCCAGGAGGATTAATTCAATTGTATTTGCAATAGAATCTTATTATATTTGAGCTTTAAGAAATTCGTCTATGAGTGAATCCAAAGAACCTAGCAAGAAAAAAGTTGTCGTAACTCGCGGAAAAAAAGCGAAGCGAAAATCTCCTGCCGTATCACGGAAAGGATCAAATCGTGATGAGTCAGGCACTTTTCAGCTCTTGTTTTCCAAAAAGAATTACATGTGGGTGCTGATTGGATTGGGCTTCATGCTACTGGGCTTTCTTCTCATGATGGGAGGTGAGCAATCCTCACCGGATGTTTGGGAACCAGAAGAAATCTACTCTTTTCGCCGGATTACCCTGGCACCTTTCCTTATTCTCGCAGGTCTTGCCATTCAAATCTACGCCATCTTTAAGAAATAAACGTCAGTTACATGATGGAGGTTCTCAAGGCTCTGGTTTTAGGAGTCATTCAGGGATTAACTGAATTTTTACCCGTTTCAAGTAGTGGACACCTCGAATTGGCCAGAGTGATCCTTCGCGATGAATCTACAGCGGAATTGGGATTATTGATGTCAGTTGTATTACATTTCGGTACGGCCCTAGCTACAGTTTTTGTCTTCCGCAGGGATATCGCATTACTTTTTTCCCGCGCTTTGTCAAGAGATCAAGTGAGCATAAATTATTTGCTGTGGATTGTTGCTTCTATGATCCCTGCGGCATTTGTGGGTGTATTCTTCGATGATGTGTTAGATCAACTTTTCGATAAAAATGTTCTTCTGGTAGGAGGGATGTTATTGGTTACAGCACTTCTCCTGTGGTTTGGCGACCGGACACATGAAGTTGAGCGAGAATTAGGTCTGAAATCTGCTCTTCTCATCGGACTGGCTCAGGCCTTGGCTATTTTGCCGGGTATTTCCCGTTCCGGTGCTACTATTTCCATGGCTTTGTTATTGAAAATTAGTCGAAAAGAAGCGGCCAGATTCTCCTTTTTAATGGTCGTCCCTCTTATTTTTGGCAAAATGTCTAAGGATGTTTTAGACGGTGCTTTAGTTGCGCCGGATATCGATTTGCCCTCATTGGGAGTGGGCTTTATCGCAGCTTTTATTTCCGGGGTGTTGGCTTGTCAATGGATGATTAAAATCGTGCAGAATGCACAACTCGTTTATTTTGCTGTGTACTGCGCATTGGTCGGTGTCATAGCGATTGTAATAAGTCAGTTATGACCGTGTTTGAGAAACATGACAATCTGAACGAGTTGCCCGGTCTAGATGGAGCGACCTTTTTGGTCAATAAACCCAGGAACTGGACTTCCTTTGACGTAGTGAATAAGCTTCGCTATGCACTGAAGAAAGTTTACGGTAGAAAAAAGTACAAGGTTGGACATGCGGGCACTCTAGATCCCCTGGCCACGGGGCTTTTGATAATTTGCTCGGGAAAGCACACAAAGCGCATCGATGAATTTCAGGGATTGACAAAGGAGTATATCGGTCAGATTCGACTTGGCGCTACGACACAATCATACGACGCCGAATATCCCGAAGAAAATATCCAGTCCACGGATCACATAACTTATGAGATGGTGAAAAGAACGTTTTCTTTATATGTGGGAACAATAAAACAACAGCC
>JAWLFI010000170.1:3533-5277 GCA_041685645.1 Saprospiraceae bacterium | reverse complement strand
TGCTTCGCCCACCCAATCGCTGGGTAATCATCGGAGCCAGTATTTTTGTGATTTCCGATTTTCTGCTAGCTTATGGGCTCTTTGTCAGTGATTTTACCGGACGGTCTATGATCGTCATGCTGACTTATGGAGTTGCACAGTTGTTCCTATTGATTGGACTTCGGAAAATCGGATGGATGCAATCTCGTCTCGACTAATCCTCCAATCACTTCTCAGAGCTCGTCCTTTCTACAAATAGAAAATATTGCTTATCTTTCCTTAAATCAATCACGCGATCAGGATGAAAGTTATATTTTATAGTTGTCTTTTTTCATTGTTCTTTACCATCTCAGTCTCTGCGCAGACCTATTATCTGCACTGCGGCGCTATCGTTGATGTAGAGGCGATGGAGGTGCTCGGTGAGCATACCATCATTGTAGAGGGAGATAGCATTAAAGCCATTCACTCAGGATATACCACCGTCCCCGATTCGGCCGAAGGTATCGACCTCAATGGCTCGACAGTTATGCCCGGCCTTTTTGATATGCACGTTCACATAGAAAAAGAGTACAGCAAGGACTATTATCTCGAGCGATTCACACTGAATCCGGCAGACCGCGCCTATCGCTCCACGGAGTATGCCAAAAAAACCCTGGAAGCCGGATTTACTACAATCCGGGATTTAGGTGGTACCGGAGTTAACATCAGCTTGAGAGATGCCATCAACGAGGGCATCGTTATTGGTCCTCGCATTTTCACGGCCGGTCGATCCATCGCCACGACAGGAGGACATGCCGATCCCACCAATGGGTTTAAAGAGGAGCTCATGGGCGACCCCGGTCCCTTGCTCGGAGTCGTTAATGGCCCGGAAGAATGTCGCAAGGCCGTTCGGCAACGATATAAAAACGGAGCCAATGTAATTAAAATTACTGCTACGGGAGGTGTTTTGAGCGTAGCAGCGAATGGCCTGAATCCCCAATTCCGCGAAGATGAGCTCCAGGCCATCATAGAGACAGCCAATGACTACGGTATGCTCACGGCCGCTCACGCACACGGAGACGAAGGCATGCAACGCACTATCCGGGCCGGTATCCACACTATAGAACACGGCACCATGATGTCGGATTCCACCATGCAGCTCATGAAGGATTACGGCACCTATTACGTACCCACTTTGACCGCAGGCCGGGCCGTTGCTGAGTATGCAGATATTGAGGGCTTTTACCCTAAAGTTGTTATTCCCAAGGCCAAATCTCTGGGGCCTCAGATTCAAGCCACTTTTGCGCGAGCGTACAAGAAGAATGTCAAAATTGCTTTTGGAACCGATGCGGGCGTGTTTCCCCACGGCGAAAATGCCAGAGAATTTGAATTGATGGTCGAAGCCGGCATGCCTCCCATAGAAACCCTTCGATCTGCCACCTTTGAAGCGGCTGAGCTCCTAGGTGTCGATCAGGAACTGGGGAGCCTGAATCCCGGTAAAGTCGCCGATATTATTGCCGTTCCGGGCGATCCCCTGGAGGATATTTCACAAATGCGTCGCGTTCACTTCGTCATGAAAGAAGGGATAGTCTATAAAAACGATTCTTCAGCGCCTTAATTTTTTGGGCTTTCTTTTCAATGAATTGGGCGTGCCCCCTTCACCGCCCTTTGGGCGTCTCGGGGTCGGGCCCCTCCGGGCTATCGGACCTTCACTTCGTTCGGTCGCCCCGCCCGAGGCGTGGCCCCTCCGTACCCCTCACGCTTCCGCGCTCCGCGCGGGGAAATA
>JAWLFI010000170.1:0-3433 GCA_041685645.1 Saprospiraceae bacterium | reverse complement strand
GCCCCTCCGGGCTATCGGACCTTCACTTCGTTCGGTCGCCCCGCCCGAGGCGTGGCCCCTCCGTACCCCTCACGCTTCCGCGCTCCGCGCGGGGAAATAAGCCTTTCCCACTCAATGTCCCGGACGATACAGTTATTCAGCATCCCAATTATTCGTGGAGAAGCAATCCATCGCGTCTCTACCCCACAAGCTGGGAGAGTACCTTTCAATTTCCTCATTCTTCTTTGCGCGGCCCTCGCGTCCACCTGCTTATCCTGCAAAAAAAAAATGTGATCAAACAGAACACCACACCCGGGCCGGAACTTCTCAAAACGCCACTATCAAATTAGTGTAATCCGTGAAATACTCCCGGGATGTCACTAAATATGCAAAGGTAGTCTGCGAAATAATTCAACAACAGGTACTTAACCTAAGGTCTTACAAGATGAGTAGGACTTGAACCCTACAAAGCTCAAATTAATCAACATTAGACGGGGAATCAACTTCGGCCTGAAGTGTGAAAAGGCATTTTACTTTGACTATTGTTATTACGAAGGCTCCAATTTGATTTTACTTCTTCAGTGATTCATCAGCTCAAATTCCCTTATATTTGAAAAAAATAGTATGAACAACTCAAATATTGAGGGAAAGAGGTACTTTTTTACTGGCGGAACTTCCGGACTGGGAAAAGCCGCTGTCTTATCCCTGCTGGAGAGTAGGGTAGAGGTGATTGTAGCCCATCGATCTGAAGAAAAAGCAGAAGCCTTGCGGCAGGAAGCGTCTCAGAGAAAAGAGATTGATGCTGATCTATTGCAATTCGTATCCTGTGACCTCAGTTCCTTTGATTCCATTCGATCGGCCTGTGCTGAGATTAAATCTCGTGTTCAGCTTCTGGATGGTATTGTGAATAATGCCGGCGTTTGGTGTTTTTCGCAGGAAGAGACCGAAGATGGTATCGAAAAAACCCTACAAGTCAATTTGTTAGCCCCGTATTTGATCGTACAGTTGCTGAAATCGCATCTCAAGCCAGGCGCCAAACTAATCCAAACGGCTTCGGCTTTGCACCAGGGCTCGTTTAATGTCGATAATCCGGAGCTCAAAGGGAAGTTTAGTGGATTTAGAGCCTACAGACAGTCTAAACTCGGCATTATCCTACTGACGAGAAAATGGGCCGCTGACGGGCAGGAAAACGAACTGTATGCCTATTCTCAACACCCGGGACTTGTTAGCACGGAATTGGGCCGGGGAGGGAATTGGTTGGTTCAGAAATTCTTTGACTGGTTTGGGAAAAGCCCGGAAAAAGGTGCAGAAACTCTGTTGCATTTAATCCATACACCCAATGAACAATTGGAGAATGGGGCTTATTACAAGAATAAAGATCCGAAACGAACCGATACCTCAATCAGCCGTTCCCTGGAATGGGCCGGAAAGGTAGCTGCCGTTTGCAAGAGATATTTGTCCGAAAATTAGTCACAGCAGCTATGTAAGGTAGGGCGGTATTATAGCGTTATTAAATAAAACAAGATGAAGTACTCAATTATCACCTTTCTCATCAGTACTGTTTTGGGTTTAAGCCTTCAGGCACAGGATCCAATCACACATGTTTCAAAGTTGAGCTTTTCCGAAACAGTAGAGAGTTTGAAACAGACGATAAAACAAATGGATCTCAAGATTATCGCAGAAGTCAACCACGCAAAGGGCGCTAAAAACGCGGGGCTCGAATTGGATCCTACTCATGTATTAATTTTTGGCAATCCCAAAGTGGGAACTCAACTCATGCAGGAAGATCGGGGCGTAGCACTTGACTTGCCCTTGCGAATGGTAATTTACGAGAAGGAGGGGCAGACCTTTATATCCTATCACGACCCCAAAAACCTCTCTGATGTTTACCAAATTGTTGCAAATGAAAATATTTTAGGAAAAATGCAATCAGTGCTAACAAATATTGCCCAAACTGTAGCCGCTGAATAAAGTGATTGAGGTAGTGGGGAATATTTCTGAGTATGCGGTGGAGTTGGGTGGGCAGAAGAGGGCTTTATCATAGGCTCTCTAAGTTTTGCTGTTCGATCTGACTCAAATTCATTCCGAATTCCACAAACGCTTATGGAAAATCGTAGACCCAATCCCTTGAGTCGCCATCCTGCTCTTCAACCATTAAGCAGAGCGAATCATCAGGGACTCATGTTTTGCCTTTTGTTGGATAAAGGCCTGCGTAAAGAGGTAGCCACCGGGAGAATACGTAACTTTTCAGCTTACTTTTTCGATTCCTATTGGAAAGCGCATCGGGAGCGGCTGCGTGGCCTCATTCAGGATCTGCTTGCTGCCTCAGATCCCCTTGCGATGGAATATCGGCAAGCTTACGAATCACTGACTGCCTGCTGGGCGGAGGGTAAAGTCGCGACGAAAGCTGACGACCTCCGGAAGCTAAAAGACAGTTTGCGGTCATTTATACGCTGGCAGGAGCGGGAGCTTTTTATGGATCTTCAGGCCCATCACAGGGAAAAGATCGAGATCTTAGACCTCCCGGAAGCGGGAGAGGACCTGTGCGCTCTGTGGCCCGATCCATTTTGGGAATGAGCTGCGCTACTGACTTGAAGGTTATTTCTGCAGAATCACTTTTTCACTGAGATAATAGGTGTTGTCTACCACAAGGGTGATATACAAAGTGTCAGCCCCAACGCTGGCGTCAATGGCAAACTGGATTTGTCCTTCATACATTTCCTCTTGCCGGATCTCCCCCCGATCGATCCATCGGCCATCGGGGGTGGATATGAAATAATGCGCTTGCTCAAAAGATGAACCCGAAATAGCCAAAGTGAATGCCCCGGCAGTGGGATTAGGAAATACTTTCAACTGATAAGGATGCGGTCGATCGACGACTTGCTGTGTGCTTTGTGTCGAAGGTTTGCGAATCAAACGCACCCGATATAGGACATCCCGCGCTTCGGTGTCCTCCGTATTGTTTTGCATGAAGGGATTTCGGCTGTGACTGTAAATACCACCGTAGATGTATCCGAGATTCAGGGTATCTGTTTTTTCACTATGAAAAGTGGCAATGGATCTTGTCTCCGAAGTGAGGTCGGGATGAAGTAGGAATTCCGAAGAGGCGCCCTCCAGCCCGGGCATCTGTTGGTCCATTACATATTCCGTGTAGTCGCCTTGCGGACTTAGTGAAACTCGACTTATGGTATTTACAAAGGGTACTAAGGTATCCTCCACCATCACCTCACCTTCATAATAGTACTGAGCCATCCCGCCAAAAAAGAGATATTCCATGTGCTGAGTGGCCGAATCATACAGCGCTACTTTTGCACTGTGATAATTGCTGAGATACTGATTGAAGTCGGTTTGCGGGACATAGTCATCAGCGTAAATTTCCACGGGGTATAGAAAAGGGAGGTCGGCCTGACGCTGAAATACCCCGGAGGAGATGACATAGCTTCGTTCCCCGCTG
>JAWLFI010000169.1:0-5304 GCA_041685645.1 Saprospiraceae bacterium | reverse complement strand
CTCGTGGGCATCTAAAATCCATGCTGCCTTGCTTTTTGATGCGATGCGATAACCGGCCAATAGGGTGTCAAAGTCATTACTCACTACGATATCCCACTTTTGAGACCGGCCGACGCGTGCTAATTTCCGATTCAACTGAGCATACATCAAAGGACCGCTTTGAGCAGATAACTCAAAGCGTTGGGTCTTTATATTAGGCCAGTCAACAGAAATAGAATGTGGTAATAATCGACCGATAACCGTAACCTCTGCTCCTCTTTGTTCCAAAGTCGTAGCAATGCGAAATACTCGCTGATCATAGGTAATATCATTACTCAGCAGAAAGACAATTCTCTTATTCTTTAAAGGACTAATCATGATTCAGGGACATTTCCATCTGAGAATTGATTTGAATGATATTCTCTGCTTCTAAATCTCCCAATAGGCTCAATAGTCGCTTTTTATAGGTTACGGGATATTGATAGGTCCACTCCCTGACCGACAGGGAACGACTTTCTAACTGATGAATCAACGATTGCTTGATCTTATGCTGCAACTTAGGGTCTGAAAATTGGCCCTTCCTGCTTCCCATGCAAATATCACAATTTCCGCACTCTTCTGTTATTGCCTCCCCAAAGTAACGCAATAGTACCTGAGATCTGCATTTTTCAGCAAAAATGTACTCTTTCATCGCCCTCCATCGATCTGTCGCCCTCTTGTAATTCTCCCGGCGAATTTTGGGATTGATATAAATAACCCCTCTCGGACTTCTCGGCTGCAAAAAGGTAATCCGCTCCCCGCCTTCCGTCGGGAAATAGGTAATGATGTCTTTTCGATGCAAGCGATGTAAATATGCAATTACTTCATCTACACTAATCTCCAGAGCTTTGGCCATCTGCCATTCCCGAATGTTGACAAAATCCATAAACAAGCCCTCATACGACCTCAATAACGTTTTCATAAAAATGTCAAACTGTGGATCTGCCAACTGCATCCGGTACAAGTCTTCCCGATTGCATTTGACGTGCAATCTGGAGGGTACGATAAGCCCTTCAGATCGCTCTACCCAAGCCGATAATTCTAATATTCTAAGTGCGTGGTACACCTTTATGACCGAATAATCATACTCTTGACTAAATTTCTCAATATCAAAAGGAAAACTGCTGTATTGTCCGGCTCCTACAGCGACTTTATACCATCTATAGAGATTGCGACCGACATCTCTACAAAATTCTAATTCGGGGTACATCTGCTCAATCCTCTCATCCATCCGCTCCAAAGCAGCTTGATCATAAATTAAAACGGCATAAGATGTTTTACCATCTCGTCCGGCACGACCCGCTTCCTGATAGTACGCTTCCGGGCTGGCAGGCAAATCCACGTGAATCACAGCGCGAACATCGGATTTATCCACTCCCATTCCAAAGGCATTGGTCGATACCATAATGGGCACCTGTCCTGACATCCACTGATGTTGTCTTTCTTCTCGTTCCCGTGCAGAAAGACCTGCGTGATAAAACAGAGCCTTCTGGCCACGCTGTTGCAGAAAATGTGCGATCTCGGAAGTGCGAAATCGAGATTGAGTATAGATGATTTGAGTCCCACCCACACTTTTCACGATGTGTAAAAGGCGATGCATGGCATAACTGTCCTCGGTGACGATCCACTTTAGATTTTCCCTTTGAAAAGAGGCGCTAAACCTCCCGGGATTATCCATTTGTAATTGAGCAGTGATATCTCGGCTTACCTTTTCCGTAGCCGTTGCCGTAACGGCCAAAAAAGGAACATTGTGAAGATATGGTCTGATATCAGCAATTTCCCGGTAAGAGGGTCGGAATTCATGGCCCCATTGTGAGATGCAATGCGCTTCATCCACCGCGACCAATGATAGTGACATATGCTCCAGATGTCCCAAAAACAAATCGGTTTTGAGTCGCTCAGGAGCCAAATACAAAAAGTCCAAATCCCCTTGCACCGCTAATTTTAGAATCCCCTCTATTTCCTTGCGTTGAAGCCCACTGTGTAAAGCTTTCGCGCGCACTCCTCGCTCATGGAGCTGCTGCACCTGATCCTGCATCAAGGCAATCAATGGGGAAATTACCAAAGCCAGGCGCCCCATACAAAGCGCCGGCACCTGATAACAAACCGACTTGCCTCCACCAGTTGGCAGCAGAGCCAGTGTATCGCGCCCTTCCAAAACAGAAGAAATAATTGGCTCCTGAAGTGGACGAAAAGAAGGATATCCCCAGACCTCATTTAGTACATCACCGGGACTTCGATGTTTCATAGTATTTCTTAGCTAAATTTAACACCATGTAGTCAGTGAGTTATCGAAGATACGAGAGCCATTCAATATTGTCATGAACTCGACCCTTTTATTAAAAACAAAGCTCTTGCCACAACCGTTTGAATTCACAAAAGACGGCAATGTTACCCATATTTCCAATTCCACTTGTAGTTTACCCGATTGAATCCATAAATTTACACATTTTCGAGTCGAGGTATAAACAACTCGTAAAGGATTGTATGCACCAAAATCAACCCTTCGGGCTGGCGCCATACATCAATGAACAGGTTCAATCCATTGGCACGAGAATGAAAATAAAAAGCATCGAGCGCGAATACGAAGATGGACGCATGGATATCAAAACAGAAGCATTGGGCCTTTACAAAATGGATACATATGTGCATCCTATGGAAGATAAGCTCTACGCTGGCGCAGAAACGACAAACTATTCTTATGATAAGGACAGTGATTTGAATCTCGCCAGTGAAATCAGAGATAAAATGAAGGCCATTTACGACATCCTGCAAATTGACCAACGCTTACCGGCACCTGAATTGTTATTAACGTATCACATTGCTCATAACATTGGATGGAATTTACAGGAAGAATATCATCTGCTCTGCATGAAAAAAGAGTTTGACAGACAAATACAAGTGCTTCGTCAAATCAGTCTCATCACGCCAAAAATAAAAACCGCGGAGCAGGTCAAAAGTAAAGCTTTGATGAATGGAGAATATCGCTCCTACCGATCTCCCACGGACTTTTAAGTAAATGTTTATTTGGGTGTTACCCCGGGATTCCATCCCGGGGTCGGGCTCTGCGGGGGTTCGCATGGCTCCGTCCTTCGGTGCGCGTATCGCTTTAGGGTACCTACGGAAACTATCCTTTTACGCGAACAGCCATTTTTTTTAAATGGCTTAGATGTAAAATATGCACGTAATCATCGTCTATCCTCATTCACTTTGCTATGGCTAGTGTCATTACCACTAAATCCGATACAGACCAAGTCTTGATTACGCACATATTTTTTCACCTTAGCATCAAAGAACAGTTTCCGGAGGTACCCTTTAGTTCTTCCATTATCCTAAAGACTATCAATCACCCCTTAGAAACCCAGATTGCCCTGAGCGCACCTCGGACCAAAGCCCCTCCGATCCCTAACACAAACCTCGATAACACTGAAAAATAACCATCAACTGTCACAGAGCGAAAAACTGTAATTCTGGGATTCTGAAAAGAACAATTACTTCAACTCTGATGAGTAAAGTTGAAAAATGCATGCATTTTTCGGCCTTCGCGTCGAAGATTTCGCTGGCCTCCCCTCGCTTTCACGACCTCAGGAAATAATTTTTACCAGAGTAAAAGTCTTCGCGACCTTGCATACAAAAACATCTCATTTCCGAGGGTTAGCCCTTTGTTACACTATTGATTTACAGCAAACTATCACTAACATCGGCCATCCATACCGCAAAGTTTATGAATACTGCGCGTTAAACTTCCAATCAGAAAGCATGATGTCCTCCAATGAATATTCAGCTGTCCAGCCAAGCATCCTATTCGCTTTTCCGGGATTAGCATAAATGGCAGGCATATCTCCCGGTCTTCTCGGTGCCTTTTTCGTCTCAATCTCAATACCCGTAACCTCCTCGAAAGCCCGTACAGCCTCCAATACCGACACTCCTTTCCCCGTACCTACATTGAATACTTCAACGCCCTTATTCTCCTCTGATGTCGCGAAGTCCAGTGCTTTGACATGGGCGGTGGCGAGGTCCATCACGTGAATATAGTCTCTGATACAACTTCCATCTCTGGTATCGTAGTCCGTCCCATATACCTCGAGATAATCCCGTTCTCCTTTTGCCACCTGGCTAATGATTGGAATGAGATGTGTGTGCGGTTGACGGGGATCCTCCCCAATCAGTCCGGAGGGATGAGCACCCGCCGGATTGAAGTACCTCAATATGACAGCCCTCGGCAAGTCACCAGATCTCACTGCATCCATCAAAATTTGCTCACACATTTGTTTTGTAGCTCCATATGGCGAACTGGGACGGCCCATGGCCGCTTCTTCAGACACCGGCATAGGGGCATTATCTCCGTACACAGTGCAGGAAGAAGAAAACACGAATTGTTTTACTCCATGATCCCTTGCCGCCTGAAGCAGTCGAATTGTGGATAGCAAATTGTTTTCATAATACATCAATGGCTGCTTGACTGATGCTTCAACTTCCAAAAAGGCAGCAAAATGGATGATACTATCGATATCCGGATGATCTTCAAACACAGGTTGCAAAACACCTTCTTTTTTCAAGTCTAAAGTGTAATGGGCTATGTCTTTATCAGCAATAATTTTTATCTTGTCAATAACCGATGCGTAGGAGTTGGAAAAATTATCCACACATACGATTTCGCAATCTCGTTCTAATAAATTGACAATCGTATGCGAACCTATATATCCCGCTCCGCCGGCCACTAAAACTTTACTCATAAAGCAGATTAAAATGAAGTTTCACAAAGATAAAAGGATTCGTCAACTAGAAAAGATCATCGTCGAAGCAGGACAGGCCATAATGAATATATATGAACTCGAAGAAAGAGGAGTCTCCTACAAGGAGGATAAAAGTCCCCTAACTATAGCAGATAAAAAAGCCCACGATATTATCTTTCAAGGTCTGCAGAACTTGTCGGAAGACCATGGATTTATCGGTGAAGAAAACAAAAACCAACCCTATGATATTCGTCGAAAAATCCACACTCATTGGATAGTGGACCCTCTGGATGGTACAAAAGAATTTGTTTCCCGAAATGGTGAGTTTACCGTAAATATCGCCCTAATTGAAGAGGACACCCCGGTATTGGGTATGGTTTACATTCCCGTGACTGATGAACTGTTTTATGCAGAGCTCGGATC
Source organism: Saprospiraceae bacterium (assembly GCA_041685645.1). Lineage (GTDB taxonomy): Bacteria > Bacteroidota > Bacteroidia > Chitinophagales > Saprospiraceae > JAWLFI01. The sequence goes on along the minus strand of JAWLFI010000169.1, from coordinate 127 downwards.
GGGCAGTTGGTATAAGAAGAATACCCATGCTACTCCAGAGCCCATTCAGGTGAATACCTTTTTATGGAAAGATGAAGGACTTCGGGTGTTGTGTTCGCGTTCTCATCTCAACGAGCCAACACAATCA
>JAWLFI010000168.1:0-5385 GCA_041685645.1 Saprospiraceae bacterium | reverse complement strand
AGCTTGAATGTGTACGACATGGTCTTCTATCTTGTTGATTCGACCGATAATGCCACTGCTGGTAACCACTTCTTGCCCTTTTTCCAGACTGTCTTCAAACTTAGCCTGATTTTTCTGCTTTTTTACCTGAGGTCTAATGATAAACAAGTAAAAAATAGGGATGGCCACTAAAAGAGGCCAGGATCCTTGTAAAAATTCCATCATAGCGTTATAATATTATTTGTTTTCTGTTTTTTGATCACTCGGTATAACGACGCCCGACAGGGTGACTTTAGTTCTTTGCGGATAGGTATTGGCAGTAACGGAAATCTCGTTGATTTGAGGTCCCTCCTTATCCTTTGAATCAAAGGTACTCAAAATAGTTCCACTCTCTCCGGGCGGAACGGGCGAATCCGGATAATCTGCAACAGTGCAACCACAACTGGATTTGACATTAGAGATATACAATGACTGATTTCCTGTATTTGTAAAGGTAAAGCGGTGTTCTACGACTTCACCCGCTTGAATCGTATCGTATTTAAAGTGATCCTCATGGAAGGTAATCTTCGCCGTTTGACTCGTATCTACTTCTCCATCTTCATTGGTGGGAATTCTAATGAATTCATCCAATGCTGAGGTTTTCTGCTTGTCCACTGTCTCTGATCCATCAGAACAGGAGAGGAGGGCAAAAGAAAGAAGAATACAAATTCCGAAAAGTTTCATACTGGATTGCAATTTTGACAAAGGTAAAGAAAAATATAAGTTCTTTTTTAGTCAATAAATCTAAAGCCTATAATTCTTTTTAGTTCGACCTGAGCCTTTATATATTTATCCTAGTAACGGTTTGAGGGTAGGAAATGTTCCTTTTTTGAGTGGAGAAGCCCGATCTTTGATCCTCCTTCAATTTGTAAGGTCTCAGATATTGGGTCGTAAATTTGTTGTAAAGTGCTATCTCAATGAATGAAGCTAGAAAAATGAAGTCAAAAGAGGGCATCAATCCCGGCAGTTGTTTGTTTATCACGGGATTTATGGGCGTGGGCAAAAGCTATTGGGCTCGGCAACTGGCTCGCGCTTTGCAGCTGAGTTCATGGGATGTTGACGCCTGCATTGAAAAGGAATACAAGCTGTCTATAGCTGCCATTTTTGAGCGTGGAGGGGAACGGCTGTTTCGCTCTTACGAAAATAAAATGCTTCGGCATATCGTAACTCAGGTTCCCCGGCCTGCTGTTATTGCTCTGGGTGGCGGTAGTTTGATAGCGCGTGAAAACCAAGTTTTTATTCGATCGGAAGGGCCGTTGATTTGTATGAAGGATCCAAAACAATTTTCACGAGGCCGAGTTGATATTCAAGGTCGGCCCCTTTGGGATGATGATAAATTGGAGCTGTTGTACGATCAGAGGAAAGAGGGTTACAGCATGGCAGATGCTGTCATTGTCACTGATGGAAGGTCGAAAGAAGCGGTGGTGGATGATATGATAAAAGTGTGGGAGAATCATGGAAGCCGCCCATAAATTTGTATTTTTGAATTCAAAATAAATAGAATGGCAATAACACATAAGTGCATCATTATTGGATCCGGCCCAGCCGGATACACTGCAGCAATTTACGCTGCCAGAGCAAATATGGATCCCCTGATGTTTACCGGACAAGAACCCGGTGGACAATTGATGATCACCACGGATGTTGAGAATTATCCGGGATACCCTGAGGGCGTGATGGGTCCACAAATGATGGAAGATTTCAAGAAGCAAGCCGAGCGGTTTGGGACGCAAATCGTCTATCAAAAGGTGACGGAAGTCAATTTTTCCGGCTCGGTTCACACCGTGATCACCGAAGATGGTACATCTCATCAGGCCCACTCCGTAGTAATTGCCACTGGCGCTTCAGCGAAGTGGCTTGGCCTGGAGTCAGAACAGCGGCTGGCCAATAAAGGCGTGTCTGCTTGTGCCGTTTGTGATGGCTTCTTTTACAAGGGGATGGATGTGGCCGTAGTTGGTGGCGGTGATACGGCAGCAGAAGAATCTATCTATCTCTCCAAGTTGTGCCCGAAAGTACACGTTTTCATTAGAAAAGATGAAATGAGAGCTTCTCAGATCATGCAGGACCGCATGATGAAGCAAGAGAATATTATCGTCCACTGGAATACTGAGACAGAGGAGATTTTGGGTGAAGATGAGGTCACGGGTGTGCGAGTATTTAATAACAAAACACAGGAGAGAACCGAGATTCCAATCAAAGGATTTTTTGTCGCGATTGGACACAAGCCCAATACAGACATATTTAAGGACTGGCTGCCCATGGATGAGGTGGGATATATTGATGTGGAAGTACCAGGCACATCCAGGACTGAAATCCCCGGTGTATTTGTCAGTGGGGATGCTCACGATAAAGTGTATCGGCAGGCGGTAACGGCTGCGGGTACGGGCTGTATGGCTGCCTTAGATGCCGAGCGATATTTGACTGAACACGAAATTATATAAAACCTGAATTATGGGCCAATCAAAATTTAGAGCCGGCGTGCTCCATGGAGATGAAGTAACTGAAGTATTTAATGATGCCAACGAGAATGATTATGCCATTCCGGCGGTCAATGTCGTAGGTACAAATACCGTGAATGCGGTATTAGAAACCGCCCGGGAAGTGAATTCTCCCGTAATTATTCAATTTTCGGGCAGTGGAGCTGCTTTTTTTGCCGGTAAAGGACTCAGTAATGAAGGACAGAACGCGTCTGTTTGGGGCGGAGTGTCCGGGGCGATGCACGTCCACGCCATGGCAAAAGCCTACGGTGTTCCCGTCATCCTGCACACCGATCACTGTGCGCGGAAAATCATTTCGTGGGTGGACGGATTGTTAGATGCGGGAGAGAAGTTTTACAAAGAGCGGGGATATCCACTGTACAGTTCACATATGCTAGACTTGTCAGAAGAGCCCGTGGAGGAGAATATCGCTACTTGTGTAGAGTATCTCAAACGCATGGATAAAATGGGAATGACGCTTGAAATTGAGCTGGGTGTTACCGGTGGAGAAGAAGATGGTGTAGATAATACAGATATCGACAATTCTAAGCTATACACCCAACCGGAAGAGGTGGCTTATGCTTATGAAAAGTTGAGCGAAGTAAGTCCGCGATTTACTATCGCCGCAGCCTTTGGCAATGTTCACGGTGTGTACAAGCCGGGCAATGTCGATTTGCAGCCCATCATTCTGAAAAAATCTCAGGAATTTGTAGAAGAAAAGTTTAACACCGGACCACAACCCCTTCGCTATGTATTTCACGGAGGTTCCGGCTCATCGCGAGAAGATATTCGCGAAGCTATTGGCTATGGTGCTATCAAAATGAATATCGATACAGATATGCAATGGGCCTTTGCTTCCGGAGTGCGCGACTATTTTGATACCAATAAGGACTATTTACAGCATCAGGTCGGAAATCCGGAAGGAGATGATGTACCCAATAAAAAGTACTACGACCCGAGAAAATGGTTGCGTTTTGCAGAAGAGTCTTTTGTCGATCGCCTAAAATTGGCTTTTGAAGATCTCAACTGCCTGAATCGAAACGCATGATGTAAAGGCAAAGAGAGTACACTTAAAAAAGGCGCGGAATTTCCGCGCCTTTTTTTATGCTTGAGTATAGAGGAGCCGCTGCTTTCTCATTTATTTTCATTCTCTCAACCGGAGGGAATAGATTTCTTCCAGTGTGTCGGGATTTAGGACCTCCATAGTCACCGAATCACCACTTACGTGGATGAGAACCAGTGCATTTTGCGTGGTAAATCCCTCCACCCAATCCGACCAGGGCGTCTGCTCCTGAGAGTAATATGGCGCACCCGCCGCGCCATTGTTGATTTGGAAAACGGTTCGTCCCAATTCTATGGTCTCTTCGGCATAGGATTCCGGATACCTCGGCATGTCGGGACTCACCCTTGTGACGGCAAAGTTGTGTTCATCGCCCGTCAGAATAGCCAGGGCCTTTTCCGACTGATTGACAATGACTTCGAGCAGTTCGTCTCGTCGTTCTATGATTCCCTTGCGCAGGGGCTCACCGTTGACAAAAGGCCGAATGTCATTATTCCCGTGATACCACATATCATCGTGCACATGGCCCCCGTTCGGAAAAAACGGCGTGTGGAGAGACACGAAAATGTGGTCGATTTCGTCCTCTGCCTCCAGCGAGTTCATCGTTTCTTCAAACCACTCCATCTGCCGATCCATGATATACCCATGCACACCTCCCCCCATCCAGGGAATGTAACTCGTCGTTGGTGAGTAAAAATAATCCGAATTCAGCACCACCATCGCCACATTATCATAAGTGTAGAAGAATACATTTTCCTCATAAGAGGGAAAGTCCTCCGCATCCGGATTGGGATCGTATGCTGCTCCATCTTCGCTCTTCAGGCCATTCGTAGGATTTGAAAAATTTCTCGCAAATACGGCTTCAGCAGATTCCGTTGCATAGGGAAAGCGATCCACGGCAATACTCCGGCCTGTCTTCCGGTCAAATTTTCTGGTGAGCGCCTCGTGATTACCCATCGCCTCATAGATCGGAAGATAATGCGTGAAGGGTTCTACCGCTCGCTTCCAATTCGCATACTGCAATTCCGTTTCCCCGGGAGAATCCGAATATCCATTGATCAAATCCCCCGAAAACTGCATAAACGCCACTTTCTGTTGCATGGCCAGAGCCATGATTTTTTTCATGATGTAAAAATTCGCTCCGTACACATCGCGTTCGCCACCGCCCTGACCACTGCGGGAGTCACTGGCATAGGCAAAAGTAAAATCAGATCGAGATCCTGCTCGGGGAGCTGTCAGAAACGAATAATTCTGCGTGGTATCATCACCATACACCACGGCATAATCATAGGATTGATTTGCCCCGAGTCCGTCGATTTTGATTTCGTGAAAGATACCCAACTCACTCTCAAATACGCGTCCATCCACATGCACAGCAGCAGGGGCGGGGGGCAGGGTTTGAAAAGAGATGACCAATTGATCCGGCTCGATTTGATCCACAACCGGCCCCTCTATCAGAGTTGGTGCAATAGAGAAAGGTCCCCTTCCGGAGAAATTGACCCGCCCATCGTATATTAGCCGACCCTGCTCATCCATGATCCGATAGCCCAGCAAGCCCTTTCCGGCCTCTTCCCAACCGATCATATCGTATTTCCCTTTCATTTCAGCGATGGGGATTTCTACCTTCCCCTCTCTTATTTTCGCCGTTTTCTTAAAAAATACGGGTTGAGGATGTTTAGAATCCCCTTTGGCTATGAATCCATAATACATCGTCCCCCGGGGTAATACATCGCCAAAATCAAAGATGACGCCCTTCTTCGTGCCGCGCACATTGCCCTGAATGGCAGCCAGAGTCAGCCGATTCGTCGAGGACTTTTTCTCATACAATTT
>JAWLFI010000023.1:0-22035 GCA_041685645.1 Saprospiraceae bacterium | reverse complement strand
CCAAAATGGATCTCGAGGGCTTTACCTGCCTATTTTTGCACTGTGAAAATAGCCGCTTAATTCCGCCCCACCAATCCCTGCTCGCAGAAACCCTGTCTTCTGACCATGCCCCACTGATTCTCTTCTTGCATTATCCTCCCCTCTATGCGGGAAGTCCCTTTATGGATCAAAATTACCCCTTTCGACAAATCGATACCCTGCTACCCGCAGTAAAAAATGCCAATCGCCCAGTCCATGTCTTTTGCGGACATTATCATACCGACCGCATCATTCAAACCGGCTCCTGCACCGTATATATAACCCCCTCACCATACAAAAATATTGACCCCGCTTTTGAAACTAAAACAATAGCTACAGATCGTGGACTTCCCTTCCGCGAGATAGATCTGGACAATAAAAGCCTGCAACAACGACTTATTTACATTCCCGGATAATTGACAACCATAATATCGAACGCCCGTAAAATTTTTCACTCGAACAACTTGCAGACAATCTCTATTAATAAAAGACGATTACTTTATCCTAACTTGCAGTGAAAGGAACTCATTCTGCTAAAAAATATCGAATGTCTTGAAAGAAAAAATCTCAACCCTGACTGCTCTACTCGAGGAACGCATCGTCATTTTGGATGGGGCCATGGGTACTATGATACAGCAACATCCTTTGGAGGAATCGGATTTTAGAGGGGAGCTCTTCCAGAATCACCCCTGCCCATTGAAGGGGAATAACGACATTCTATCCATCACCCGCCCGGACATCATTCGGGATATTCACATGTCTTATCTAAGGGCCGGAGCTGACATCATAGAAACCAATACGTTTAGCAGCACCCGTATTGCCCAGGCAGATTATCAACTGGAATCTCAGGTGACAGCGATGAACAAAGCCTCTGCCCAACTGGCCCGAGCTGCTGCTGATGAATACACTAAGGAACATTCCCGCCCCGTCTATGTAGCCGGTGCTATAGGTCCGACGAATAAAACGCTTTCTCTTTCGCCGGATGTCAATCGACCCGGCTATCGCGCGACCGATTTCTCGACGCTGACAGCGGCCTACGTGGAGCAAATAGAGGCCTTGTGGGAAGGTGGCGTGGATCTCATCCTCATAGAAACTGTTTTCGATACGCTCAACTGCAAAGCCGCCATTAAGGCTTTAATGGAGGTAGAGGACCGAAAAAACACCAAAATACCACTGATTATTTCCGGAACGATCACGGATGCCAGCGGCCGAACCCTATCCGGGCAAACGACAGAGGCGTTTTGGATTTCCATCATGCACGCGCGGCCTCTCGCGGTTGGACTCAATTGTGCCCTGGGCGCAGAAGAGCTCTTCCCGCATATTCAAGACCTGAGTGCCATTGCCACCACCTATATTTCCGCCTACCCCAATGCGGGGCTTCCCAATGAGTTTGGTGAATACGAACAAAGCCCGGCAGATATGGCTCGATGGGCAGAAAAATACGCGGGGCAGCAACTCATAAATATTGTGGGCGGCTGTTGCGGTACGACCGACGAACATATTCGTCAAATCAGAGAAGCCGTAGCCCCTTATTCTCCCCGACCGATTCCCGGGAGCACTTCTCTATCCATGTTTAGTGGTCTGGAACCACTCATTCTCAGAAAGGAGCTGAACTTTGTGAATATCGGTGAGCGAACCAATGTAACCGGATCTCGAAAGTTCAAGCGCCTCATCACATCAGGCGACTACGACGAAGCACTGGAAGTAGCCCGTGACCAGGTCGAAGGTGGTGCTCAGATGGTAGATGTCAATATGGATGAGGGTATGTTGGAGTCGGATCAGGAAATGCGCAATTTCCTCAATCTCATGATGGCAGAGCCGGATATAGCCCGGGTGCCCGTCGTCGTGGACTCCTCGAAATTTGAGGTGATTCGGGCCGGACTGGAATGCGTGCAAGGCAAGTGCGTCGTCAACTCTATTTCCCTGAAAGAAGGGGAAGCGGCCTTTCTGGCACAGGCCAAACAAGTTCGCCAGTACGGTGCAGCGGTCATCGTTATGGCTTTTGACGAGCAGGGACAAGCGGATACCAAAGAGCGAAAGGTGTCTATTTGCGAGCGCGCCTATAAAATCCTTACCGAACAGCTGGATTTCCCTCCTGAGGATATTATTTTCGATCCCAATATTTTCGCCATTGCCACGGGCATCCCCGAACACGACAACTATGCGGTGGAGTTTATAGAGGCCACCCGAGCCATAAAAGAACGCTGTCCGCATGCCAAGATTAGCGGGGGCGTGAGCAATATTTCCTTTTCTTTTCGCGGGCTGCCTGCCATCCGCGAAGCCATGCACTCTGCTTTCTTGTTTCACGCCATACAGGCGGGCATGGACATGGGCATCGTGAATGCCGGCATGTTGGAAATTTACGAAAATATTGATGAGGAGCTTCGGGAAAAGGTGGAGGATGTATTATTCAACCGAACCGAAGATGGAACCAATGAACTCCTCTCCATAGCCGAGCAATATCAGGGCAAAAAAAGAGGCGCGGAGAACGACATGAGCTGGAGAGAGGCTCCGGTGGAAGATCGTATTGAACACGCTTTGCTCAAGGGGATTGTCAAATTTGCGGAAGAAGATGCAGAGGAAGCCCGACAAAAATACCAGGATCCACTGCACGTCATCGAAGGTCCGCTCATGGACGGGATGAATATCGTTGGGGATTTATTTGGTGCGGGAAAAATGTTTTTACCCCAGGTCGTAAAAAGCGCCCGCGTCATGAAAAAAGCGGTGGCCTACCTCACACCATATATAGAAGCCGCTAAGAAAAAAGAGGATCAAAGAAAAAAAGGCACCGTACTTCTAGCCACAGTCAAAGGCGATGTGCACGATATCGGGAAAAATATCGTCGGCGTAGTTTTGGGTTGTAATAATTACGAAATCATAGACCTGGGAGTGATGGTCCCCGCGCAGAAAATACTGGCCGCCGCCATAGAACACGATGTAGATATCATCGGCTTAAGTGGCCTGATTACACCTTCTTTGGACGAAATGATCCACGTGGCGCAGGAAATGAAAGCTAAAGAGATGAATCACCCACTGCTGATTGGGGGAGCGACCACTTCCAGGGTGCATACCGCTGTGAAAATTGCTCCGCAACGCCCCGAACCCGTCATCCACGTATTGGATGCGTCTCGGGCAGTGGGGGTAGTCAGCCAGCTCCTGCAAGCCGACTCCTCACAAAAAAAGCAATTTACTGAACAGCTCCGTCTGGAGTACATCGATTTAGCGGAAAAAAGAGCGCGCAAGTCCTCCAAAAAACTCATCGCTCCCGAGGAAGCGAAGCAAAACAAATTGCGCATTGACTGGTCGACATACGATCCGCCGGTGCCAAAGCATTTAGGCGTTAAGGTTTGGGAGCACTACAGTGTCAAAGAGCTCCGGGAATACATTGATTGGACGCCATTTTTCCGCACCTGGGAACTGGCTGGAAGATACCCTCAAATTCTAAAGGATGAAGTGGTAGGTCGCGAGGCCCAAATCTTATTTGACGATGCTCAGGAGATGCTGGACCACATAGAACGAGAAGGCTGGCTGCAGCCCCGGGGAGTGATGGGATTATTTCCGGCGCAATCCGTGCGCGATAACGAAATTGAAGTGTACGATCCGGTCTCCGGCGACTTGCTACACACTTGTGTTCACGAACGGCAGCTGGTGAAAAAAGCTAAGGGGCGTCCCAATTACTGTTTGGCAGACTTTATTGCGCCCGCGGACAGCGGGAAGCGAGACTATTTAGGCGCTTTTGCCGTGACGGCAGGACATGGCATAGAGCAACCCAAAGCCAAATTCGCCGCCGACCAGGACGATTACAACCTTATTCTATTGCAGTCCCTGGCCGACCGGCTGGCTGAAGCATTTGCAGAGCATATGCACGAGCGGGTCCGAAGGGAATTCTGGGGCTATGATCCGGAGGAGAGCTTGAATAATGTGCAGCTGATCAAAGAATCGTACCGCGGCATTCGGCCCGCTCCCGGCTACCCGGCCTGTCCGGTGCATGAAGAGAAACTCAAATTGTTTGATTTGTTGCAGGTGGAGAAAAATGTCCAAATTACCATGACGGAAAGTTTTGCCATGCAGCCCGCCGCATCAGTCAGTGGCTGGTATTTTAGTCATCCCGAGAGCAAATATTTCAAGGTCTAATCACTTGAGAAAAGTGACGGACTGCCGCGCGGTGTCCGTTCAACCTCAAAGGTGAGATTTGATCTTGCGTGAGCGATGTGAAGTGGGTCCCGCCCCCAATTTGGGGCGGGAGACCGCGCCCCTTCCCGACGCCTTGGGAAGGGGCAAGGGCCGAGTGAAGCGGCCGGAGTCCCGAGGATCGCCGGCGGCGATCTCGAGGACGGAGGGCGAATCCTGAACGAGCCCCGAAACGTAGCGACGCAGGGGCGCAGCCCCTGGGGCACGCCCAAATAAAACATATGCAAAAAAACAAGTGCGGAAGAGTCCCCGTTCTTTTCTTAATTTTGGGGAGGAATGAGAGAACGGGAAAATAAAATGTCGGGAAAGAGATCGGGCATGGCCTGGAAAGGAGTAGCTGTGCTGGCTGTATTGTTGGTGATGCAGCAGTGTGCCAACCCCGTGGCGCCCTCCGGAGGTCCGAGAGATACCGAGCCACCGAAGCTGGTGGTTGAAAAGTCGACGCCAAACGAGCAATTGAATTATTATCCGGATAAAGTGACGCTGACCTTTAATGAGTATATCGAGGTCAGCAATCCGGCACGAAATGTGATTATTTCACCGCCCATGGATCCAAAACCGGAATATGTGGCGGGTTCATCTTCCCTTGATATAGACTTTTCAACGGTGGACAGTTTGCGAAAAGGTACGACCTATACGCTCAATTTTTCCAATGCCGTTGCGGACTTTACAGAGGGCAATGCAGCGGAGGATCTCGTTTTTGCGTTTTCGACAGGCCCCTATTTGGATTCGCTCAAGGGAAAAATGAAAGTCGTGGATAAAAAGGGGACGGAGCAGGCTGATATCACCGTTCTGCTTCATGAAGAACTGGATGAGGATTCGGTAGTGGTAAAATCCCTGCCCACCTATTTTGCCAAAACAGATAAGCAAGGTGTGGCACAGTTTCAGTATCTCAAAGAGGGGCGATATAAGGTATTTGCTTTGAAGGATGAGAATTTGACTTTACAATACGACATTCCGAATGCACCCATTGCCTTTTTAGAGGACCCTGTGACATTGAGTCCGGATAGTTTTCCAGAGGTAGAGCTCGTGCTATTTGAGCCTCTTCCCGTGCCCAGATTGACCAAGGCGCCCTTTTTTCGGCGCAATCACTGGTCCGCTGTTTTTAATGAGTTAGATACACATGTCCGCGTGGACATTGAGCCGGCGGGGTATGAGTTGGCTCGGCTATGGGTAGAGGACACCTTAAAAGTTTGGCCGGGAATCAATCCTCCGGATAGCATTATTTGGTTGACGGACAATGGGGATGAGTTGAGAAAAGACACCCTGGCTGTGCAATCTCCACTAGATACGGTACCCATTCGCGCCCGCCAAAAGAAGCTGAAGTTTGTGAATGGGGAGGGTCGAATCTATTGGAACCAACCGATGGGCGAGCTTTCCGATTCCACCTTTTATACTGCGGACACTTCCGGCACACAGTATTATTTTCGCATATTGAATGAGCAGCCACTGGAAACCGTGTTGGGCGTGCCGAAGGAGGACAGCCTTCCCGCAACGGGAAGCATACGCTTGTTACCGGGAGTGCTGAGTTCGTTTTATGGGCAAGACAATACTGACACCTTAGACCTATCGTATGAAATCCTGAAAGAAGAGCAACTCAGCGAGCTCAATTTGCGTTTTACTGAAGGAGATTCAAGTTTACAATACCTGATCCATTTAGTGAAGGGCAGTGAGGTCGTGCGAACGAGGACACTGGAGGGTCAGAAGGAGTATGAATGGCAGCTCTCCTTTATGGAGCCCGGACAGTATAAAGTGAGAGTGATTTATGACGAGAATAGGAATGGGAAATTAGACGGAGGAGATTACTGGAAGGGTCAGCAGCCCGAATTATCGGAGGAGTATCCCCTGGAGGCGCTGCGCGCCAACTGGGTTTTGGAGGAAGAAATAGAATTAGAGCATGAAACTAGAAGCGAAGGATCTAATTAAGTATTACGGGAAGATCTGCGTGGTCAACGGAGTTTCTTTGTCCGTGGAGCAGGGCGAAATCGTAGGATTATTAGGCCCCAATGGGGCGGGTAAGACCACGACCTTTTACATGGTGGTGGGATTTATACAGCCCACGGACGGTGAAGTTTATTTAGATGGGCAGGCATTGACGAAATATCCCATGTACAAGCGCGCACGCATGGGGATTGGTTATCTTCCTCAGGAGGCTTCGGTATTTCGAAAAATGAGCGTTGAGAACAACTTGAAGACCGTATTGGAAATGACGAAATTGAGCAAAGAGGAGCAAAGCGATAAATTGGAGTCCTTACTCGATGAATTTAGTTTGCACAAAGTGAGGAAAAGCAAGGGAGATACGCTGTCCGGGGGCGAGCGGCGACGGACGGAAATAGCCAGAGCGCTGGCTACTGATCCGAATTTTATTCTTCTGGACGAACCCTTTGCGGGCATTGATCCCATCGCGGTGGAAGACATACAGGAAATTGTAGGCCAGCTCAAAAAGCGCAATATCGGTATATTGATTACGGACCACAATGTGCAAGAGACCCTATCCATTACCGATCGCGCATATTTGATGTTTGAGGGCAAGATTTTGAAGGCCGGATCTTCAGAAGAATTAGCTGCCGATGAGATGGTTCGGCGCGTGTATCTGGGGCAGAACTTTGAATTGAAGAAACCGAAGAGGCAATGAGGTTGCTACGCTTGAGCATCGGAATTTTACTACTCTGGTTCTTTGGGAGCTGTGAGGCGCCCGACCCAAAGCTGGAAAAGGACTTGCGACAGGAAGCGGATTCCACCTTTAATTCGCGCACGGGGCCCATTTCTCAAGAGTTGGATTCCCTCTGCGACCTTCGATTTGACTCTTTAGTTCAAATCACCTTCGATTCGATTATTGAAGTGAGGTCAAAGAATATTGAGAAATTATCAAGGCGGCAACAATGAGGAAGTCGGGTATTCAAATAATAATCCCTGAAATTCGAAGTGTGCTACTCATCTTGGGCCTGGCACTCCTGCTGACTCTGCCGAGTTGCACCTCCGTGGATCAAGAGCAAATGCAAGAAGAATATCTCGAAAGAAAAATAGATGAATTCCGGGCATTCCAGCATCGGAACTGCATGAAAGAAGTTCGGAAAGAAGCCAAAATGAAAGCCGACTCTTTTTTTCTTCAACTTGCCAAACAACAGTCCTACGATACGATGCGATCCCCGAGAAGTATTCCCCGTCCGTTGAAGCCGAGCGTTACTATTCGGGAAGACTCGATCAAGTTAGGCCCTCTGATCCGGGAAAAGGCTGCCGCAGACTCCACTCCTGTACCGAAAAAAACACCACCGGATAGCATTGAGTAGATGCTATTTTTCGTCCCATTGGATTTTCCACAGGCCCCGCACCTCTGACAGACCGTATCCAATTGCTCTATCCTGCGGGTACTGCGATCGGATTCTGACATACAGTTCATCATTGATATCGGCTCCCAACTCTCCGTGACAATTCAGGCAGAGCGGCTGTGTAATAATCGGCGTGTAAAAAGTAATACCCCGGTCGTTTTGATCGATCTGATGATCCCAATCTTCTTCCTTTTCAAGAGCCCGCTTATATCGCTGAATGTATTCCAATTCCCGATCATTCGCGGCATTTTTAGGGTTTCTCGGTTTGTCGGAGACCCTTTGAACCGTAGCATTTTGTTCCAATGCGACGCTATCCGTTATGTTTGAGGCCTCGAGGCGGCAATAGGAGACCGCATATTGGAATCCCCTTTCTTCAATGGCGCTCATCAAGTTTTTCCCCAGGCGTTGTTGAGCGGCAGAGCTTATTTGCTGTCCAATTTCTGCGGGCGATTGACCTGAGCGTTTGACGGTCTCCGCTGTTGTAGCCGGTGCTGAGCTGTCTTCTTCAGACTGCTCAGAAGTGCAGGCCAAACATCCGAGAGATAACCAAAGGAGCAGTAAAAAGTAGTTATTCATAGCAAATAGGGTTATAGGAGTCGTTACACAATACCTTCCCGGATTAAGTCGTGAAGATGAACAAAGCCAAAGTACTGATCTTTATCAAAGACAATCAATTGGTGGATATTAAAATTGCGCATCGTATTTAAGGCGCGAATTGCAAATTCATCTGACTGAATAGATTTAGGATTTTCGGTCATGATATCTCCTGCGCATAAACTCTGAATATCGTCATCCTTTTCGAGCATGCGTCGAATATCTCCATCCGTTACAATACCCACCACTTTACCCTCGCTTTGCACCGCGGTGGCACCCAGGCGCTTGCCGGAAATCTCTAGCAATGTCGTTCTCAGATTATCGGAGACTTCAACCACGGGCCGCTCATTGAATTGAGCCAGATCACTCACTTTGAGATAGAGTTGTTTGCCCAGGGCTCCACCCGGATGATACTGGGCAAAGTCGTCCGGTGAGAAGCCCCGCGACGCGAGAAGTGCTGTAGCCAGAGCATCTCCCAGCGCCATTTGGGAGGTCGTGCTCGCCGTAGGAGCTAGATTATTAGGATCTGCCTCTTTTTGAATAGGAGTGACAAGAACAATATCCGCATGGCGCGCCAAAAAAGAGTCCTCATCGGCTGTCATGCCCAGGAGGGTATTTCCGAAATTTTTAATCAGTGGCACCAGCACTTTAATTTCATTTGTCTTTCCGCTTTTGGACAGACAAAGCACTACATCTTCCGGTCGCAGCATGCCCAAATCCCCATGAATGGCATCTGCAGCGTGCATAAATAGGGAGGGTGTGCCCGTAGAATTCATGGTAGCGACGATTTTCTGACCGACAATAGCGCTTTTTCCAATGCCCGTCACGATAAGTCGTCCGCTGCAGCGCTCTATGATTTGCACCGCGCGAACAAATTCCTTTCCAATGCTATCGTGCAGCGCTGAGAGCGCATCGCGTTCGATGCGAATGGCGGCGCGACCGATATCCGCGAGATCTTTCTTTGTCAAAGTGATTGAGTTTTGGCCTTTATTCCCAAGGCTTTAAAAATATTTTTGTAAATTTATTTAAATTCGGTTAGATCGCCTGAGTTTATCAAAGAAACCTCTGGTTCCACCCCTAAATTATCGTATATTCGAAACCGTGGACGATAAGACAGGACTTATGAATTTTTCTTCTTTAACTGAAAATGGTATGACGTGGAAATAGCAGACTTGACCCATCAGGAACTGCACCAAGCATTGCAGGCGCATTTTGGCTTCGATCATTTTAAAGATCGTCAAGAGGATATTATACAAAGCCTTCTTCGAGGCAAAGACACTTTCGTCGTTATGCCTACAGGTGGTGGAAAATCTTTATGCTATCAATTGCCGGCATTGATCATGCAGGGTACAGCTTTAATCATTTCGCCGCTGATTGCACTGATGAAGAATCAGGTAGATGCCATTCGGGGATATCACGATGAAGACTCCGTTGCACATTTTCTGAATAGTTCGCTGTCCAAAACACAGGCGCGAAAAGTCAAAGAAGACATTCGTGACTTGAAGACGAAATTGCTCTACGTCGCACCGGAAACGCTGACCAAGGAGGAGAACATACAGTTTTTCAAATCAGTGCAAGTATCTTTTGTAGCCGTTGATGAGGCGCACTGTATTTCCGAGTGGGGTCACGACTTCCGACCGGAGTATCGCAAAATCAGAGAAATGGTTGAAGCTTTTGAGCAGGAGGTCCCTATTATTGCGCTAACGGCCACAGCCACACCGAAAGTGAGTTCTGACATAAAAAAGAATCTCAAAATTGAGGATGCTGAAGAATACACCTCCTCATTCAATCGCGAAAATCTGTTCTACGAGGTTCGACCAAAGAAAAATAAGGATCAGGCGATTCGGGAAATCGTACAAATCGTACAATCCATGGATGGAGAGTCCGGCATCATATATGTACAGAGCCGTAAAATGACAGAAGAAATCGCCAGGGCACTCAAGGTAAACGGCGTGAAGGCTTCTCCATATCACGCCGGTCTGGAAGGAAAATCCCGATCCCGGATCCAGGATCAGTTTCTCATGGAGGATATTGATGTCATCTGTGCCACCATCGCCTTTGGTATGGGCATCGACAAACCGGATGTGCGCTTTGTCATACATTATAATATGCCCAAGAGTATTGAAAATTACTATCAGGAAACCGGCCGCGCAGGGCGCGATGGACTGGGCGGAAGGTGCGTTTCCTTTTACTCCCATGCCGACGTTTTAAAACTAGAAAAGTTTCTGCGCGACAAGCCCGTGGCAGAACGAGAGCTGGGCGCCCAATTGCTCGACGACGTAATTGCTTACGCTGAGACGGGCGGTTGCAGAAGAAAATACTTATTGCACTATTTTGGCGAGCAATTTGCGGCTGAAAATTGCGTAAAGATGTGCGACAATTGCAAATACCCCAAAGAAAAACAAGATGTCACAGAAGATCTTGGTCTGGCGATTCGAGCCGTTCTGGAATTGCAGGAAAATTACACCATCAAAACGCTCGTCAACTTTTTGCGCGGCGATATTAGCCAAAAGCAAGTCAGCCTGGGATTAGACAAAAAGGAGTTGTACAAAAAAGGATCTGAACATTCCGAAACCTATTGGTATTCCATTTTGCGACAAGCCACGGTTCATGGTTTTCTACACAAAGAAATTGAAGAATACGGAAAACTCAGTGTAACTGAGAAGGGGGAAAAACAATTAAAGAAGCCGGAAACTTTCGAAATACCTATCAATCACGATTTCGAAAAGATGATTCAGGAAAGTGATGCGCAGGGCCCATCTAAAGGCACGGCCTTAGATCCCACCCTGCTCAATATGCTGGAAGATTTGCTCGAACGAGAATCCAAGCGAAAAGAGCTGCCGCCCTTTGTTATATTCCAGGAAGCTTCACTCAACGATATGGCGACTCAATACCCCACCAGCATGAGTGATATGGAGCGCATTGCCGGTGTCAATAAGGGAAAGGCCAGGCGGTTTGCCCGACCTTTTATCGATTTGATTGCCGAATATGTGGAGGAGAACGATATCGAGAAGCCCGAAGATTTTGTCGTAAAGCAAGTGGCGAATAAGTCCAAAATTAAAGTCGAAATCATCAAGGGAACAGACCGAAAAATCCCTCTGGAGGATATTGCCTCTGCCAACAAACTAAGCTTTGAAGAGCTGTTGCAAGAAATGTATATGATTGTGGTATCCGGCACAAAACTCAACATCGACTATTACATTGAAGAAAATGTAGATGAATTCGCAAAAGAGGAAATTTACGACTACTTCCTCGAAGCTGAAACCGACTCAGTGGATGCGGCTTTTCAGGAACTGAAGGAGGAAGATGTTACACTGGAAGAAATTCAGTTGATGCGCATCAAGTTTTTATCTGATCTTGGAAATTAATATCCGAATCTACTTCTCGGATTCCTTCACTGAATCCTCGCCATGATTGTATCTGAAAAACAACTCCAATTGGGCATTATCAATGGCCCGAATCTCAATTTGCTCGGCAAAAGAGAGCCCGACTTGTACGGAGAGGTATCTTTTGAATCCTATTTGGATTCCCTGAGGAAAGAATTCCGGGAAGTAACACTCCACTATTTTCAGACGAATCACGAAGGAGCGATCATAGATCAAATTCAGACGTGGAATGACTCCATGGATGGAATAATACTCAATGCCGCCGCTTATACGCACACATCTATAGCGATTGCGGACGTGCTGGCTGCCCTGCCGATTCCCGTGGTGGAAGTTCACCTGACAGATATTCGTCAACGAGAACCTTTTCGCATGCATTCTTATCTAACTCCTCACTGCGAAACGACGATCATGGGAGAGGGGCTAAAAGGATATGCAATGGCCATTCGGTTTTTACTCCGGAGAAATGTCTAGAATCCGAGCGCGCCATTTTTTGTTGAGCTTATAATATCGCCCCTTGAGCACCCATTCTGCGATGAATCCACCAGCGACTAATCCGCCACCCGCGATAAGGGCGAAAGCACCATTCGGTCCGCCGAAAATGAGTTGTCCGCCACCAACAAGCATGGCCAGTGTGCCCGGTACGGCGAGAAAATTCCTCGTCTGTACTGCCCGATTGTATTGTCGGTAGGTTTGAATCCCCTCCAACTGATCTACGTATTCGGCACCGATATCAAAAATCACCAAACCTTCCCGGACATCGAAATCCTCGATAACGGCCCAACGCCATGATCGGTCAGCTGGTTTGATGCGCATTTCATCACCAATGAAAAATCGTTTCACTTTCACTCCATTGATTTTCTCTAACCGAAGCAGAGTATCGGTGGGGTGGCTTTGAGCAGACAGAAAAGAAAAGGGAAGTAAGAAGCCTACAATAATTACACTTAACCTGATTGAGTAGCCCATTGATGAAGTATGTTTTGAAAGGAAGATTGTAATTCTGTGACAGACATTTCTTTATCAGCTACATAAATAAGCATACAATCCATTTGCCTGTCCTCCGACAAATTACTGTAAATTTTGGATTTATTCAAACGATACACCTCCCTCAGCTTTCGTTTGATCCGATTTCTATCCACTGCGCGCTTCCACCGGCGTTTAGAAACGGAAACTCCTGCCTTTACCCGAACGGCAGAGTCGGATGGACGAACCCGATACACCCACTTAATAGGATAAGCGAACAGCGTCTCTCCCGACTGAAAAAGTGTGGAAATATCCTTTTTGCTCTTAAGCCGCTCCGATTTGGGAAAACCTAGGTTCATAAGTACTATATATATTACATCCGACTCCCACTCATATTAATTGAGCTGAACAACAACAGCTCAGGTCCGGGATGCAATGTAAGATGCAAAGAATTTTTGAAACCCTAAAGGGTACCTCCGGAAACTATCCTTCTGCGGCATTTTGTGAAGTTACACGAGTTCAGAGAAGACACCGATTCATAAATGTCTCAGCCTCTTTTGGAGCTCTCGCGATGTACATAAAAAAAGCAAGTACTTCCACCAGTGGAGGTACTTGCTTTTAAATATTAGGTGAAGAAAGTAATTACTTCAATCTGCGCTCATCTGAGACAGATAATTTCTTTCTTCCTTTCTTTCTGCGTCGCGCTAAAAGTTTGCGTCCGTTTTTCGTTTTCATTCTGGAACGAAATCCGTGCTTATTTTTACGCTTTCTTCTCGATGGTTGAAATGTCCGTTTCATAACTTCATATTTTCTTATCCCCTGAAAGGGCGACAAAGATACATTTTATTCCTTAATAGTCAAATTGTCAGGAAAAATTCCTTCTGAGTTTTCCCCTAGCCGTTCATAGAGGCCAAAAACTCCTGATTTGAGCGCGTGGACATCATTTGCTTTCTGATAAATTCCATCGCCTCAATCGGCTTCATGTCCGCCAGGTGATTGCGCAAGATAAACATGCGCTTCAATGCACCCTCTCCCAACAAGAGCTCTTCTCGCCGGGTAGATGAGCGAGTAAGGTCAATTGCAGGATACATGCGCTTATTCGCCAAAGAGCGATCGAGCTGCAGCTCCATATTACCCGTACCCTTAAATTCCTCAAAGATCACTTCGTCCATTTTCGAGCCCGTGTCTATCAACGCTGTGGCCAAAATCGTCAGTGATCCGCCATTTTCTATATTTCGAGCAGCACCAAAAAATTTCTTTGGTTTCTGGAGCGCATTGGCTTCGACACCACCGGAAAGCACTCGGCCGCTGGTCGGCGCTACTGTGTTGTACGCCCGGGCCAGACGAGTGATAGAGTCCAACAAAATCACTACATCGTGACCGCATTCTGTCAGTCGCTTAGCTTTCTCCAAAACCACATTCGCCACACGTACGTGATTTTCTGCCGGCTCATCAAAAGTAGAAGCAATCACTTCTCCCTTCACACTCCGCTTCATATCCGTCACTTCCTCCGGCCGCTCGTCAATCAACAAGACGATCATGTAGCACTCGGGGTGGTTGTCGGAAATCGCATTGGCGACATCTTTCAATAGAAATGTTTTTCCCGTTTTGGGCTGAGCCACAATCAGTCCTCTCTGTCCTTTACCTATTGGTGCAAACAAATCAATCATCCGATTGCCCAGATCCTTTCCTGAGGCAGACTTATTGGTCAATTCAAATTTATCTTCCGGGAACAGAGGGGTTAAGTAGTCAAAAGGCACTCGCTCGCGGACTGCCGTCGGCTCCAATCCGTTGATGGTGCTCACTTTTAGTAAGGCAAAATACTTTTCGCCATCCTTGGGTGGACGAATCGCTCCTTTTACCGTGTCCCCGGTCTTCAAACCAAATAGTTTGATTTGAGATGGAGACACATATATATCATCCGGAGATGTCAAATAATTGTAGTCCGATGAACGCAAAAAGCCGTAGCCATCAGACATCATTTCCAATATTCCCTCTCCCTCTATAATTCCGTCAACATCGACATTGAATGCCGGCTTCTTGGGCGTAGGCTTTTTAGGCGCGGGCTTCTTCGGCACATTGGACTTATTGCTGGAGTTGGACTGAGAACTACCGCCCTTATTCGATGATCCTGCATTCGAGCCGCGGTTAGAGGAGCCACCTTTATCGGCATCCCCTCGATTCGAACCACCTTTTGAATTGCTGCTTTTTGCAGCAGGTTTAGATGGGCCTTTACTCCCTTTATCCTGAGATGAGCTGTCCTTTTTCGGCTGGTCCTTGACCTTTTTTACCTCAACTTTTGGCTTCTTGACTTCCACTTTTGGCTTCTTAGTAGGCGTATTGGAATCCGACTTTGAATTGTTTTTGCCTTTATCATCACCTTCATCGGCTTTTTTTCCACCTTTTAAAGCCTGGTGATCGAGAATTTTATAGATCAATTGTTGCTTATTCAAACGCTTGTAAGATTTCAAGCCCAATTTCTCTGCCAGTTCCTTGAGTTCCGGAACAAGCATGTCATTTAATTGCAAAATGTCGTACATATATGTAAAAGATGTTTTTGTGTCCTGAGTAATGTGGTTTCAATGAAGATTGAAGGGTGTTTATTTCCCGAGTATAGACAGAGTGTAAATGAAAATGAAGGATATTTGCTGAAGCATTATATCAACTCGCGCCACAAATATAATCTTTTTTTTGAAATCGCAAATTTTTGAAATAGTTTTCATCGAGTATTGCAGTTACTTTCCTACTCTTAAAGAACAACACACCCGCTCAACCACAGCAGGAATACCGTGGGATGAATGAATTGAGATAGATGAAGTCGAAATACAATATGTCCCACTCCTATCGAAGCATTCTCTCCCCCTTTCATCCGGACTTCGATATTTTTTGCAATTTCTCACAACCTTATTTATACTTTTTTGTATAAATTACTACATTTGTCCTTCAATTAAGAAATGACGCGATACGAAATCGCACAAAATATTTTACTATGAGTGATTCAATGCAGACGCTGGAACAACACACCAAAAGTGATTATAAATTTGGGTTTTCCAACGAAATTGAAAGTGACAAGATACCCAAAGGGCTCAACGAAGAAACCATCCGAAGGATTTCAGCCAAAAAGAATGAGCCGGAATGGATGTTGGAATGGCGTTTACAGGCCTATCAAATTTTCCTGAAAATGACGGAACCCAATTGGGTGAATGTAAGCTATCCGCCCGTTGATTTACAAAACATGGTGTACTATGCTGCGCCGAAGAAGAAGCCGCAGTACGAGAGTCTAGACGAGGTGGATCCGGAATTACTGGAAACCTTCAATAAATTGGGCATTCCGCTGGAAGAACAGAAAATGTTGGCGGGGGTAGCTGTCGATGCTGTCTTCGATAGCGTCTCAGTAAAAACGACTTACAAGGAAAAATTGGCTGAATTGGGCATAATTTTTTGCTCATTCAGCGAGGCCGTTCACGAATATCCCGATCTGATTAAAAAATATTTGGGTTCTGTGGTTCCTCAGGGCGATAATTACTTTGCCGCTTTAAACTCTGCCGTTTTCAGCGATGGGTCTTTTGTATTTGTTCCCAAGGGTGTGAAATGCCCCATGGAGCTCTCCACTTATTTTCGCATCAACGAAAAAGATACCGGACAATTTGAGCGCACATTGATCGTCGCCGAGGAACGCTCCTCAGTGAGTTATCTGGAAGGGTGCACAGCGCCCATGCGAGACGAGAATCAACTCCACGCCGCCGTGGTGGAACTCGTCGCTTTAGACGATGCCAAAATCAAATACTCAACGGTACAGAATTGGTATCCCGGTGATAAAGACGGGAAAGGTGGAATTTATAATTTCGTGACAAAGCGTGGAATATGTGCCGGGACGAACTCCAAAATCTCCTGGACGCAATTAGAAACGGGCTCAGCTGTGACCTGGAAGTATCCATCGTGTATTTTGAAAGGTGACAATTCCGTCGGAGAGTTTTACTCTGTAGCTGTTACGAATAATATGCAGCAAGCGGATACGGGTACCAAAATGATACACATCGGGAAAAATACGCGCTCCACGATTATTTCCAAGGGCATTTCAGCCGGTTATAGTCAAAACTCCTATCGGGGATTGGTGAAAATCGGCAAAAAAGCAGAAAATGCTCACAATTTCTCCGTCTGTGACTCCTTGCTCATGGGCGACAAATGCGGTGCGCACACTTTCCCCTATTTAGAAGTGGAAAATAACTCGGCCAAAGTAGAGCACGAGGCCACCACATCGAAAATTGGCGAAGATCAGCTCTTCTACCTCATGCAAAGAGGCATGAGCGAAGAGGATGCCATCAATATGATCGTCAGCGGATACTGCAAGGACGTATTTAACGAATTACCCATGGAATTTGCCGCAGAGGCGAGAAAACTACTCGCTATTTCACTGGAAGGCAGCGTGGGATAATCGAACTTGAAACATCAATAACAAAACAATATAAGAATGCTAAACATTCAGAACTTAAGTGCTTCGATTGGAGACACAAAAATCCTTAGAGGACTCAATCTCGACATCCAGCCCGGTGAAGTCCATGCTATTATGGGCCCCAACGGGTCGGGCAAAAGCACGCTGGCCAATGTGTTGGCCGGAAGGGAGGAATACATCGTCAGTGACGATAGCAAAATATCTTTCCTGGGAGAAGACCTCCTGGAGTTTGACGTAGACGAAAGAGCTCGAAAAGGCATTTTTCTCGCCTTTCAGTACCCGGTAGAAATTCCGGGAGTGACAACAGCCACCTTCCTCAAGGAAATTATCAATACGGTAAGAGAAGAGCAGGGAAGAGAAAAACTTAGCCCGCCAAACATGCTCAAGCTCATGCGCGAGAAGATTAAGTTGGTCGATCTCCCCCAGGAGTTTCTGAAGCGGTCGCTCAACGAAGGCTTTTCCGGCGGTGAGAAAAAACGCAACGAAATGTTGCAATTAGCGCTTCTGGAACCCAAATTAGCCATTCTGGATGAAACGGACTCCGGTCTGGACATCGATGCCATGAAGGTGGTCGCCAATGTAGTGAATGACCTGCGGAGAAAAGATCGCTCCTTCATTATCGTTACCCACTATCAGCGTTTGCTGGATTACATCATTCCAGATAAGGTTCACGTGCTCCACCAGGGCAGAATCGTGAAAACCGGAGATAAAAATCTCGCTCACGAATTAGAAGAAAAAGGCTACGACTGGCTCAAGCAGGAGACTGCAGCGACTTCATAAATTATAACTTTCAACGGAACGACAGATATGACCTCTACAGATAAAAATATCAGTAAGTTTTTGACGCTCTTTCACGCATTCGAAAATGCGCTGAATGGCGAAAAAGACCATCCCTATCACGAGTGGCGACGATCGGCCATCGACCGACTGCAAAACTTGTCTTTCCCCCGGAGAAAAGACGAGGAGTGGAAATACACACCCGTCACCCGGATCGTAACACCCAATTACAGCGTGCCGCCCAGGGGAACGGTGAGCCAGAAACAGCTGGATGCCACGCGCATCCCCGACTTCGATGGCGTACGTTTGGTTTTCGTCAATGGTCAATTGAGAAAAGAATTCAGTGACTGGGAAAATCTACCCGAAGGCTTGACGGTGACGAATATGGACGAAGCCTTTCAGCATTCAAAGTATCGCCAGTCCATTGAAAAACTTCTCGCTGACAATACGGAGTATGGCAAGGACCCCTTTGTGACCTTAAATACGGCATTCTCAGTGGAAAGCCGCCTTTTCCACGTATCGAAAAACACCCAATTGGATCGAGCGATTCACTTTGTGTATATCAATACGGAGGAAGATCAGCCTTATTTCGCCAATCCACAAAAACTCTTTCTCATCGAAGAAGGAGCAGAAGCGAGTTTCGTGGAGTCCTTTCAATCCACTGCACCCAATCGTGCAGAGTACTTCAACAATATTGTCAACCGCTTTCAACTGGGCGCCAATACTAAGGTGCATCACTACAAAATGCAAAATGAAAGCCGCACGGGCTTCCAAATCAACAACACGGAAATTTTCCAGGACAGAGATAGCATTTATTCTAATTACACGGCAGATTTAGGCGGGCGTATGGTGCGCAACAACCTCAGCGCCTATCACAAAGGCGAAAATGCTACCACCAATCTCTACGGCGGTTTCATGGGCAGAGATGAACAGCATTTCGACAGCCATACTTTAGTCGATCACGCCATCCCTCACTGCCAGAGCAACGAGTTGTACAAGGGGATTTTGACCGATAGCGCCCGCGGCGTATTCAATGGCAAGGTCGTCGTCCATAAAGACGCGCAAAAGACCAACGCCTTTCAGCAAAACAGCAGTCTCTTGCTCTCCGACAAAGCCGTTATGGATGCCAAGCCTCAATTGGAGATATTTGCCGACGACGTCAAATGTAGTCACGGAGCCACCATCGGACAACTCGACGAGGATTTGGTCTTTTATTTGCGCTCGCGCGGACTCACGGATCAAAAAGCGAGAGAAACGCTGCAAAATGCCTTCCTTCTCGAAGTAATGGAACTCATCCCCGTACCCGCTCTAAAACAATACATGGCAGATTTGATTACCCAAAAATTTGAAGACGCCACCACACTTGAAGCTCTGTAGCCATGAAAACGCAATCAGCCCCTATATTATCAGATCTTTTACCTGCCAGTGTGCGAGCTGATTTCCCCATTCTGCAACGCAAAATGAATGGCAAACCTCTTGTGTTTTTGGATACCGCAGCGTCGAGCCAGAAACCTCAGTCGGTCATCGATGCGATTTCACACTATTACTCTCATACCCATGCCAATGTGCACCGCGGCTTATATCAGCTCAGTCAGGAAGCCACGGATGCACACGAAGCCGCTCGACTCCGCGCGGCCCGGTTTTTTAATGCCGCTTCAGAAAAAGAAATTATTTTTACCCGGGGAACGACAGATGGCATTAACACCATTGCGTTTTGCCTCGGCGAGCACAGCATTCAATCCGGCGATGAGATTCTCATCAGCGAGATGGAACACCACGCCAATATCGTCCCCTGGCAAATGCTCGCAGCTCGGAAAGATGCCGTTCTCAAAGTAGTGCCCGTTCTCGATGACGGACAACTGGATATGGAAGCATTCGATCAACTCCTCACCGATAGAACGAAAATCGTGGCGTTGGTGCATATTTCCAATACCCTGGGCACGATCAATCCCATCGAAGAGATCATCGAAAAGGCCCACGCCAAAGATATTCCCGTGCTCGTGGATGGCGCCCAATCCGCGCCCCATCAAAAGATAGATTTGCAGGCACTGAAAGCCGACTTTTACGTTTGTTCCGCACACAAAATGCTGGGACCAACAGGCATTGGCATCCTGTACGGCCGGGAAAAATGGCTGAATGCACTCCCCCCCTACCAGGGTGGCGGAGAAATGATAGAAACCGTGCGCTTTGATGGCACGACCTTCAACCAACTGCCCTTCAAATTTGAAGCCGGCACGCCCAATATTGCCGGCACGGTAGGGACAGCAGCTGCTATGGACTACATCGACAGTATCGGTATTGAAGCCATCGCCGCCCACGAGAATAGCCTGCTCAATTACGCCATGGAGCAATTGAGCGACATAAACGGCATCCAATTCATAGGCACTGCGCCCCAAAAAGCCGGAGTGATTTCCTTCCTGTTGGACGGCACACACCCCTCAGACGTAGGCGTACTACTCGACAAAATGGGCGTTGCCGTGCGCACCGGGCACCATTGCACCCAGCCCCTCATGCAGCGCTACGGCATACCGGGCACGGTCAGAGCCTCCTTTGGCCCCTACACTACCGCCGAAGACATCGATATATTGACGCAATCGGTCCAACGGGCCGCCAAAATGCTGAGATAATTATGCAACAGATCGACGACATACAAAACGAAATTGTAGAGGAATTTTCATTCTTCGACGACTGGATGGAGAAGTACGAGTACATCATTGATCTCGGAAAAGACCTCCCCAAAATCGACGAGGAAAAGAAAACCGACGAGCACCTCATCAAGGGCTGCCAGAGTCAGGTATGGCTCGATGCCCAGGCCGAGAACGATACCGTTCACTTCTATGCCGATAGCGATGCGGTGATTACCAAAGGCATTATTGCCCTGCTCATCCGCGTTTTATCGGGACAGTCCGCCGAAGACATCGCAAAGGCCGACCTGCATTTTATCGACACCATCGGACTCAAAGAACACCTTTCGCCCACCCGCTCCAACGGACTGGTGAGCATGGTCAAGAAAATGAAAACTTACGGGCTGGCTTTTGCCCATCAAAACTCCACCCCATCATGATATCCGACACGCGAAAACGAGAAATAATAGAACAAATCAAAACGGTTTACGATCCCGAGATTCCCGTAGATATCTACGAACTCGGTTTGATATACGAGATTGAAGAACCCCACCCCGGACAGATCGATCTGGTCATGACGCTCACCACGCCCATGTGCCCGGTGGCCGACTCCCTGCCCATGGAAGTTCAGGAAAAAGTTCTGGAAGTGGACGGCGTTGAAGACGTCAATATGAAAGTCGTTTTCGATCCACCCTGGAACAAAGAAATGATGAGCGAAGAAGCCCAATTTGCCCTAGACATGTTTTAAAAAAACCTCCACCTATGAAAATTTCAGCGCAAGACGAATACGGTTTACGAACCCTTATTCGCATCGCCAAAACCGATAGCGAAGAAGGCCTCAGCATTGCTCAACTCAGCGAATTGGAGGGTATTTCCCACTCTTACATGGCCAAGTTGACCCGCCATTTACGCCTGTCTAAATTTATAGAAAGCACCCCCGGTCGACGCGGCGGCTACATCCTCGCCCGTCCCGCCCGCGAGATCGTCATCGGCGATGTCCTCAAAGCCCTGGACGGCGCCCTATTTACTTCTGAATTTTGCCAGTCTCACAGTGGCGATTTCAAAGTCTGCGCCAATTCCGTCAATTGCAGCGTCCGCTCCCTCTGGCGCGTCGTCCAACAAGCCGTCGATAGCGTCCTCACTCAGGTCAGCCTCCACGATCTCATCCACAGCGAAAGCCAGGCCGATCATATTTTACAGCAGCTTTTCGAGCAGTATCAACCCAGTCCCAAAGTCCTCAGCAACTCATAAATTCTATTTTGTATTGAATGTTTTTGGGTGTTCCCCCGACCGCCCTTTCGGCCGCTCGGGGTCGGGCTATGCAGGGGTTCCGTCCTCGAGATCGCAAAGCGATCCTCGGACCACTTCGCCCCCAAAGTCTTGTGGGCTCGCGCCCTTCCTATCCCTAACACGAAGCGGTCCTCACGGCCCGCTGTTTTGCGCCCGCTCAAGCAGTCCCCTATTTGGCGCTGAATAATAGGCCTTTTTGAATCGCGGCAAGCACCTACAGACCCTATCGTATTTTTCGCCTCATGGTGACCATCAGCTTCTAGATAAGGTACCTCCTTCACCTTTGGCTTCGGCAGGGCAAGGCACGCCCTGTCTATGCAATTTCGTAAATCCCCCTCACAATACCTCCTTGCGCGCAACCATCCGCCATTTTTTCTCCAACAAACGATTTTTCTGAATAGATTCAGCTGATT
>JAWLFI010000167.1:0-5411 GCA_041685645.1 Saprospiraceae bacterium | reverse complement strand
TAATTCATTGACATCAGTAAATTTCTTCTCCTCCTGGGCCATATCTCTTTGTATTTGATGCAAAAATACCAAATCTTACACAGCTCTTCTGAGTATTCCGCCGCCTCCTTACTTCCTGGTATAAATTTTAATTCATACGATTCGTAAACTTTATAGCAAACATAGAAGCGTAATTATATAACGTATTGAAAAACAGAAATTTGCAGAGGCATTAACACCTGAACCCATTCAAACTTGCGTACCCAAATTTGGTCTTACAATAATGAAGTAGTTTTTCTATCCTGGTTTAATAAACCCTTCAAGTCAAGGATTTGAATGAGCTTCGGTTCGCAGGACGAAAAGTGCTAGCCTTTTCGGCTTAGGATAAAGCGACATCGGCGTAGGTCAATACCTCAGGCATTGCTTTTTCACTAAAATAAGATTTCACATAGGATGGTGACTCCGGACTCACCGCTAATAGAAAATCGCCACCCCAGGCGCCCAAAGCCTTTACAGCGCCCTGAAAATCCGAAAAAGCGGCCGCCGGACAATCTCTTTTTAAATAATCAGTCAATAATGCGTTATGACTTTCGATCCCCTTGACCCAATCCTCCACTTTGGAAGACTCGCTCAGATTGCTCGAAATAGAAGATACTTCCTCCACTAATGAATCATCCATAGTATGTTCCTTCAGATACTCCAGCGCCTCCCTTGATTCTGCCTTTTGTCCGGAGTAAATAAAGTACAGATGCTTTTGCAAGGACTTGTCAATGGAGGCAGAGCGCACATCCACTAATTGATCCGATACTTTGTGATATAATAAGGGCCCCTTCGCACCGGCACAGGCAATATCGTAACCTGATCCACCAAAGGTCGCTGCATATAAATCATACGGATCTACATCTGCCCATTGGGCGATATTGTACACCAGGGTTGAACTGCTGCCCCAGCCCCACTCCTGAGGAAATTCTAATTCCGTCGTGACTTTAATCCCCTTCCAGGTCGATAAAAAATCCGAGTTGAGGCGGACCGCAGCCTCCAATATTTTCTCGAGCTTTTCCGCAATAGCGGCATCACTGGATTTCAGTGCAGAAAAGTCAAATAGTGAGATTTTAGCTGTAAACCAAGTCTCTCCATCGGGCGTCAGGCTCTTCCATTTGATATCAGAGCCCCTTCCGGTGGAAACGGTGAGTTTTTGTCCTTTTCGGGTCGGCAAGGCCAAAGCCCGGGCACCATTCACCACGGCATATTCACCCGTCAACAACAACTTGCCCCGACCGTAGTACTCTTTTTTTGCCATAAATACAATTTCTGATTGCGGATCTCCTATTGTGGTGGAGTTCCTCTTAATTTTTCTAAATATAAACGTACAGCGCCGAAAGATACAACTTGATCTTCAAAGTGCTGATAGGCAAGCTCTTTTTCTTCTCGGGTCGCTTGAAAATTGATCAATATATTATTCAAGTGCATTTTCATATGACCTCTCTGTATGCCCACAGTCACCAGTGACCGAAGGGCAGAAAAGTTTTGCGCCAGACCCATGGAGGCCGTGATTTCCATGAGTTGGCAGGCCGTGGGCTGTTGCAATATTTCGAGAGATAGCGCGGCCATCGGATGTAGTTTGGTGAGTCCACCAACCGTACCCAGGGATAAGGGCATTTGCAAACTAAATTTAAATTGCCCCTCTGACAGCTCGCATGAAGTCAGTGACCGATATTTTCCAGAGCGCGCTGCATAGGCATGTCCCGCGGCTTCAACCGCTCTAAAATCATTCCCGGTGGCGAGCACTACGGCATCAATACCATTGAAAATGCCCTTATTATGAGTAGTAGCCCGATACACATCGTGTTGAGCTATATCAACCGCTCGTTTAAATCGCCGGGCAAAAGTCTCTGCATCCATGCCATCTGCAAAGTTTCCGAGGTCCTTCACGGGGCAGCAAACCTCGGCACGCACCAAACAATCCGGCGTGTAATTGGACAAAATAGACATGATGATCTCTATCTCCCCTTGATTTTCGTATTCCTCAGTGAGTTGCTCTTCCCATAGACTTGCAGATTGCTCGAGGACCGAATTGATGAAGTTAGCGCCCATGCTGTCACAAGTGTCAAAAGTGAACTGCAATTGGTAGATATTCTCCCCCACTGCAGGCATAGGGAGCAGGTTGATGCCCTCAAGGCCACCCCCTCGATTGCGCATATTTCTAGTAAACTCTTCTGTCTCTTCCCTGACCTTTTGTTCAAAAGAAGGCAAGGCGGTGTTCAAAATGCTCTTTGGCCCCGTCCATCGGAAATGGACTTGGCCTACTTTGGTCGTTTGCAAAACGCGGGCGGAAAATCCACCCCGGGGCTTCCAGAATTTGGCCGCAGCAGCTGCCGCTGCAACAACAGAACTCTCCTCTATCACCATGGGAATTACATAGGGCCGACCGTTAATTTCGAAATGCGGGGCGATTCCATAGGGCAAAGGAAAGTTCGATATGGTATTTTCACTAAAGCCATCCAATATCTGTTGCAGCTCTTCTGGAAATTGGAATTGCGCCAATTTTTCCGCCGACGCTTTTGCATCGCCGGTAAATTGATCCACAACCCATTGGATTTTGTCCTGTTTCGTCCATTTCGAAAACCCACTCAGCTGTTTTTTATCCATGTATCTTAAATTTCCACTATCGTTTATGAAGTCCGAACAGTCAGGAGTTGACGACACAAGTCGTAGGCTTCGGTCTGACTTTGAGCATAAGCATCAACCGCCTCGAAACTCTCTCTGGCATATCTCAGAAAAGCCGCCGCTTGACCGTACACTGCCGGAAGCGGACTACTTTCCACTAAATAATAGCCCTGCAAAAAGCTCTTCACCCCACCGGAGGCTATAATCGACTGGCAGAGGCACTTTGAACCGAGCTCCTCCACAATGGGCTGGCACATAGCCATCATCTCCTCCGCACTGTGCCCCACAAAGGCCAAAGACTCGTACAATTTAGCCTTTTCTTTATCAGAACGCATCATCTCTAATTTCGAAAAGTTGGTCCCTCCATTTGCTCCAAAATCCAGAGCCGCTATGGGTAGTTGTAACAGGGCTCGTATACTCTCAGGCCCAAAACCGTGGCCTACTTCTTTGACAATGACGGGAAATTCACCATCCTCCAGCAAGCGAGAAATGGTCTCCACCGGAGAAATATAATATCGATCGCCCTCGGGCTGCAACCATTCTTGCATGGGATTCACGTGTATGATCCAACCATCCGCTCTCAACTGCTCCATCAAGACGCGCAGGCGACCCGTCGTACCCGCTGCCTGCATCTCTTGCAATTGTGCTATGCCAATATTGGCAAATAAAGGCGCGGAAGGTCCAATTAAATCGCGAACGTCGAAATCTTCAAAGTGCTGTTCACCCTCTAATAAAGGTCGGCAAGAACCCAACCCCATGCCAAATCCGTGCTTGCCGCACATGCGAGCCAAATTGTGGTTGATGGTTCGAGCCCATTTTGTCCCTCCTGTCATAGAAGATACCCAAATCGGATAGCGCATCTCCTTCCCTAAAAATTCGAAAGGAGAGGCTTTATCCCTCGGATGCCCTGCCAACATCGGTTCGTAATAAAATCGATGATCCAATTTATCGGAACCTATCGACGAGGCAAAAGCCATATCGATATGGTCTCGTTTCCGGTCTGGAGTTCCTTGTTTTTTGCTGCTTTGTTCAGACATAGGCTCAAAGATATATAAACAATTACCTTTTAAACGCACCCCTGTTCATTTGGTTGGGCTAATGTCTTAATTAACTCCAGACATTTATTGTTACTTCTTCGCCTTCACGAGCCGATTCATATACTCCTCAGCTACCTTTTCCAAATCCGTCCCGTGGAAAGTACCGGAGCTCATCAATAACAAACTGCAACCGGCATCGGCCGCATCAACTAAAAATTCCTTCAACTCCTCAGAACTCGTTCCCACTGAAAGATCCCTCCGATCAAAACCCGAACGAATATCGTCCGCCGACATCGGCTCCATATCTTTCATCTTTAGCGTATGAGGGCTGTAAAACACCATGGCGCGTTCCGCAGGCGCCAGTGCACCCTTGTATTGAGGCAAAAACGCTTTATTGAGACTGCTATAGGTATGCAGTTCACTTACAGCGGCCCATTTTTCATTTGGGTATTGCTCCACAATTGACGCCAGGGTAGTTTTTACTTTTGACGGCGCATGAGCAAAGTCCCGAATCACCCGTTGTCCAACCCCAACTTGTAATTCCTGCAGCCGTTTGGCTGGAGTCGTGAATGTGGCAAGCGCCGTCCCGATTTGTTCCTCTGAAAGTCCCAACGAGTCGCACACTTGCGCTGCAGCAGCCATATTTTGCATATTGTGCACTCCCTGCACTCGCGCCTGATACTCATCCTCTCCCAGCACAAAATGCAAGCGCCCTTCCTTATCTATTCGATAGTCCAATGCCGTATAGCCCACCGCCGTCAGTTTTTCAGGACCCTCATCTACAAGACGCTCGAGCTGCTCATCCCCTTCGTAATAATACACCTCAGCCGCCTCATCCTGTGCTGCCAAAAAATCGACAAAGGCCCGCTCATAAGATGCATAGGTCGGGAACACATTGATATGATCCCAGGCAATACCCGTAATCACAGATATCTGTGGCTCATAATGCAAAAATTTAGGCCGATCATCCAGTGCCGAACTCAAATATTCATCACCCTCAATCACCATCAAAGGCGCGTCACTCAACCTGACGGTATGGCGGAAGCCCTCCACTTCGCCACCCACCAAAAAGTCAAATTCATAGTCGTTCGCCCGCAATACGTGCATTACCATTGCCGTGGTCGTCGTCTTTCCGTGACTCCCCGCGATCACCACCTTCTCCTTATCCGCAGCATGTCGGGCAATAAACTCCGGAAAAGAATACATCGGAATGCCCAGCAACCGAGCCTCTTGAATCTCCGGATTATCCGATTTGGCATGCATACCCAAGATGCAAAAGTCAATATTAACACCCAGTTGCTCCGGATTCCAACCCATTTTTTTAGGTAGCAAACCCACCGCCTCCAGTCGCGATTTGGAGGGGTCGTAAATTTCATCATCGGACCCGCTGACATCGTGTCCCTGCTCCTTCAGCGCGATGGCGATATTATGCATGACAGCTCCCCCGATAGAAATAATATGAATGCGCATAGACTCGATTTTCAATGAAAGTAATAATTATTTCCCACATACCTAAGCTTCCCTTTATCTCATTCTGTTTTTTGGGCGTGCCCCTTCCTCAGCACAGTCTCGTCTCCCGGACGAGACTGGCCTCGGGCGGGTCGGGCTATCCGCTCGTAGTCAGGACCTCGTGCGGCGGCATCCGTACGGCTGCGTAGGGCTTCCGTTCGGTCGCCTCCTCGCTCTACGGCTGCTCACCACACGGGGCCCTGCCTGCCGCTACTATCC
>JAWLFI010000022.1:0-22058 GCA_041685645.1 Saprospiraceae bacterium | reverse complement strand
CAGAACACCCCTTTATAACGATCAAACCGTCTTTATATTTGGACCAGTCCTCTTCCTGAATCCGCTCCTGATAATAAGACTGCAAAAACTGTTCCCGAGGTCCAAAATACACCTTCCGAACACCCTCCGGGGCTTCCGCTGCGATGAGCATATAGGCCCACACCGGTATAATGGCATCAGTCGAACAATGTACGCAGAGCGCATGCCCCTCAAAAGGCGTCCATTCCATGGACTGAACTTTTGCGCGGAATTCCTTTTCCTTGAGTATTAACTCCTTGAATAAAAAGTCCTTCAAGTCTAATTCTGAGATGGGAAAATCCGGATGGTAGGTCTCCAGATTGAGTGTAACTAGAGGGCTTTTCTTCACCCGATTGACCAAAGTTTCGCTGGTATCTGATTTCATGGTCTTTTATTTTATTTGTTCTTCTATGTCTTGTAATTTTCCTATTTCCTCTTCTTGCTGCTCAAACTCCTTGATTTGAGGCAGGTCTTTAATGTTTTTCAGGCCAAAGTAATCCATAAATTTCTCAGAAGTTATGTAGAGGAGCGGCCGGCCGGGCCCATCGTCTCGTCCTGAAATTTCTACCAACTCTTTTTCCAATAACTTTTGTATCGTATAGTCGCAGTTGACGCCTCGAATTTGTTCAATTTCTGATTTGACAATGGGTTGTTTATAGGCGATGATAGAAAGTGTTTCCAGGGCGGCTTTGGACAGTCGCTTGCCCTTGGATTGTTTCAAATAGTCCTCGATCACCCGATGATAGGCACCTTTGGTGAGAAACTGGAGTTTTTCTCCCATTTCGACCAGCCCAAAGGAAAAGGACTCATCTTCGTATTGTTCGCGCAAATGATCCACGGCATCATCGATATCCGCCATTGGGATCGTATCGAAAATACTCTGCGTCAGTGCTTTTTGGAGTTCAGAGCGGCTAATCGGCTCCGGTGCCGCAAAAATTAAAGCCTCTACATATCGGATGATGGGTGTACTCATAGTGGATGATTCAAACGGTAAAGGTACGCAACAACTAGGAAATCGCTGCTGCAAAGCTAAAGATGATACTGAAGAATAACAAGCCAACCAAACCCAGAAACACATAATCCAGGGGAGCAATTTCTGAAGAGCTGGTTTCAATGGGCGGCGCTGCTTCAGCTATATTGAAATCGTACTCATAGCCATTATCGGTTTCGGTGAGGGATAATTCACATAAATCATGCTCCAAATAAAAGGAATACGACTTGTCTTCATTTACTTCAAAGTCTATGGTCAATATATTGTTATTGCAATAAATAATGACATGGCCGCTATCATCTCCGTGGTACAGTCCGACGTGATAAGAGCGTCCGGAAGCGCCGTGATATGTCCAATTTGATTGTGCCATAATAATACACCTGCCTGATAAATAGGAATAATATAACGAATTTTTTTGGAAATCGTTGAATTTTGCATCAATAATGTAGTTGTAGTCCTGATCTGCCGACAGTTCTAAAAACACAGCCGAACTTTTTAGTGTCATTACCACTCAACCCGTTACAGACCAAGTCTTGATCTGAACAAAAATCTACTTCGACTTTTCCATACCTATTTAGTGGTAATGACACTGGCATTTTATTCGAGGGTTTTTTTTGCGGTTGAAAGTCTTCACTCTTTGAGGGGTAGACGCGAGTCTCGTCTTGATACAGGAAGTTGCAAGCTTTCTGTATGGAGGCATAGAAAGAGCGCGCGGAGCGCAAGAGCGCCAGGGATGGGAGGGGCCAGCCGCCCACGGGCGGATGGGTCCGAGGGATCGCTTTTAGCGATCTGGAGGACGGAACCCCCGCACAGCCCGGTCCCATCCCCGGCGCTGGGGATGGGAGGCGCCCAAAAAAAAGATAAGGACAGATCAGGAAATATGGAAATCGGTTGGATTAAACCAACAGAAAGAATTGGTGATACAGGGAACGGAGTCTGTGCTCAGCCGGCGCGATTAAAAATTAGAATACATCGCTTTTAAGCGCGAGGAAGATTCGTTGGCAATGATGTTTTGAAGGATGGATTGAATTTCCTCCAACACCTCTTGTGGTGCTTCATTCCGAGTCAAAATCTTTTGGGTGTCTGAAATGGCCTTCGTGGCCGCATATCTGGTAAACATCCCGCTGCTGCTATTCCCGCCGATGTCTTCCAGAGCGTGGATGCGATCCATGAGGGCATCTCCTTCCAGTTGAGCGATCATTTTCGAATAGGCATTGAAAAATGGAAAGGAGTTAAAGCCGCTTTGCCTGGGCAGCAGACGATCGTAAAAGTCGATAAATTTCGGATCTCCCGATTTTGCATACACTTTCGCAATGCTGAGCGCCAGGAGTTGGCTTTTTACCGATTCTAGTTGCTGTGCGTAGGCCAAAGATGCTACAGAATCCTCTTCATACCAAAGCTCCAGGGCTTCTCCCATTTCTTGTCCTGCTTCTTTTGCGTCGATGCGGGATTGATACAATTCGGTCAAGTCCTCCTGCTCGGGGCTCAATTTTTTAAGCACATTGAGTGCGGCAATGCGCACCTGCACCGCCGGATCCTGGGTGGCCAAGGTACGGACAGTGGCGAGGTGATCAGATGTGACGGGCTTTGACAAAGCGAGCAAACCTTCCCGGCGAATCGACCAATGGGCGTCGCTGAGCGCTTCGTTGACGATCTCCGTTTTGATGTCGCCGGGTCCTGACTTCAATTCTTTCAAGGCCTTGACTCTGTGTCTATAGGTGGAGGACAACTGATATTGCATCGCGTACTCTTCAGGACTCTTGCTGTGCTGGATTTCGGCCAGTAGGATATCTTTGGGATCAAAAATCACCAGCGCGGGCTCTTCTTCCATCTCAAAGGCGAAAGTGGATTGACGTTTGTCGATGGTGATTTCATGGTTGAGCTTTCTTCCCTGCGCATCGTATATATCTACTGATGTGGGGAGAGTAAAGATTGCCGGTTGTTTCTCCGCATTTTGTGTCTGTTCGACAACCAGCGTCAGCTGGCCATCGCTGAAGTCCTGGCTAATGTTCAATTGTGGATGACCGGCTTCGTAAAACCACTGATTGAAGAACCAGTTGAGGTCCTCGCCACTGATTTCCTCCATGGCCAAACGGAGGTGGTGTGTCTCTACCGCGCTGTATTCGTGGCGATTGAGATACAGGTTGAGCCCGGCGAAGAACTTTTCCGTTCCCAGATAATGGCGCAACATATGCATTACCAAGCCACCTTTGTTGTAAGAGTGGGCATCGAACATATCTTCGGGGCGGACGTATTCAAAATCGACGATGGGTCTTTTTTTCTGGCGGGCCTCGGCTAAATAGCCTGAGATTTGATTACTTCTGTGGTGGTCGGCTTGATCTCTGCCTTCTTTGTACTCTTTCCACAGATATTCGGAGTAATTGGCAAAACCTTCATTCATGGTGAGGTTGGACCAGCTTTCACAGGTAACCAGATCGCCAAACCAGTGGTGGAACATTTCATGTGCCACGATAAAATCATTGTCGTTGCCCGGCAAATCCAATTGGTGTTTCTGAACGAAGTCTCCAAACACAACGGCGCCTGTATTTTCCATTGCGCCTGAAACGAAATCTCTCACGATGACCTGATCGTATTTTGGCCAGGGGTATTTGTATTGCAGCAGATCTGAAAAATAAGTGAGCATTTCCGGGGTGTGGTCAAAAATTTGCGGGGCGTCGGCTTTGTATTCCGGCTCTACGTAATACGCTAAATTGATATCTTCCCATCGGTCGCGAACTACGGCAAATTCACCAATAGCCAACATGAATAGGTATGGGGCATGAGGCAAATCCTGCACCCAGTGGTCACGGCGCATGCTATCATTGAGGATCTCGCTCTTGAGGAGAATGCCATTGGAGAGCGTTTCATATTCAATGGGGACGGTGAGGTTAATTTCCTGACTGCAGCGTTCATTGGGTTGATCCTGTGTGGGAAACCAATTCGAGTTGTGCTCAGTTTCACCCTGCGTCCAGATTTGGGTGGGCTTATTGGGAACTGTGCCCCGGGGATTGATAAAAAACAAGCCCTTATTTGAGGATATTGCGCTGCTGCCACCTTCTGCTTTGCGACCCGGTACAGCGGTGTAATCTATGTAGATTTGAGCGGTATCGTTTCGCTCCAACACTTCAGGCCAATCGATAATGATGCGCAGGCTATCCTGATAATAATAATCTACCTCTCGTCCCTGGCCGGTCGAAATGGAGTGAATATCAAAATACTGAGCATCTAACTCAAAAGCACTGACCGGGTCAAAAATGGGAGTGAAATCTATCCAGGCTTCTCCCAGGACTCGTTCCTTCTGAAAGTCAAAACTCAGATCCAGTTTTGTATGTGTGATATCGATGATGCGGGGGGAGCTGGCTCGATAGATTTCTTTGGGGTGAGCCTCGTTGGGGTCTTCCTCCTTTTTGGAGCTGGTTACGGTTAAAGTGTCGAGTTCACGCACTTCTAGATTTTTCTCTTTCGCTACATCTGTTTGGGATTGGGTACTCTTACAGGCGCCGAAGGCAGTCAGTAGAAGGATACTGCTCAAAAGGGTGACAAAGTGTTTCATAGTCTCTAGGTGTTCAGTTTTCGGGTCTTTTGTAATCGAAAGTCTCGGTGCTTCGAATGCAGGACTTATATCATAACCGGCATAATCAGCATGGTCAGCTCTTGTTGTTCTTTGTTTTCTGAGGGCAAAATCAAAACGGCTCGATTTGGGCTATTTATTTTAAAAACGATTTCATCTGAGTCCAGAACGGAAACCATTTCTAATAAGAATCTTGCGTTGAAAGCAATTTCCATGGGCTCGTATTTGTAAAAACAAGCCAACTGCTCCTTGGCATCATTGGAATAATCGATATCCTTAGCACTAATCGTCAGGCTGTCCTCATTGAGTTCTATCATCACCTGATGAGTGGACTTGTTGGCGAAAATGGAAATCCGCTTTAATGATTGTAAAAAGTCGTTTTTGTTTACGCTGAGCTCTATGGCATTATCATTGGGGATAATATTCTTATAATCGGGATAGTCCGCTTCAATAAGTTTACAGGCGACTTCCGTATTATCGAAATGAAAAAAAGCGTGTTGCACATTGAAGTGAAAATCTACCTCTTCTCCACTGTTGAGAATGGAACGCAGGAGATTGACTCCTTTCTTAGGTAGGATGAATTGGCCTTCGCCTTGAATCTCTTCATTTTCATAAACGAATTCAACGAGTTTGTGGGCATCCGTAGCTGCAAAAATCATTTTTCCATCCTCAATGATGACATTGATACCCATCATGGGGCGTCGGGCCTGATCATTAGAGGTGGCAAAAACCGTTTTGCTGAATCCCTCGAGCAACACATCCGAGTCCAATCGAAGGCTTTGCGTCTCATTCACGACGGGAAGGCTGGGGTATTCGCTGACAGAGCGCGCTGACATGTGATACTTACCCATGGAATTGGTTATAGTCACCTGATGTTGTTCCTCATCGTAGAAAAACTCAATCGGCTGCTCCGGTGTAGCTTTTAGGGTATCAACGAGTATCTGGGCCGGGACAATACAACTAAACTCCCTGCCCTCGTGCTGGACTTCCAGTCTCGTGGTGACAGAAGTCGTCAGGTCCGTTCCGCGAACTTCCAATTGACCCTCTTTGACGTCAAACTTGAAATCCTCCAAAATTGCCATAGTAGGATTGGAGTCAATAGCGCCATCGGCTTTTTGCAAATGGTCCAGGAGAAGTGAGGAGGATACGGTAAAATTCATATTTTATGTATTGTTATTGCACTTACAAATATAAGTCTATTGGGCTAAAGTTCTACCTTTTCAGGGAACTTTCTAATTTTGTTGTCCGTTGGCTCATCTCACTTGATGTGTCGAGGCAAAATCTATATAAAAATTGCTATGAATATCGATCCACCTCCTATTCAGCCGATTCGGATTCGTCCGTTCCCCGATTTTGATCAGCGAAAATGTAGCGGTGGAGCGCGTCTTTTCATCAAAGACGCACCGGACTGGGAAGTATTCAAAATAGAGGGCGTGTTTCCCGCCGGCCGGCCCTATGAGACGAAACCCGGTCTATCAAAGGCGTTGGCAGGTATGTTAAAAGTAGGAACAGCAGATAGAGGAGATGCAGAAATTTCGGAATTTGTCGAATCCCGGGGCGGACAGGTGAGTGTCCAGCTGACTGCAGATCATATTTCTATTTCCTTGTCGGGTCCCAGTGTGCGATTCTTTGATCTTATGCCCATGTTTTTTCACCTCATTGAGTCGGCGGCTTATACACCGAAGAGCTGGGATCAATTCAAAAAGAGACAAAAGCATCGCTTGCAGGCAGATGCGGCGATTCACGAAGTGGTAGCATATAAACACTTGACGGAACGGATCTTCGGCCGGGAACACCCCTATGGGTACAATGCCAGTCTGGAAACCTACGGTGCTCTTTCTATCGAAGAGATATTGAATTACAGAGAAAAGGTCATGCAGGTGCAGCAAGGTTCCTACCTCTTATCGGGAGGGTTGAGCGCTGATATGGTGGATGGTTTTATGGAGAAAATTCAGGCTGCAAAATCTGCAGACTTACCGGAAGCCATCCTCCCGGCCGTACCTCCTACGGCGCCGGGGATGGAGTACATCAGCCCTATGGGTCGGCAACAAGTGTCTATTCGGATGGGTCGGTATATTTCTCCGGACTCTCTGGAAGAGTCAGCTCAGCTACAATTATTGCAGACACTACTGGGAGGATTTTTCGGTTCGCGACTCATGAGAAAGATTAGAGACCAGGGCGCGATGAGCTATCAC
Source organism: Saprospiraceae bacterium (assembly GCA_041685645.1). Lineage (GTDB taxonomy): Bacteria > Bacteroidota > Bacteroidia > Chitinophagales > Saprospiraceae > JAWLFI01. The sequence continues at coordinate 15,283 of JAWLFI010000022.1, read as the reverse complement.
GCTTTTTCTCAATTAGAGTCCATGAGATTTGCAGATTACTGGATGATAGGCACAGAGGTATCTACCACAAATACAGCCCGGGCGATTGACTTGATTTCCGACTGCTTGCAGGAACTGGTCGATCAGCCCATTGCTCCTTTGGAGCGCCAAATGGTGCAAAATTATATGGCAGGGCTGAGTCTGGAGTTTTTTGACGGTGCTTTTCATCAAATTGAACTCATAAAGAATGACAGGGTAGAGCGCCCTGAAGCGGGCACTTATGAAGCGGTTATGGCCGCTGTGAAAGCCTTCGATGTCGATCGCATCCAGTTTCTGGCACAGAAATATTACGCACCCGGGAATGCTTATATCGTCGTGGCGGGATAAATAGGGTCGGGGTATATTTTAATTTGTAGATGCACCGCTGCGTATCTGCATGAAAAAAGGTGACTTTTCGGGTGTTTTTCGAGGCGCATACCGTACGATCTGGTCCCGCCATCGGACTTGAACTTCAAGAAGCGATGCGATGCGGTGATCGGGTTCGAACTGAGCAGCCGAAGGGTAACGACAAAAGATGTGAGTAGGCTCAGGGCAAAGACAAAATAATTTGAATCAGAATATGCAGAATGTGTGATTTATCGGAGCAGCCCTTGTCACAGGTTTTCCTTCCAGCGAAAAACACCTGCAATGTAGTGTGTGGATAGCAGTTGAGAACCACTTTTCTCCTCCCTGGTATAAAAGTTCACCATTTTCCGTAAAAAAGACCAGAGGAGTTGACTTCCTGTCTTGTTTATGACTTAGATTATGTATCTTTGTGGGTCTAATAAGCTCAGGTTGAGTTTGTTTGGGGAATGGTTATTACAATACGGCCTCATAAAGGTCTTTTCAAAGAAGCAAAAAACGGCATGAAGCTATTTAGTTTGTTTACGCAAGAGTTGGCGATCGATTTAGGAACGGCCAATACGCTCATCATTCAGGATGGAGAGATCATTATTGATGAGCCATCCATTGTGGCGATTGATCGGAAAACCGGAGAGACGATTGCCGTGGGACATCGGGCAATGCAAATGCACGAAAAGACGCATAATAATATACGGACGGTCCGTCCCCTGAAGGACGGTGTCATAGCAGACTTTCAGGCAGCAGAGAGCCTAATCGAAGGATTGATCAATATGATTGGTCAACGCCGGCGATTTTTTACGCATATGAAAATGGTCATTTGCATTCCTTCCGGAATTACAGAAGTAGAAAAAAGAGCCGTATTTGATTCAGCAGATCACGTAGACTCCAAAGAAACTTACCTCATTCACGAGCCCATGGCAGCTGCCCTGGGCATCGGCCTGGACGTGGAGCAGCCCGATGGCAACATGATTATCGATATCGGAGGAGGAACCACTGAAATTGCCGTAATTTCTCACTCGGGCATCGTCTGTGACCAATCCATTCGGACAGCAGGGGATGATTTCACCGAGGATATTACCGATTATATCAAGCGACAATACAATATGTTGATCGGCGAGCGCACGGCGGAGCAAATAAAAATTCACGTGGGCGCTGCCATAAAAGACCTGGAAAATCCGCCCAAAGAATACGCAGTTAGCGGCCGGGATCTGATGACGGGCATCCCCAAGCAAATCACTATTGGTTATGAAGAGGTAGCTGAGGCGTTGGATAAGTCCATCAGCAAAATTGAAGAGGCTATTCTCAAAACGCTGGAGGAAACACCCCCCATGTTGTCGAGCGATTTGTACGAAAAGGGAATGTACCTGACCGGAGGAGGTGCTCTATTGAGAGGATTGGATATTCGCATCTCTAAAAAGACGAAACTTCCCGTCCATATCGCCGATGATCCCTTGAGAGCTGTCGTGCGAGGAACGGGAATAGCTTTAAAAAACACTCACCGCTTCAGCTTTTTGATTGATCGAAAAAGCATTTAACCTTGAAGTTCAATTGATGTATGCGACGATGGGATGAGTTCTTGGGTCACTTCGGAACGGTTCTTTTGTTTATCGCTCTTCAATTAGTCTGCCTGTATTTGATTGTTCAATTCAATGAACGGCAAAGAAACATCTTTAATCACACCTCTCTCTTGCTCTCTTCAGCCATTGAAAACAAGTACCAAAGTTGGGCGCAGTATTTTCATCTCAAAGAGGAGATCGATGAGATTCACCAGAGAAATGCCGAATTAAGAACGCAGCTGCGACAGCTTCGTCGGGACGGAAATGCCGATGTCCCGGCCGATGACAGTTCAAGTACTACGCCATGCTTTGTCTATCACTCGGCTGATATTATCCGCAATCAGGTCTCATCGAGATACAATCACCTCATCATCAATGCGGGTACCGATCAGGGATTGAAGGAAGGGATGGCCATTCTTTGCGATCGCGGGATTATTGGCCAGACCGACTACTGCACGAGTCAATATTGTAGCGTACTCCCACTCATCAATGTCCAATCCTCGGTCAGTGCGATGATCAGTGGGTCTGATTATTTTGGACAGCTCAGCTGGGATGGACGGCATTTACAACGGGCACAATTGGAAGGCGTCCCCAAGCATGCGCAGTTTTCGATTGGAGACACCTTGGTTTCCAGCGGCTACTCCACCGTATTTCCGCCCGGAGAACACATTGGAACGATTCGCGATTTTACTGTGCCTCAGGGGAGCAACTTCTATTATATCTCGGTGAATCTCTTCGTTGACTTTCCCAGCCTGAGGCAAGTTTATTGGGTCGAAAACAAAAATCAAGGCGAAGTTTTATCCATTATGCAAGAGAGTGATTATGGTCAGGACTAATCTCGGACGCATCGTATTTTTTCTCCTCCTCCTGCTGTTGCAGGCGCTGGTCTTTCGACGGATGAGTCTGGGCTGGGATGGCGTCATTTATGCTCAGGTCTTTATTTACCCTCTGTTTATATTGAGCTTGCCGATTCGCATGCGCACAGAAGGCGTTATTCTGTTGGGGTTTCTGATGGGAATCTGCGTCGATTTTATTTATATGAGTCCGGGCGTTCATGCCGGCGCCTTAACGGCCATGGCATTTTTTCGCAGGTATGTTCTCAACTTTATAGAGCCCCGCATGGGTTATCAGATTTCCGATCTGCCCATTCTCGCCGACCAAGACTTGGGTTGGGTGGCTATTTATTACGCCATTTGTCTGGGCATTCACAGTTTTTGGTTTCACCTCTTTGATCTTTTTTCTTTCCAAATGTTTCTTATCTTTTGGGCGAAAACCATTTTCACTACCGGTTTTTCCTGGTTTTGTTTACTCATCATTCAATTTCTGTTTTTTCATCGGTCCTAAATTATGAGCATCAAAAAAGAACAACAATTCAACATTAGAGTCATCTGGGGCTTTTTCCTCCTGGGGGGCTTGCTCTTACTGTATAAGGTGGCCGACCTACAACTCATGGACGCCACTTTTCGCGAGGAAGCCAGCTCTGCTACCATCAGTAAGCAGTGGTTACAACCTTCGCGCGGATTGATGTTCGACCGGGAAGGTAATTTGCTCGTTTTCAATGATCCCATCTACGACATTGAAGTGACCGTTCAACAAATGGATCCCGACATGGATACAACCTTGTTGTGTGAATTGCTTGAAATGTCCCGCTCACAATTGCTCGAAGCACTCGATAAAGACTGGCACTCCCCTCGATACGCTCGCCACTCTCCCTTTACCCTGCTATCAAAAGTCAGTCCCCAGCAATACGCCCGCTTTGCGGAGCACCAGCACAAATTTCCGGGCTTTCACGCCGTCATGCGCAATACCCGAGGCTATAACACCAGTCATGCGGCTCAGGTCCTCGGCTTTATTAGCGAAGTCGATAACCAAAGACTGCAAAAGCAATCCGGAATCTACCGCCGCGGAGATATCATGGGCAAGTACGGGCTGGAAAAAGCTTATGAGGATCAGTTGAGAGGATCCAAAGGCATGCGATATGTACTTAAGGATAAATGGGGAAAAAATATGGGCCCCTTTGATCAGGGACAACTCGACACCACCGCCGTTTCGGGCCATGACCTCCATCTGACCCTCGATCAGGAATTGCAAGCCTATGCAGAACAACTCCTCCGTGGAAAAATGGGAAGCATCGTCGCCATTGAACCCCGGACGGGAGAAATTTTATGCATGGCGAGCGCTCCGAATTACGACCCCGATCTGCTGGCCCTCAATCGCAACCGCTCTCAGGCCTTTCGGGCCTTGATCAGAGACAGTTTGCAGCCCTTTTTCAATCGGGCCGTTAGCGCCAATTACCCGGCCGGGTCCCTCTTGAAGCCCGTTTATGCATTGGCGGGCCAGGAAATGGGAGTAATCTCCCCCAACGAGTACTATCGTTGCGAAGGAGCGTATTACTACGGTAAGGCGCGTTGGGGATGCCATGCCGGTCCCGGAACGCATAATATGGTCTCGGCCATCCAAAAGTCCTGCAACTCCTATTTCTACGATATCTATCGCAAAATGGTGGATAAATACGGTAGCCAAAAACCCAAACAGGGGCTGGCCCAACTCAATGAAATCCTGTCCCGAATGGGGCTGGGTGCGCCCCTCGGTATCGATATAGCCGGTGAGTCCCCGGGCCTGCTGCCCGACGCAGAATTTTACGACCTCATGTACTCCTTTCAGCAAGCCGAATGGCGCTCGACCTATATCGTCTCCAATGGTATCGGCCAGGGCGAAATCCAGCTGACTCCCCTGCAAATGGCCAATTTAGCTGCCCTCATTGCCAATCGGGGGCATTATATCCCCCCTCATTTAGTGCGGTCTATTGAGTCACCCACGCAGGGTGCCCAGCCGCTCAATCGAGAGTCGAAGCAAAGCGGTCTGGACGCGGCTTATTTCCCACCGGTGATTGAAGGCATGCACCGAGCCGTAAACTTTGGTACCGCCAGACAGGCCTACATTCCCAACATCGATGTTTGCGGAAAGACGGGAACCTCACAAAACCCCCACGGCAAGGATCACTCCGTGTTTTTTGCTTTCGCGCCAAAAGAGCAGCCCCAAATCGCCATTGCCGTATTTGTAGAGAATGGCGGATATGGCAGCACTTACGCCGCTCCCATCGCGGGCTTACTGGTGGAAAAATATTTGACGGACAGCATCTCTCCAGGCAAACAATGGATAGAGAATCGCATGCTCCAGGCTCAACTCAACCCCAATTTGTAAACTATGATCGTATCCGCAATTGTCGCGACCGACAAAAATGGCCTCATCGGTGATCAGGGTCGCATTCCCTGGCACCTCCCGGCCGACCTCAAATATTTTAAGCGCACCACCCTGCATCACCACCTGATTATGGGCCGCAAAACCTTCGATTCCATTGGCCGCCCCTTACCGAAGCGACACACCATCATCCTTACCCGGGACCCCTATTTTATCGTCACGGGTTGTCAGATTGCCCACTCCATTCCCGAGGCACTTCAGTTCGCCCACGATGCCGGGGAAACGGAAGTTTTCATTGCCGGCGGAGGGCAGATTTACGCCCAGAGTCAGGAGCTGTGGGACAAAGTGTATCTCACCAGAGTGGACGCCGAAGCCGAAGGTGATGTTTATTTTCCCGACCTCTCACCGGATCAGTGGAAATGCACTAGCGAGCGCGAGGGAACTGTCGATGAAAAAAATAGCCTCCCCCACCGATTTTTAGTGTATGAAAGGCGCTAGTGGTCCTTGGATCAGGATCTAATGTTTTTGGGCGCCTCCCATCCCCAACAAGTTGGCGATGGGACCGGGCTGTGCGGGGGTTCCGTCCTCCAGATCGCTAAAAGCGATCCTTCGGACCCATCCGCCGGTGGGCGGATGGCCCCTACCATCCCTGGCGCTCTTGCGCTCCGCGCGCTCCTTCTATGCCGCGGTAGGGTGTCATTTGACAGCTTTAAGGAGGCAGAGAACCAGTGCATCGCATCTCTTTTCCGGAAGCACCCAAAGATCTTCCGGGAACTCGAAAAGCGGATGCGAAGGAAAGTCGGGATAAACCCCCGGCATATTTTTTAGAGGCGGTGCAACCGAAGATATCTGTTTACAGTATCACAAAATTCCGCAGAATGCTGTGGGCAAACGCCCCCGAATTACTCCGCATTATTCATATACTTTAGGGCAAACAAAGGAACCCGTTGACGTAATGTATAGGAGTATCACCGATTTTCAGAGGGTGAACCCAATTCCCCTTTACCTATGTGAGCGTCCCCGATGCATGCCTTATGGAAGTCCTCTTGTCTTTGTAATCCTTCGTACCTTTGTAGTTGTGAAATGAAAAGAGCCTTCCGGCCGTTATGGATCCCTTAGAATAAATCTTACCCTCAGTTATGGAACAAAGTGAAATAGAAAAAATAGAGCTGGAATACCTCCAGTTTGAGGACTACCTGGAAGTAAAGGATATGATGATTTCCGTCTATGCCTCCATGCCGGAACCCTATTGGGAAGAACCGCATATAAAAGCCCTGCTACAAAAATTCCCCGAGGGTCAGGTCATCATAAAAGTAAACCAGCGCATCGCTGCCTGCGCCTTATCCATCATAGTGGATTATGACAAATACGATCACAATCACACCTATTTGGAAATAACGGCAGATTATACTTTTGACTCGCACGATCCGGATGGAGATATGCTCTACGGCATAGATGTGTTCATAAAACCTGAATACAGAGGCCTGCGACTCGGCAGAAGACTCTATGATTATCGAAAGGAACTCTGCGAAAAAATGAATCTCAGAGGGATCGTCTTAGGAGGAAGAATCCCACAATATCACAAGTACGCCGACGAATTGAGCCCCAAGCAGTACATAGATAAAGTGCGACGAAAAGAGATTCACGACTCAGTCTTGAATTTTCAAATTTCGAACGACTTTCATCCCGCGAGAATACTACCCGGCTATTTAAAAGGCGACCAATTATCAAGAGAATTTGCTGTCTTGCTCCAGTGGAATAACATTTACTATGAAAAACCACATAAAAAGGCACATGCGAAGAAGAAAGTAGTGAGGTTGGGATTGATTCAGTGGCAGATGAGACCTTATCGGGATATTGATGAATTACTCCAGCAGGCGGAGTATTTTATAGATACCGTCTCTGGTTATCGTTCAGATTTCGCTGTTTTCCCCGAATTCTTCAATGCGCCCCTAATGGCTAAAAACAACCACTTAAGTGAGGCGGAGGCCATTAGAGAATTGGCGAAGCACACGGATGAAATTGTGCAGCAGTTTTCCAATTTCTCCATTTCATACAACACCAACATTATCGCCGGAAGCATGCCCGAAGTCAAAAATGGTTCACTTTATAATGTGGGTTATCTGTGCAAAAGAGACGGTGCGATAGAGCGATACGAGAAATTGCACGTAACGCCGGATGAAGCAAAGATCTGGGGGCTGCAAGGGGGCGATCAACTGCAAGTTTTCGACACTGATTGCGGAAAAGTCGGCATACTGATTTGTTACGATGCCGAATTTCCGGAGCTGAGCAGACTTCTGGCAGAACAGGAAATGGATATACTTTTCGTCCCTTTCCTCACGGATACACAGAATGGATATTCACGAGTGAGAAATTGTGCCCGGGCAAGAGCTATTGAAAACGAATGTTATGTCGCCATTGCGGGCAGCGTTGGGAACCTCCCAAACGTGCACAATATGGATATTCAATATGCACAATCGATGGTGTTCACCCCCTGCGACTTTGCTTTTCCCACCAACGGAATTAAGGCAGAAGCCACGCCCAATACGGAAATGATACTCATTGCCGATGTTGACATCGACCTACTCAGAGAACTCCATCAATTTGGCAGCGTCAGAAACCTCAAAGACAGAAGGAAAGACCTCTTTGAATTGAAGAGGCGGTAGTAAAGCAATGGCTTCCCCGGCCACCTTTAGGATGCGAGGCTGTGAGAAAGTGCAGCGGGTTGTCTTCTGGATTTATGCCGTATGAATCATGAACTTTATAATAAAGAATGTTAATGATGAAGGTGAGGTTTTGGAAAACAAGGATATAACAAAGGCTTGACCCTCGAAACTTTGGACTACAACCCAAAAGGTAAAAATATGACAGACTATATAGATGGCTTCGTACTTCCCATTCCCCGAATTTATTTGGACGAGTACAAAAAGGTCGCTGAAAAAGTAGCTGAAATTTGGAAAGAGTATGGTGCAATTGCTTACTTCGAATTCGTTGGTGATGATTTGTCTTTAGAAGGCACGAAATCATTTACGAAAGCCGCAGATGCAAAGGAGGACGAGGAAATTGTGTTTGGTTGGGTTGTTTTTCCTTCAAAAGAGATACGTGACTTAGCCAACAAAAAAGTTTCCACAGATCCAAGAATGACAAAATTAATCTCGCCATTGACCGATCCTAAAAAATTGATTTTTGACGCCGGAAGAATGCTCTATGGAGGATTCAAGCCCCTTGTACAATCGAACGAAGAGGTAAAATAAGGTATTCCCACAGCGTAGAGGCTGGGAAACAACTGCAGGGAAATGGCTCCATTTGCAATCCGCGATCGCGAATCGAGAATTTCGTTGGATTAGAATGGAAGATAACGGTCTTGGGTATGAAACGGAGGAGGATTCGGTGCCCTGAGCGGAGTCAAAGGGGAGCGATTACCAGTCCAACTAAACTGAAGTTCGCTAAATGAAAGGATCTTTCTGAAAGCCTTGCTTGCTCTATGTGTTTTTAGCATTGTTGGCATTTCGGGTTTTTTCTGATCTTTTAAATCCATAATAAATCAGTCCGCAACAAATCAGGAGGCCAACAATCGCCGGAATCAAAATCGACTTTCCTGACTCACCTGCATTTTCAATGCTCCATACCATTTTCCCTACAGCCATTAAAACTACCACACCCATTCCCATTATGAAACTCCGCTTCCAAAATGCTAGTCCTAGTGCAATAAATGAAATGGGAATGGACAAGGTTAGCAATTGTTTATTTAAGTTCCATTCTCCATACAAATAGTCTTTCTCAAATTCTAAGAAATTTATCGCGCTTTCACTTACATTTTCGGGTTTTGGAAACCAAAACATACTTGTAAATAAGGCGAAAATGGAAATCATCATTCCCGCGAAACTTTTTTTGTAGGCGAAATAGCAGAATGGAAGCAAAAACAAGGGTCTTAAATACCAACTCCATGGATTATGGTGTCTTTCAAAAACCCAATCAAAGAAAGATTCATTGGTCATTGAAACTAAAATGAATACGATAGTTAGTGCTAAAAACACGCCTCCGATAAAGTAATCTGTTTTTCGGTTTTTCATTTGTCTTTTAATGAATGCCACGGCTTGTGTATGAAGCATAGTCTGCCATGAGACGGTTATGATTTGGTATGCAGTGTTGTAGACCGTACCCCTTACTGCAAATCAAAAACTCCAAAAGCTTCATTATACGGTCTTGAAATATCAAGAATTTCAAACTTTGGACTTGGCACTAATTCCGCCATAAACGTAAGCGTCCGAGCAACTGCATATTGCCTGGCGGCATGACTCTCTAGATCTTTGTTTCAAATCTAAAGATATGGAAAATCAAAGAACGAACGGATTTGATGTCAAACTTTGCCAGGATGAGGAAGCCGGATTCGCAAAAATCTTACCTTTAACACAATACTCTGCAATTGATATAGTAGAAACTTTTAGCACTATTTCCTCTTCCAGAAAATACTTGAAGTAACCTTTGGCATTATTATGTAAAGGGTCTTCATCATTAAGAAGACGAACAAAAAAGCTAGTATCTAATAAAACACTATGCTTCATATCCTCCTCTAAGATTTGATAACCAATCGTCTGTATTTACCCCTTCCCAGCTTTTTTTTGCTTTAGCGATTAATGCATTTAAATAGTCAGAATCATACTTTGTACTATAATCTATAAGTTCTAAAAGTTTTAAAGATTTAGTATCCAACTCGCCTGTGTCAAGATTTTGCTTACCAGTAGCTCTGACACCAAACTTTTTATACAAGAGGTTCTCTTCTTGTCCTTCTAAAAAATCTTTACCTGTATCAATGGTTAAAGAACCATATTCCTTAGTATCCAAATGTATATTAGCTTTACTTTTTCCTCCGGCGTTTGTTAATGTTCCGTAAAAATAAAATTCAGCATCTACCCAAATGTTTTCCGTTCTGTAAAACTTCGTTTTAGGGCTTATAGAAAGCTCTATATTGTCTTTTACAGAGGTGCTAAATTGGAATTCATAATTTTTCTGGAGAGATAATTCTTGAATGCTTTCTATTGCTCTTGCAGTTTTTAGATCAAGGAAGTCAATCGAATTTGAGTCTTGAATTTGTCCAAGAATCGCACTGAATCCGATGATATATTGAATTGGTGTTTTGAAGATATGCCTTACTGATCCTTCTTGTATATCATAGGTAATAAGAGGTCTGCCTTTTTTACTGTTGGGAAATAACAAATCCTCGACATTTTGCAAGATACTTGCAATCTGCCTAATGTCGTAATTATCAGGTGTTAGTTCCAAATGGCCTGATTTCCCAACGACTTTAATCTCTATGTCGCCAATGTTATCCACTCATACAAAGGTACGAAATTCTGAATTCAGTAGTTCCACTTGTTCATATGTACGCCAACGGCAGTCTGTGAATTAACCCTCGACTTTTCTTGTCACCATCTTCCATGATTAACGACGTTCGGCCGGGCGGCTATGGGTCCGTCAGGTGGGAAGATACGAAGCATATAGTACTTCTGCCAATAAATGGTTGCAAACCAAGTCGCGATCTTTTTGCTCCACTCTGCGCTGCTCCTCAGTCGCGTAGCTGAGGCACAGTGGTGGGATAAACGAATAGCCGGAGGCGGAGCGCAGCTCTTTCCTGTCCACCTGAACCCAGAGTTTTCTAAAGTAGCGCCCCTTTGTGAAAGCCTTGTCTACTCTATGTTTTCTTAGGTGCTGTTAGGCCTAGGTTTTTATCAGATTTATCACGATTTAACCACTTGTTTGAGGACTTGAATCAGGCCGAAAGATGCAAGGGCGGACACCGCAATGAGCGCCCAAAGTTCGCCGCCCATCTCCTGCAGCGACAGGATATCTCTCAAACCTGGAATGAAGTAAGCTGCAGCCAGGGCACCGACGCAGAGAACCAAAGCCATCCACACATATTTATTGACGGTCACCTGATTGTTAAAGAAGTTTTCGTCGTGGTCGCGCATGTTGAACACGTTCAACAATTGGGCGACGGAGAGGGTGAAAAAGGCGATGCTGTTACATACTTTAACGTCTGCATCCAGGGCGTAGTAGGCGTAAAAATAGGCGCCTCCCGCACCGGCGGCGATGAGCATACCGAACGCGCCCATGACGAGCCAGCCCTTCGTGGTAATGATGGGTTCACCGGGATCTTTCGGGGGATCGGTCATTACACCGTCACGTCCGCGCCCCAAACCCAGTGCGAGTGCGGGAAACACATCGAGGAGGATGTTGAGAAACAAGAGCTGCAGGGGTAGAAGCGGCAACTCGTAAATCATCAACATCGCGGCGGCGATGACCACAATCTCGCTGAAGTGGTAGGATAGCTGGTACACAACGAAGCGGCGGATGTTTTCGAAGATGATGCGCCCCTCGCGGATGGCCTCGACAATGGAGGCGAAAGAGTCGTCTTTGAGCACCATATCGGCCACTTCCTTGGCCACTTGGGTACCGCGTTTTCCCATGGCAATGCCGATGTCGGCTTTCTTGAGGGCGGGGGCGTCGTTCACCCCATCGCCCGTCATGCCGGTGATCAGCCCTTCATCTTGGTACGCCTGCACGATCTTGAGCTTTTGCGCAGGGTCTACCCGGGCAAACACTTCCGCTTCTGCCACGTCCGATGATTTAATGTCATCCTCGAGATCGCTCCCCTTCATGGTTTTTCCTTCGCCATTTTTCAGGATGTGCACGGCCCGGGCCACATTGTTGGCCGTACCAGGGTGATCGCCCGTTACCATTACCACATCGATACCCGCTTTGTGACAAAGGTCTATAGAGTCGATCACGTCTTCGCGGGGCGGATCCAAAAATCCGACCAATCCGACCAGCACCATGTCTTTCATAAACTCGCCGTCGTCGATTCCATCCGGTTTATTCTCGGTTTGGCGGTAGGCAAAAGCCAAGGCGCGCAAGCCGTCCTCTGCGAGTTCATTGTTTCGCTCAAGCCAGGTTTTTTTATCCTCTTCCGAAAGGTCTTTTTCACCGTCGACAGTCAGCACTTTCCTGCAAATATCGAGCATGGCTTCGGCGGCTCCTTTCCCGGTCATTAGGTATCCCTCATCCGTCTTGTAAACGGTTCCCATCCTCTTGTCCAGAGTGTCGAAGGGATCCTCCGCCACCCTTTCCCTGTCGCGGAGTTTGTCGGTGTGCTCCGAATCGAAGGCGTGGGCAAAACGCAGCAAGCTGATTTCCAGAGGGTCGCCCGATGATTCTTCCTCATTGTCGGGTCGGTAATCGGCGTCGTTGGCCAACACGGACACTTCAAAAAACCGCTTGAAGAGCTCGTGATCCGTTTCAAACTCATCGAAACTCACCTCGTCTTTATCCCAGGAGGCTTCCTCTTTTGTATCGCCCAAATATAGAGTGTGAACAGTGAGCTTGTTCTCGGTGAGGGTTCCTGTTTTATCGGTGAGAATCACATTGGTTTCTCCGAGTGTTTCTACCGATGCCAGGCGTTTTACCACCACATTGCTCTTTGCGAGTCGCAGCATTCCCTTCGCCAGGGCAATGCTCGCCACGATGGGCAGGCCTTCCGGAATGGCCGCGATCACCCAGGCGATGGAGGTCTGGACAATTTTGTAGACATCCCGGCCCGCGATCCATCCCGACACTGACAAGATGGTCGCCAGGCCGACGATGACCCAAATGAGTTTTTTGGACAGACTTGCAAGGCGGCGGTTGAGGGGGATGCTTTCTTCTTCGGCCGAACTGACCATTTCCGAGATGTTGCCGATTTCGGTGTTCATCCCGGTGGCGGTGACGATCCCTTTTGCTTTTCCGCCGGAAACCGCTGTTCCTTTGAAAGTCATGTTGACGCGATCGGCCGTCGAGGTGTTTTCATTGATCGCTTCCGTTTGTTTCTCTACGGGAATGGATTCTCCGGTGAGGGGCGATTCATCTACTTGAAAATCGCTCACTTCGATGAGGCGGATGTCGGCGGGCACTACATTTCCCTCGCCGAGAATGACCATATCGCCGGGCACGAGTTTTTCCGCATCAATTTCCTGCTCTTCTCCATCGCGGACCACCTTGGCCGTGATTTTGTCCAATTTCTTCAGCGCCTGCATGCTCTTTTGCGCCTGCCACTCCATCCCAAAGCCGATGGCCGCATTGACGATAAGTACCACCACGATGGCTATGCCTTCTGGAAAATCACCTATGACGAAGGAAAGCGCCGCTGCTGCAGCCAAGAGGTAGACCACAGGGGTTTTCATTTGATCTGCGATAATTTCCAAAACCGACTTCTGTTCCGACTCGGTCAATTTATTCCTACCGTATTTTTTTGATCTTTTTTTGACTTCATCAGTGCTCAGCCCCTTATTTGCCTCTGCATCAGTTGTATTTATGATGTCGTCGACTGCTTTCGACCAGGGTTTTTCAAAGGTTTCGGATGCACTCATCTTGGATCGGTAGGGATTTGATCGAAGTTACAAAATAACCTGCAACCAAAAATCATAAAAATTCCCGGTTCGCTCACCGAAATGGAGGTCACGACCTCCGTCTTTCAATCGACGGCTCCGATCCTCACAATCCGAAGGGATATGTTTCGGGTAATTTTTCCTCTTCAATTTCAATATCGATGGTGTGAAGCGCTCGACTTTCGTCGAAAAACACGAAGCCGTCATAGCGCCTCGGAATCACAAACCCGTAACTTACGGAAAGCATTGTTCGCCCTATGTTTTCTTAGGTGCTGTTGTGTGTAGGGTTTTATATTTTCATTTATTTACGTACCAATCTTTTTCTTTACCAATACACTTTCACTCCTATATTTATTCCCTTATTGAGCCCTTTAGTTATTATGTCTTGAGTCTATAATAAGCCCTTTAGCAAATTCATAATATGGTGATAAACAGTGCTTTTTCAGCTTTTTGGTAGTATGATTTGCTATATTTGAGCTCATTGTGAGCTCATTGTGAGCCCATTGTGAGCCCATTAAAAACATACACAATTCCAACACCTGTGGTGCATACTGCGGATATGGAAATGTCAGACTTACATGCCCTGTTGCCCGGAAATTACAGCAAAGAGCAGAGGGCGAATGCAATTTGAGCCCTCACCTTACTTAAAAAATAGCTCGGGAACAACATGTGCTTGCTCGGACGTTTACTGTGTAGCCGCAATAACTGTTTGATTTGACTCGTGGGTTTTGGTTTTCCTGCCATCATGATTTTGATTTACGTGTTTTGAAAAATGCGCAAATCAATGATCCGGAAACCTTACAGAAGGTGGGTCAACATGCTCCGGATTTTTTTTACCCTATTTTACTCAGTGGGTCAGCTTGCTCCGGATTATTCAGCATTATTATCTTTTTAAAAATTCATCTTTCAATTTATATTCGTTTACTCCTTTGATTACCATTCTGTAACTTACGCCTAATTCAGCCATTAGTCCCGTTGCTTCTCGTATTGATAATTTGATATACCTTATACCAATATGTAAATTCAGATTATTTCCTAAAAGTGTAGGTGCCCCATAGTAATATATTGGATTATATTTTCCAAGTTTGATCGGATAGTTGATTACAAAACCAGGACTCCATCCATTCAGTTGAATCCAATCAGGGTCATTTTCTGCAACTTTTTCAGTTATGTTTTGTACACCATAATTAATCTCACATTGTATATTGAACTTATCGTACCACTTTCCGATGATCAATCCTACCAATAGTGTTGGTGGGCCTGAGAATTGTTCTCTTGTTGAATTGATTGGATACTCTTTTTTTAGTTTGTTTCCGTAGAAACTCATATTTAATCCATAGATTATGTTGTTTTTACCAGCATAGCCTAAGTCAATTTTCATTCCTCCTCCCAATCCTAAATGTTCAGAAGGTTTTCCGAAGAATTGGTTTGCTAACCCTCCAATTGTCATATCAAATCTCTGACCAGATTCATTAAGATACTCAAAATCCTCGAGCTTAGCTTCGTTATAAGCACTCCCTTGAAGAAGCCCATATGTTCTTTGACTAAACTTATATGTAGGAAAAGTTAGCTTCATAAAGTATATTGAAGGCTGAGGTTTTCCATTTCGTATTTGGGGATTGAAATTTTCTATCTCTGTAGTCTTAGCCTTCAAGCTATCAATTATTTCTTGATTGGTTACTCCATTGATTTCAGATAGGGTTGGTTTTCCGTATTCGTCAATTG
>JAWLFI010000166.1:0-5442 GCA_041685645.1 Saprospiraceae bacterium | reverse complement strand
TTTTAGTGCCGGCCATTCGCAAGCGGCCGTTGACGTTCTTAGCGAACTGAACGGCCCCGCTGACCAGCGGGGTAAACCGCGTAGTGTCTGAGCCCGATGAATGCTGCCCTTTGCAGCAGACATCGGGTGAGTTTTTAGGGGTTTAGTGAAGTGAGTGATAGAACGACAGGTTGAGAATTGTATTATCGATTCGAAATGCCGCTGAAAGCGGTACCGCGAGGACAGGCCGGGGGCTTTTTGCCTACTTTTTGGCCACTCAAAAAGTAGGAAGAAATAAGTGGGCGTGCCGGAGCGCGTCATAATAATGCCACCCATTCTGGGTTCGCAATCGTTTTAGGTTCACCCATTCTATAATAATGTCACCGCTTCGCGGTTCGGTATTGCGGTATTTTCATAATGTTTATAATGATCAAAACATTTGATTTTAGCGTAGGTAGGAGGAGCCCTGTCTTTACAATGGCAAACGCGGGGCCCAACAAAACAATCGTCATTCCGCACTTGATGCGGAATCCTTTGGAGTTTAACGTGCAGGTCGATGAGAGATGCACAAATGTTGATGGTTTGGATAGAGACAGGGCTCCTCCTGCGGCTTCGGCTGGGCGAAGCACCTCCTTCGCCGGAGGCTCCGGCGGAGCAAGGCACGCCCTGTCTCTACAATAATGGCAAATGCGCAAGGCCTCAATGGTCTGAATTCACCCGAAAAATACTTGCATTTTCATTCCGTCTCTTCCCCAAAGGCACAAGTCTGTCATTGGGCGAAATAGCTAACTTCTTTCTCAACATTAGGCCGTCCCCGCGTAAGCGATGGGAGCCCGGCTCCGCTTTGCGGCCGCCCAGAGGCGGGCGAAAGCGGGGAGATGCCGGCACCGCCGGTAGCCGATAGCGGGCGACCGTAGCGCCGACCCGACGCCTTTGGCGGCGGGGCGGTACGCCCTAAAAATCATTACAAAAGAGAAAATGGGAAGGAATCTACATATTCAGATAGTGGAGGAACATATCGTAGCGGTCTTTGAGGTCGCTTTCAAAGTGGGTGGGGCTGTGAATAGATTCTATGGTGTAGCCGTGGCGCTCAAAGGCGGATAAAATGGGGCTGATCTCATCCTTATTGACTTTGAGGGTCACTAAAATATGGGGACTTTCGGCCAGGTCGCTGATAAAACTGCTGAGGAGCACGGCGCCTTCGCTTTCGATGAAATGGGCGATCTCTACCATGCTGTAATCTTGCTTGAGGAGGCGGAGGACGATCAAACTGCCGGGCTCGCGAAAGGAAAAGGAACGCGCATAGTATTGCATAATATCCTCGAGGGTGATGAGGCCGAGATAGGCATCGTCTGCATCGACTACGGGAACGGTGGTGAGCTGATACTCTGCCATATAGGACATTACCTCGAAAATGTGGGTGTCTTCATGGACGGCGGGATGATTGATGCTGAGTCGATAGGAGCCGATGGGGTCTTCTGCGGTATGGGCGTACACGTCGTCTTCTGATACGAGTCCGAGGAGCTGCTCATCATTGAGTATGGGTAAGTGGCGCACGTGAAAATCTGCCATGTATTGCAAGGCCTCGTTGCCCGTGTCTGAGGTCCGAAGAGGTATTACTGCGGTGGATATAAGTGTTTTTGCTTTCAAAGTGTGCTGTCTATTGTTTCACTAATATAAACAACTTTCGGGAGGAAAAAGTTATTGAGGCCACGGATTCCGCTGAAATGGCTGTTTCGCTTTTTGGGTTTTGGTGTTTTGGGCACATATTCTTTCTCTCAGCAACATTGTGCTTGTCTCACATTCTAGATCCTTTCCGCTACCCGCGAAAGCAATTCCGCTCACTTGTCCTGCTGGTAGTGAGCCCGCCTGTCCTGCTTGCAGTGAGCCCGCCTGTCCTGCTTGTAGTGAGCCCGCCGAACTGAGCTCGCTGAAGGGCCGAACTGAGTTCACTAAAGGAGCGCGCCGCTATCACTGGTGATGGGTCCGGACTCCTTTTCTGCACCGAGCAAGCAAAGAACAAACACCCAATAGCGCCCTCGTCCCGAGGAGCGCGAAGCGCTTTCGAGGACGAGGGACCGCCCTAAAAAAAGAAATAACAAAGCGCTGAAAGTTTGGGCAGTCCGGGGCATGAAAAATAAAAGATAAGGCATGCGCGCTAAACACTTGCTTTGTGTATCTTGTCTACTTATAAAAGGAAAATGATGGAATACGTAATAATCGCGCTGCAAGTGATCGTCGGACTCAGTATATTGAATGTGTGGCTGGTCCAAAACCGAAAGGCGACGCGCTGGCGCGGTGGGGATGCCCGGACGATTTTTGAGGAATTTAAAGTGTATGGTCTGCCCGGCTGGTCGGTCTATGTGGTCGGCACACTGAAGGTGATTCTGGCTATTTTGCTGATCGCAGGGATATGGTATCCCGAATTGCGATCCCCGGCAGCAGGTGGTTTAGGGATTTTATTGGCCGGGTCGGTCAGTATGCACATTAAAATCGGAGATCCACCGATTAAGTCGTTTCCGGCGGGCTTGTTTTTGGTGATGTGTCTGATTATTGTGTTTGCGTCCTAAGGGGTTTGGTGAAAAACGGGTATATTTCAAGTGCGAAATGAATGTATAAGCCGAGAAAAAATGCTGCTATGAGATTTTATACTTCGCTTCCTAAACCATTAAAACCCCATTTCGACAGGGAGCTCGAAAAATACCAAATAGCGTATTCTAACGGGGAATTACAACAAGCCTGGAGTCATCTGGAACGAGCCCATATTATTGGACAGAGATATCCTTTTGCTCATACTTATGTGCATTGGAAGATGTTAGAATTCGGAATTAGAATTAAAAGCGGCAAAGAAATATTCGGACAAATTCCCAGACTGATTTTTGGCGGCCCCAAGTCATTCGTGGGGAAAATTCCGGTGGGGAATCCCGGTGGGGCGAATGTGCCGCCGTTAAAGTCCTTTCCAATCGAAAAAGAACTACAGGATATTTTTACTAAAGCGGGCATAAAACCACAGTGAGTTTCAGGAGATTTCCGGCAACCAATACTCTGATAATCAACAAAATATGTAGGCCACGAAATTCCAATGAAGAGGGGGCGAGGAAGTAGCTGCCTTCGTTTTTTCAGAAGTGTCAATCTCCCTTCATATATCTGGGAAGAACTAATAGGCTGGGCACATACTTACGAACGCCAAGCCTCTTTTGGGCGCCCCCATTTACCTGACGATCTGAGGCTCGCTTTATCCGGCGGTTCAACTTTTTTTTAATTTTTAGGGGGATCCGCGCGGTCCCTTCGGTCCCTTGCGGCGCTATGCTTCAGGCTCCACCTTCGTTCGGTGCTCCCCGCCAACGAGTTGGGGGTCGCACTCACGGCGGCCTGCGCTTCCTTTGGGTCGAATGAGTATTCGCCCCAAAGGCCCTGCCCGCATGCCGTGACCTTCCGCAGCGCTATCCCAAAAGGGGCGTACTGCGAGTTTTGCGATGATAAATAAGACCCCAATTCCTCCAGTGCGAGTAGGGCTGCCAATGGTACCCTGTTCGCTCCGGTTTGGATATACATTGAGCCCAATTCATAACAGTTAATTCATAAAAGCCTGATTAGATTGTTGTTTCTTTGCAAAAAAGAATCAGATGATGAACCAATTTTTATGCTTTTTGGTGCTATGCCTGCTTGCAAGCGCTACCGTTCATGCACAAGAAGTAGAGTTAAAAAGATTAGGTGGGTACTCAACGGGGGTCTTTGACGAAGGGGCTGCCGAAATCGTAAGCTATGACAAAGCAGGTGAAAAACTATATTTTGTGAATGCCAATGAAGGAACGGTGTGCATTTTAGACATTTCCGACGAGTCTCAGCCCGTATTAGAATCAACGATTGATGTAGCTTCTGAGGTGGCGAACACCGGCAGTTTAAACGCCGTTGCAGTCGGCCCCGGTTTTTTTGCTGTGGCAATAGAACACAGGGATAAACAAGCCGATGGCTACATTGCATTTTACGACCTAAACGGAAACTATATTGCGGCGGTAGATGCCGGAGCGCTTCCCGATAACATTCAGGTTTCGCCGGATGGAAAATATGTGGTGTGTGCCAACGAGGGTGAGCCAAGCGATAATTACGATAACGACCCGGAAGGCTCTGTAACCATTGTGGAAATTCCGTCGGATGTTAACAAACTTACGAACGCGAACGCGACAACTCTGGATTTTAGGCAATTTAACGGACAAAAATTCAAC
This sequence comes from Saprospiraceae bacterium, assembly GCA_041685645.1. Taxonomy (GTDB): domain Bacteria; phylum Bacteroidota; class Bacteroidia; order Chitinophagales; family Saprospiraceae; genus JAWLFI01. The sequence continues at coordinate 1,237 of JAWLFI010000166.1, read as the reverse complement.
GATGGAACGAGAATCTTTGGACCCAATGCCACCGTGGCCCAAGATCTGGAACCGGAATATATCGCCTTTTCATCTAACTCTGAATTGGCTTATGTTGTTTGTCAGGAAAACAATGCCATTATTACGGTAGATATTATTCATGGTGAAGTCGATGGAATAAAAGGCTTAGGCTTTAAGGATCACAGTATATCAGGCAACGGATTTGATGCCTCTAACAAGTCGAATGCCGTCGATATTACCACACATCCGACAAAGGGAATGTATCAACCCGATGCGACCGTTGTTTACAACATTGATGGAGTGGATTACCTATTTACAGCCAATGAAGGGGACGCCAGAGATTATGATGGATACTCAGAAGTAGTTCGCGTTAAAGATATTACCTTGGATAACAGCGTTTTCCCTAATGCAGCGGATCTGCAGGACAAAGAAAATCTGGGTCGCTTAAAAACAACCACCGCGAATGGCGATGCAGATCGAGATGGTCACTTCGAAGAGATTTACAGTTACGGCGCGCGCTCTTTCTCTATCTGGAGAGCCTCTGACATCACTCAGGTCTATGACTCCGGCGACGATTTTGAGCAGCAAATACTCATTGCAGACCCCGACAACTTTAATTCTACGAATGACGACAACGACTCCTATAAAAGCAGGTCAGATGACAAAGGTCCTGAGCCGGAAGCCATTGATGTGGGTACGATCGACGGCAAGCACTATGCCTTCATAGGTTTAGAGCGCATGGGTGGTGTGATGGTGTATGATGTAACCAAGGTAGATGATGTTTCCTTTGTCAGCTATACGAACAATAGAAACTTCGAAGTTGATGCAGAGTCAAGAAATGCAGAGGGTGAACTTATGGCGGGTGATTTAGCTCCGGAGTGCATTGTATTCATCCCGGCTGCTGATCACTCTTCCGGAAAAAATTTACTCATTGTTTCCAACGAGGTATCGGGATCCATTTCAATCTATGAGGTCCGATAAATAGCATTTCGAGCGTTGGAAACGAATTGTTGAACAAAGGGTTCTGAGCTCTCACAATTTTTTCTGATGTGGAGACAGGGCTCCTCTTACGCCTGCGGCTTCGGCAGGGCGAAGCACCTCCTTCGCCGGAGGCTACGGCGGGGCAAGGCACGCCCTGTCTCTAAAATGGCAAACCCACAAGGCCTAACAAAACAATCGTCATTCCGCACTTGATGCGGAATCCTTTGGAGTTTAACGTGCAGGTCGATGAGAGATG
>JAWLFI010000021.1:0-22325 GCA_041685645.1 Saprospiraceae bacterium | reverse complement strand
TAAGTAATCGTCCGAATCGCAGAGTAAGGCCCGGAGCAGGACTGACTTACGATATCATCATCTAAAATTATTATGTCCGGATCGGGGTCGCAGTTATCATTGACCAAAAAGGTGGGTACATCATCCGGATCCAGTTCGGCGCATGAGGCCGTCACATTGGGTTGGCAATCCACTGTCGGAGCCTGACCATCTATAACTGTAATCGTACCCCAACAAGAATTCCCATTGAGAAAAACCCGTACTTCCAGTGTTTGACCAATATGTGTTCCATTGACCATATCCCCTATCGGCTGCCCATTAGCATCAAATATCGTAACCGAATAAGGACAACCTGAGCCCGGAGCTTCCAAGATCATGTCGGGGGTCACCAGCGCTGTGCAATTGGGATTCAGCGCCACAATGACACTATTATTGCAGGCCAGTGGGCAGTTTTGGCTTTGCGCAGCTTGAACGGAAAATAAAAGGAAAAAAGTAAGGCCCAGATAGTATAAGTACTTCATATGTAAGCAGTTTTAATCTTTAGTCAGTTCCAAATATACGATTTACCCATTAAAAAAAATCAATTTGACGAAAAAAGTACTTTCTTTTTATACGTATAGTGCTTTTTTATAATATGTATAGTGTTTTGGGCGCATCCCCGCTGCTGATCGCAGCGGGGTCAGGCTATGCGGTGCTATCGGTCGCCGCCAGGCCGGCGACGCCGCCTACCGGCGGCCACCTACTATCCTTTGCGCGGGCATTTCGCTTTCATTTGCAGCTGCACATTAATATACTTGCATAGCGACAGCTCCTACCCTTCCTGAATTACAGCTGACATAGCCCTGGTGAAAAAGTAAATTCCCGCCTCAGCTGTGCCATGTGTTTATTTTTGTTATATTTGGGAATTAACAATGTGTTATTGTTTATGCAAGAGATTCATCATCAAATATCCGTAGGTTTAGCTGACGAATACCCGATTTTTTCCGCAGCTTTTGAGCAATTCCTCGTCTATAAGGCTCCTTTAGATATCGATGTGAAGTGGGTCGTCCATTCCGGTCGCAAACTCATGGAATCTCTTCGGCGCGATCCCGTACAAATATTAATCACAGAATTGAGGCTGTCCGAAATTGATGGCATTGACCTATTGGAGCAGATCAAAGATAGCTATCGCAAGACCCGCATCATTGTATTGACTCAATACGAAAACAAAAAGTACATCAAATTGGCATTTAGTCGCGGAATAGACGGCTACGTCCTTAAGAGTTCTTCGCCTCAGGACATTTTCCAGTGCTTTTCTAAAATACTTCAAGGGGAGAATTACATGGGCGAAAACGTAAGTATGGGGCCTAAGACTACCTCGACCAATGGCTCTCCCCGGGGTCGGGAGTTCGATCAGGATGATCGCTTTGTGGTGCAGAGTGAACTCACGATAAGAGAAAGGGAGATCCTTACTCAAATAAAAGAAGGGAAAACCACTAAGGAAATCGCGGCTGAACTATTCATCTCGGATCAAACCGTATCTGTGCACAAGCGAAATATGATGCGTAAATTCAATGTGCACAATTGCGGCGAACTTTTAGAAAAGTCCCGAATTAACAACATAATTTAATTCCTGAATTTTCACATCATACCGCGAACTTTCAGCTGAACCATCGCAGGCGATATGCAATCGTGCAGACCGCGTGAGCGGGCGGCAGGGCCGGAGCGCAGCGAACGGGTCCGAGGAAGAGACGTGAGAATCGCGTCTCGAGGAGGACGGAACCCCGAAAGCACGCGACCCCGGCCCCGTGCATCTGGCGGGGCCGGGGGCACGCCCAAAAAAATAGAAAAACAATCTTACTAAAGCCCGATTAATTTCGTTTTATAATATGGACATCACTTTTCAATAGAAGTTGAAAATCGATGCATGCAGAAATCGTAAGTTCGCTCAATGATTTTTTTCTTACATTTGAATCTAGAACTTTAATCAACAAGATATGACACTTTTTACCACTATTTCGAAAGGTATTCTTCCTTACACCCTAATAATCTTAGGGTTATTGTTTGCGCCTAACATGGGTGCACAGTCTGTATTTGAAGCGCTATCGAGCGACCAAATTGAATTTGCCCCCGACGCCATTAATACACCCGATGCCTACGCGGGCTATCGGGCGGAAGATCAGCGCATTGAGTCCCAATTGGAGAAAGTGTTAGCTGTAGAGGGTCTTTTTGACCTTCCCGGACCGGATGGGGAAATGATATCCGTGCGAGTAAAGCCCTACGCATTGGCCGAGTCTGAATTTTATGCCAAATTTCCAGAGATAACGACCTTCTCCTTTCGATCAGAAGATGGAGTCATCACCGGCTTTGGCGCAATGTCACCCCGTGGATTTCACGCTGTAGGCCGCAATGAAGAAGGCCAGTTTTATCTAGATCCAACTTCAAAAACGGGAGAAGTGAAATCATATGCCTCTTATTACACCGCAGACTATTCGGCGCCCTCTGACTTCCAAAGAGCGATATGTGAGGTAGAGGAGGATTTTGTAGACACGGAAGAAATAGGTCGAGAAATTCCCCGGCTCAATCGAGAAGCTGCTTCGATCAATCAGGAGCGACCGCCGCTAAGACAATACCGACTTGTGGTCTCAACGACTGCAGAATATTCGCAATATCACGGGGGCACAAAATCCGATGTAGCCTCAGAGTTGGTCAACTTGATGATTCGCGTCAATGAAATCATGCGAAGAGAGTTCTCTATAGAATATATTTTAGTGGATGGTACGGACACACTTTTTTATCTGGATCCTGATGAAGATGGGTACACTGATGGAGACACTGAGGCGCTCATCAACCAGGTGAATGCTAAAATCCCTCAATTTTTCGACGATTCATTATACGATATCGGGCATGTATTGTGTACAAATGCCGGTGGGCTGGCCTCGGTTTCCGCTGTGTGTAATGACGACAGGAAACGCAGAGGTGTTTCGTGTAGTAACAACCCCATTGGAGATCGATTTTATGTGGATTTGGTCTGCCATGAAATAGGGCACCAAATGGGTTCGCGACATTCTTTTAACCATTGTCGGGGAGATAATGAGAGTTTACCCGATGGTTACGAACCGGGCAGTGGAACGACGATCATGGCCTATGCTGGTTTGTGCGGCAGTAGAAACGTGAGTAATTTTACTGATCCTTATTATAATATAGGTTCCATCGAATCGATTATCGCATATATGCACGAAGGCTTTGGAGCCAGATGCGCGGAGGAAATGGAGCGCCCCGGAGAAGTACCCACTCTGGATTTGACTTATGAAGAGACATTGCATATACCCATATCTACTCCGTTTGAGCTGACTGCGGCTGCGACGGAGGAAGATCCTAACCTGTTGTACTGCTGGGAGCAATACGACGCTTCTCCTTTCCGTTGTAACACAAATAGCCCCACCGACAATTGTCCACTATTTCGTTCGTTCCCACCTACCACTGACTCTACCCGCGTTTTCCCCCGCATACAGAACCTAATAGATGGAGTAGATGACAAATGGGAGAAATTGCCGGATTACGACAGAACGATGCAGTTTATGTGCACCTTACGAGATTGGGATCCTGAAGGAGGGACTTTGGATTGGGATATGGCAACATTAGATGTCACTTCCGACGCCGGCCCCTTTACGGTGGAGGACATTTCAGGTAATTTTGACATTGGGGAACAAATTGAAGTGCAGTGGGATGTCGCCGGCACGGATGCTGCTCCCATTAATTGTAACACCGTCGACATTTACCTTTCTCAGGACGGTGGTTTTACCTACCCTCACCTCATAGCTGAGGATGTGCCCAATAACGGTCGAATCGCGCTCAATGCGCCAAACATACCCACCGGGAATGCAAAAATAAAAGTCAAAGCAAGTGATAATGTGTTTTTTAATATTTCCGGATCTACTTTCAGAATTCGACCGCCTTCAGGTCCTGGATTTACAGCGAGTTACCCCGGCTTTTTCCAAAACGCTTGCTTACCTGAGATTGCGGAATACGAGCTGACCACAGCTAGCATTTTGAGTTTTGATGAAGAGATCTTCATCGCTGATGTTCAAGGACTGCCTGCAACAGCCACATGGGAAGCTGTACCGCCAACTGTATCTGCCGGTGAAAATATATTACTCCAGGTGGATTACGGAGATGAAGAAAAGCAAGAACTCGATTTGCAGGTTCTTTTAACCAGCGAACTTCAGGATACTGTGAGGGTTGAAATTCAAACGGCGGTGATCACCAACGATTTTAGCGACCTCATACCGCGGGAACCCGCGCGCAATGCCGAGAGTGTATCTACCGTCACAGACTTTAGTTGGGAGACCTCAGAAGATGCCCTTGAATATCGGGTGGCACTTTCTGCCAGTCCGGATTTTGACTTGATCGAAGTCGAAGCCATAGTATCTGCAGATACGATAAACTTTAACTCGCTTCTGGGGCATCAATTAGAAAACGGTCGCACTTATTTTTGGCGAGTATATCCCATTAATGAGTGTGGAGAAGGAGAAGGCTCTGTGATTTCGGCCTTTCGCACGGGAGCTGTCAGTTGTGAGCGCTACACGGCTATTGACTTACCCACGTCAATACGACCAACTTCCAATGCGATTGCAGAATCTGTCATCACGGTACCCGCAGAAGGTGTTGTAGATGCTGTAGAGGTGCGCAACTTAAGAGGAACGCATTCCTATATCGGAGAAATACGAGCACGCCTGGAAAGTCCGGCCGGTACAGCGATCCGTTTATTCACGGAGAGGTGTTTCAACCAGTCGGATTTTGATGTGAATTTTAGCGATTTAGCCTCCGGCCCGGTCGATTGCCCCTTAATAGGAGGCAACACGTATTTACCACAAGATGAATTAGGGACATTGAGTGGCGAGTCAACGGCTGGAGATTGGAAGCTCATTATCGAAGATAGAACAGCCGGAAATGGGGGCAGTTTTCAAAACTGGGAACTCGAATTGTGTGGCGCACTGGTTCAGGCCGCCCCGGACTTCAGTAAAGACACCCTTTACGTGAGCAGAGGAAACGAGCAGTTTTTAACTGAGAGAAACCTACAAGCTGAGAAGTCGGGGGTCGATCCCAGCAAGATCTTATATACGGTGGTGGATGGTCCTCAAAATGGGGTTATGACACATGGAACCAGCACAGTCACAACGGGCAGTCAATTTACACAGTGGGCTGTAGATCGCTGGCATTTAATCTACCAGCACAATGGTTCACAGGAAGATTTAGACTATATCACATTCACCATAGAAGATGAAGAAGGCGGATGGATTGGTATAGATACGCTCCCGATCAAGGTAGATGAAATACTTCGGGCCGATAATCCAAAACAAGCCAAATTTGAATTATATCCCAATCCAACACTCGGTGAATTTTTTATTCATCCCCCCAAGGAGTTTCAGAGCGGACACATTCAATTGTACGATAGCCGGGGAGTACTCATGCGTGAAAAAGCCATTGAAGGGCAAGCTATCGTTCGCATGCATCGCCAATCTTTAGCAGCAGGAGTATATTATATACAGTTAAAAAATGGGAAGAACACCTTCACTCAAAAGCTCATATTGCAATAAGTATATATTATTGACAGTTAATAATAAACAAATGCGAAGCATACTTATCAACGAATATCATTCAATAAGAACACCTAATTAGTCATGAAACACATTCTACTCACCCTATCAGCAATATTATTAATTGCAGGTACAACTGCAGGGCAAAATCTATTTCAGCCAATAGACCAGGAACAGGTACAATTTGACAGCCAGCAACTCTTCGAGCCCGAGGCCTACGATGCCTATCAGGTGGAAGAGTCTTTGTTGCAAACCGCTATTTCGAAAGCTGTCGAACAATCCGGAATACTCACCTTACCTCTACCCGATGGAAGCAGCGGTCGGTTTGAATTGAGTTTTTACTCTATTGCCGGACCTGAATTTTACGAGAAGTTTCGAGAAATCAAAACCTTCCGGCTCCGGCAGTTGGATGGTGACTTCACAGGATATGGAGATATGACGGGGCACGGTTTTCACGCCGTTTTGCATAATGGTTCAGATCACATTTATATTGATCCAACCAATAAGGTGCGCGGTCAAAGTACTTACGCCGTCTATCATACCGCGGATTACCAACGGCCCGCAGCATACGATCAATTCGAATGCGGCACGGAAGATTTGATGGATGAGCCGGAAGAGCCCGGCAAGACTATAGCCTCAGCATTGGAAAGGGGGCAGGCGATGTCATCTTCTGCTCAAGAGGACGTACCTCTGAGGCGGTATCGCATGGCGCCTGTAGCTACCTATGGATATTCGAGTTTTCACGGTGGAACGATCGAGTTAGTCACTGGAGCTTTGACCACCATGATCGTTCGGGTCAATGAGGTCATGCGAAGAGAATTTTCAGTTGAGTATGAATTTATCGATGAGATAGACAGCCTGATCGTTTTAGATCCAGCCAATAATGAATTGACGGATGGGGATACAGAAGCTCTAATTAATGAAGGCCCTGTATTTATCGCAACTCGAGGGATTTCCAGCAGTTTATACGACATCGGTCACGTTTTTTGCACTGATGCAGGAGGCTTAGCTCAGGTTAACTCTGTTTGTAATAGAAATGGTAAAGCGCGCGGGGTTTCCTGTGGCTTTAATCCAGTTGGAGACAGTTGGTACGTAGGTTTGGTCAGTCATGAGTTGGGTCACCAAATGGGTTCTCGACATTCCTTCAATTTTTGTAGGGGTCAAAATGAGTCTCTTGCATTTGGCTTTGAACCAGGAAGTGGAAGCACCATCATGTCTTATGGTGGCATTTGCGGTGCCAGAAATATTAAAAACGGAAAGGATGGATACTACAACATTGGATCAGTAGAGTCCATTATCGGACACATGCATAATGGTGGCGGAAATAATTGTGCTGAAATCATTCCTCAGGATCATCCCCTACCGGAAATAGACCTTCCTTTTGATGAGGATTCGGATTTGACGATTCCCATTTCCACCCCATTCGAATTAGAAGCCAATGCCACCATTAATGGCGATTCTGATGTATTATACTGCTGGGAGCAAAGAGATGCCGGTTTGACAAATTGTCCTCCGGGTGACCCCTCGGGAAACTGCCCCTTGTTCCGATCCTATCCCCCTACATCGGAGAACAAACGAGTGTTTCCGAAAATTGAGGACATTTTATTAAATCAATCTTCAATTTGGGAGGTATTACCTGATTATTCCAGAAGTATGATGTTTAGCTGCACGGTAAGAGATTGGAATCCGGAAGGAGGCGTTATTGCCTGGGACTACGTATCTATGGATGTAGTGGAGTCTGCGGGTCCTTTCACAGTTGATCCAATAGCCGGTATGTATGAGGTTGGAGATACCATCAATATAGAGTGGGATGTGGCAGGCACATCCGACGCACCCGTCAACTGCGCTACAGTAGATTTATACTTATCGACAGATGGAGGCTATACTTACCCACATGTATTACAAGAAGGCGTGCCCAACACGGGGAGTTATACCCTAAACCTTCCAGATGTTACATCAAATACAGCAAAAATAAAAGTAAAAGCAAGTAACAATGTATTTTTCAATCTGTCCGAATCGACATTCTCCATAGTAGATGCCGATGAGCCCGGGTTTATAGCGAGAGTGAGTCCCGTGGTCCAACAATCTTGCCCACCCGAATTCAGCAATTATTTGCTGGAGACAGAGGGATACGGTGGTTTGGAGTCCGAGATTAGTGTTATTGGCGTGAATAACTTCCCGACAGAAGCCTCCTACTCAACTGATCCTGAAATGGTAAGCCCGGGTGAAATGTTAAATGTAATGATCGACTGGGGACAAACCCCGGAAGGAGTGGTGGATTTTGAATTTATACTATCAGCAACAGATGCTGACACCATCTATATTCCCGTGCGAGCTGAAATCATAACCAATGACTTCGATGACTTAAAAGGAATATCTCCAGAAGCCAATGCTGAAAATGTACCACAAAAATCGACTTTTGAGTGGGTCGATGTGGAGGATGCTAATTCTTACCGCATCGACATCGCAGAGAGTCCCAACTTTTCTCCTTCTTCAATAGTATTAACGCAAACAATAGGAGATGTCACTGAGTACACTTTAGAAGAATTGCTCCCAACGAACACTTTATTGTTCTGGAGGATTGTCCCGGTAAATACTTGCGGGGATGGGCAACCCAGCCCCGTTCAAGCGTTTCACACCGTGCGCTTAGAATGCGAGACCTATATTTCAGTTGACGTCCCCAAAACCATTTCTTCCTCCGGCAACGGGAAAACAACTTCGCGCCTGGAAGTATTTGAAGAAGGTGTTGTTGCGGACTTGAACATCCTCGACCTCAGAGGGACTCACCCCTTCGTTGGAGATATTTCAGCCGAACTTGAGGGACCTTCCGGCATAACGGCAACCCTGTTTTCGAACCGTTGTTTCAACAACTCGGACTTTAATTTATCTTTAAATGACGAGGCGAGTAACACAGTTCTTTGCCCACTCAACACGGGGAATACTTATCGGCCAGAAGATTCTCTTTCCATATTTAATGGCCAGAATTTACAGGGCGACTGGAGCATTAATATTTATGATCAAACCGCGGGATCGACCGGACAATTACAAGGTTGGGGCTTAGAAGTGTGTGGAAGTATTTCTGTTGAAAAACCCGATTTTTCAACAGATACCATCTACGTGTCTAAGGGCGGTGACCAATTTATTCGCCCGCAAAACATGAGAGCAGAAAAAGAAGGTAACAGTTCCGGCGATCTACTGTACACCATCGTAGAGGCTCCCAAGCACGGTGTTATTCAACATGGTCAATCAGAAATAGAACCCGGTTCGCAATTTATTCAATATGCCATTAACTCTTACCATTTAATCTACGAACACAATGGATCAGAAGAAGAGTTAGACTTTTTCTCCTTTGTCCTTACCGACAAAGACGGAGGATGGTATGGCTTGGATACGGTTTACATCAAGGTAGATGAAGTGTTGTCTACAGACCAAAAAGTTGATCAAAATGTAAGTGTTTTCCCCAACCCGGCTCAAGATCGTTTTAATATTTCGATTCCCTCCAGGCCGACAAGCGGGCAGTATCAGCTGTACAACATACAAGGTCAATTGATCCTGGAAAAGCCCTTAAATGGTAAATTGATTTACTCTGTTGATTCCTATGATTTGCCCAAAGGCTTGTACTATATACAACTACAAGACGGGGATAAACGACAAACACAAAAAGTAATCATACAGTAAGGGAAATTTTTAAGTCAAAAAATAGGATGGAATCTGGATCAATTCAGGTTCCATCCTTTTTTATTATAGAGGTATTGTTGAAAAACTGCCCGAGCGAGGAGGAAAATCAAAAGACTGGCCCATAAGCCGTGGTTTTCAAAAGTTTTGCCAACAGTAAAAACAGCCACTAAATAGACCAACAAAGCGAGAACCATCGCATTTCGCATACTTTTCCCCGCTGTTATCCCTACAAAAACACCATCCCAAACGTAGGAAGCGAATCCAGCAATGGGCAGCGCCACCATCCACCACAGGTAATTTTCCGCCATGTCCTGCACATGGGCTATATCTGTAAACAGCTGAATAATGTTAGCCCCCCAAATACCGTAAATCAGTGCATAGAAAAGCGCTAACACTCCGCCCCAGAAAAAACTCCACCGCACAGACAACTGGAATCGCAATAAATTCATAGCACCTCTGTATCTACCGCTGAGGCTTTCAGCAGCATAGGCAAAACCATCAACGCCATAGGACATCCAGTGCAGGAATTGAAGGAGGACTACGTTGGCATCCAGAACAATAGATCCATAAGCGGCACTGCGATTATAAAAAAAAGCAAAAGCGAAGGAAAGGCAAATGGTACGAATAAAAATATTGCCGTTGAGCTGAAAAAAAGACCGAAAAGCCGACCACTTCCAAAAGCCAAAATGAATAAAATAAGATCTAAAGCCCTTGTATCTAATGAACCAAAGCAATCCGGCAAATACCAGGCCTGCATATTGTGCAATCAAAGTTCCCATGGCCACACCTTCAATGCCGTAGCCGTAATAATTGACCCAAATGACACTCAGTACGACATTGGTGATATTGATAAAAATGGTTAAAATTAAAGGATATATAGCGTTTTGCATGCCAAAAAACCAACCCATCATAGCATACAATCCCAAGGTTGCCGGTGCGGCCCAAATTCGGATATTAAAATATTCCATGGCCAGGGGAAAATGAGACTCCGGGGTGTTCAACAAGATAAAGCCCGTTGAGCCCAATAAGCGGTGCAACGCTAATAGAGCCAGTCCGATACCCAGGGCGACGACTAAAGAGCGCGCCAAATTCATAATCACTTCAGAGCGGTCTGACCGGCCAAAAGCCTGAGCCGTCACCCCTGTAGTTCCCATGCGTAGAAACCCAAAATTCCAATACAAGAAATTGAACAGCATAGCCCCCAAGCCCACGGCGCCGAGATGCGTAGAAGACAAATGCCCCATTAATGCAGTATCCACTGAACTAATCAGAGGTACGGAAATATTACTTAAAATATTAGGTCCGGCAAGGTTGAATATTTCTCTATTGATACTACGACGCGCTGACATAGGCTGCAAATATGAAAGAAAAACAACAATAATCAGAAGTAATCAGTCAGTTATGTTTGAGGAAATGAAAAACTTAAGGCTCATGGAGCCGTTGGGATTTATTACCTTTGTATTGGTTTGAAATAGCCGAAGACAGAAAGGCCATTGACAGCATAAATAAACCGCCAAATTAACGAGCATGGCTCAAAGAGAGGAGCGATATACCCTATGGGAAGATTTGTGGACTTTTGTCCGCAGTAAGAAAATGTGGATCAACATAGGAATCATGATTTTGATCTCTATCCTATTGGTATGGATGGTTCTCTTCTGGCTGGATAATTTTACCCGGCATGGGCAAAAGTTATTGATTCCGGATTACACCGAAAAGCCGATCGAATTGGCCATGGAAGATGCCGAAGATCGAAGTTTTGAAATCGTAGTCAGCGACTCTGTATTTTTCGTCGGTGAAGAGGGCGGAATCATAAAACGACAAAACCCACAGTCCGGCTCTCAGGCAAAGCAAGGGCGTAAAATTTATGTCGCCATCACCAAATACACACCGGAAGTCATAAAAGTCAGCGCTTTACCCCGGCTTTATGGAGAAAGCTATGAAATAAAAAGTCAGGAGTTAAATCTGGGATATGATCTTAAAATGGAAATTGTCGATCAGGTCTACGATCCCGGGCCTGAAGGACATATTATGGAAGTTCTTCACGATGGAAATAGCATTATCAATGAAACGGGCAGATCGGATAATTACAGCATAAACAGAGGGGATCGGTTGTCCGTGATCACATCTAAATCTTCTGGTGGCTATATTGTCATTCCGAACTTAATATGTAAAACCCTACAAGAAGCTCGCTTTCAACTGTCGGCCATGCAACTGGAACTTGGTAACATAGAAATTATGGGGGCCACAGATGATATTGAGCAGGCGTATATTACAGATCAAAGTCCATCGCCATTGGATGGGGGAAAGCCCATACAAATGGGTGAACAAATAAAGGTCTGGGTATCGCCAATCCAACCTCCGGAATGCGACTCCTTAGACTCACAGGAAGATCGTCGTGAAAATGACGACGATGAATGAGGTTGCGTTATACTTCTTCTCCGCATTCATTCGTTGGACAATAAACTGAGCAAATGAGGTATATTTTCGCTGTTCTGATCACTTGTAGTTTTTTCGCCTCCTCCTGGGGACAAATACAACTCGCTCCTCTAAGCCATAATGTAAGCTTATTGAAAAAAGCCCCGGAGCATACTCAGGCATCTTCTCAGTATGCAGAGGTATTGCAACTCAATGTGCAGACCCTTCAATCAGATAGTTTATGTGTGGACACATTTCTTCTCAGCGAACCCTTTGATAGTCTCGAATTCGACCCCGTGGGTATTATTGGGGGCGAACTCGAGGTAGATGAGCATTGCCTGACCTTTACCGCCGGTTTTATTCAGGTGCCGGTTGTAGATTCCATCGATCTATTTTTAATTGATGTAGAGGAAAATGTCGTCCCGATCCTACTGATTGTAAAAACTCTACCACCTCTTCAACTCCCGTTGATCGATAATTTCTCAGCTTCAGGCCCCTATCCCAATCAAGAATTCTGGCTGGACCGCGATGCATATGTCAATAGAAATTTAGCTCATCAGCCTATATCCCTTGGTGTTGCAACTCTGGACGGGATTGATGAAAACGGAATCCCCTATGGCGGCGGAACTGGAATTTCAGATTACCTCACTTCGGTATTCTTAGACCTGGAAGGCTTAGATTTCCCCGCCCTTCAGTACTTCTACCAGGCCCGGGGAAGAGGGTTTGCAGGCTTCCCCAGAGAACAAGACTCCCTCATATTAGAATTTAAAACACAGGAAGGAAGCTGGAAACAGATCAAGGCATATCCGGGGCCTGGTGACGGAGGAGTTCAGGCATTTCAGTACGAGGAAATCCCCATTGCACCGGAATATCGGTATGAGGGTTTTCAATTTCGATTCAAAAATATTTCCAGACGAGACGGCATTCTAGGCACCTGGCATTTGGATTATGTCATCGTCTCTGATGAGCCTGTGCCCACTTCCAATATTCCAGATGTGAGTTTATTATCCGAACCTACTGGTGTGCTCGCCCCCTACAGAGCTATGCCCGCCACTCAATTCATGAATTGGGTCTCCTCCAGGACAGCATCCGAAATCGGGATTCAAATCTCCAATAATTTCCCCAACACCCAAGAGGTCAGTAACAGTCGTCTTTTGGTCAATGAATTACCAGATTCTACAGCATTGATTGAAGAAACTCTTTTAGAAGTCCCTCCAGTGGTTCCGGAAAACCAAAGAACACTGTCACCCGGACAATTCAGCTTCCAAAACCCAATTAAGAGGAGGGATGGTCTCATCAATGCCCTTCAATCTCTCAATGTAATGGAGGGGGACAGTGCGCAGGTTGAAATGGTATATGAAATTGAACCTGAAAATGAAGAGAACCGTCCCGCTTTTGCTGCCAACAATCGCGTAAGTGCCACTACTGATCTCATAGATTATTACGCCTACGATGATGGTTCTGCAGAAGTTGGAATTTTCGTGCAGGGAACCGGGCAATTTGACCTGGTCGCACAAGAATATGAGGCAATAGAAGGAGATACTCTAAAAGCGATACGGATTATGTTTCCCTTTGTCTTTTCCGATGGCGAAAGACAGCGATTCGAACTTTTAGTTTGGACTGACTCACTGCCTTCTGATCCCGTGTTTTCCTCTTTTTACGATCAACCCATCTTTGCTTCTCAGCACGGTGAAGGAATCGGAAGTTTCACGAACTATGCCTTAAAGGATGAACTCGGTCAGGATACGAGCATTTATATTCCCCGCGGAAAGTTCTACGTCGGCTGGAGACAAGTCTCTTCCAGCAACCCCTTTGGACTTTATGTTGGATTCGATCGAGACAGCCCTCAAGCGACTTCACATATTTTTTTCAACACTACGGGATCCTGGAACCAAGTCATGCCGGGAGGAGATATTCAGGGAGCAATAATGATACGACCCGTATTTGGAGCGGAGCGGCAAATTACCACACAAACTGAGTCTCCAATTAGCGGACAGCATGAAATCAGCCTATATCCCAACCCTAGCTCGGATATGATGCACATTACAGCAAAAGGGTTCGATATCAGACAATCCATGCTAGAAGTTTATAATACTTCAGGGCAGAAAATCCTCCAGGCTACTAACAAGCAAAAAATTAATGTCTCGAGCTTACTTCCCGGGTATTATATTGTTCTCATAAAAAATTCATCGGGCCATATTCAAGCCAGCCAATCCTTCATTAAAAACTAAGGACATGAAAGACATTACAGTAAAAGAACTGAAAGAAAAGAAAAAGGCCGGGGAAAGTATTCAGCTTCTTGATGTGAGAGAAGCACACGAGAGAGAAGAATACAATATTGGCGGAGCTTTCATCCCCCTGGGACAATTGCCCAAACAGTTAGATGATTTACCCTTCGACAAAGAGCAGGAAATCGTCGTCTATTGTCGCTCTGGAAACCGCAGTGGGATCGCCAAAGAACTGTTGGTTAAAAACGGCTTTAAAAAAACGCGAAACCTTTTAGGCGGTATGCTGGAATGGAGTCAACAGGAGGCGAAAGACTAAAATTTGTTTTTCCACATCATAGATTCTACTGGACGTGTCGTCCTCTCATTGTATTTTGCATTGGCTTTTTTATTGTAATACCTCTCTATGCTTCCATCGACAGTAAAATATATGAGTTGCCCAATGGGCATACCCGCATAAATGCGAACTGGTTGGGTGCAGGAAATCTCAAGAGTCCAGCTATTACAAAATCCAACATCACCCTTTCCTGCCGTGGCATGAATATCAATGCCCAGGCGACCCACACTCGATTTTCCCTCTAGAAAAGGGACAGCGCGATGAGACTCAGTATACTCAAGTGTCACTCCTAAATACAAAGTGCCCGGGTGTATCAGAATACCCTCTTTGGGGATCGTAATGTGATTCACTTGATTATGCCGTCTGGCATCGAGTACGTGATCTTTATAAGTAGCCAAATAATGTCCCAAATGTACATCATAGGAATTCGTACCCAAGCATTCCCGATCAAAAGGGTCGATGACGATTTCTCCCTTTTTAATGCAATCAAGGATTTTCTGGTCTGTCAAGATCATAGGTAAATATTTTCGGCGAATGTATTAATTTTGATCTTCTTCACGCATCTTCCAGAGCCGGATCGTCCGGTCATCGCCTGCCGATATCCATTGTCTGCTCTGTTCGTGAAAGAAAATGGCATTCACTGAGTTCATGTGATAGTTTTTCTTCGTTGGATCGATGACCTTCTCTAACATCATCGAATCCAAATCCCAAAACTTTATACTATTATCGCGACTGGCCGTTGCCAACCACCCGCCCTCAGAGTCAATCGCTAAACCATTGATGGTAAAAACATGAGCGGGTACTGAGTGCACTAGCCGCCCCTCCTCCCAGTTCCAAACCTTTAGCTGAGCATCCATTCCCCCACTAATCAAATGATTGCCCGAGGGATGAAATAGCAAGTCGAAAATTGATCGCTCGTGGGCAACTTCAATTTGTTGAATACACTGCCAGGAAGAAGTATGAAAGAGATAAATATGACCATCTCCACCTGCTACTGCCATCACAGGGCGGGTGGGATGGAAACTCACCGCTCTCAGGTGTTTTTTCGAAACCTGAACACTTTCTTCTGCTCTTAAACTATCCGGAGACCAAAGAGAAAAAATACCATCAGCACCGGAGGTGAAAATAAATTCCGATCGTGCCTCTACTGCGTAGGTCCCTTTATTGTGGTGGGCTACCTTCTTGAGTAATGATTTTTCGCTGTAATCACTGGCATACACCCCGCCATTCATGTCACCAACCCAAATTTGACCGGACGCTTTGTGATATGAAAGAGCGAAAATCTGCGTCTCGATTTGCAATAGTAGATTGCCGTCTTCGCCGACGCCAATAGGCCATTCTACGATCCACCCATCTCCTGCAGCCGATAAAAAGTGATCATCATCGACAGCTTCCAAGCCATAAATACCTGATTTGTGGCCGAGCAACAGCTTCTCTTGATTTATTTTCATATCTTATCTGTTATTACAAATCTGCATGTAGCTCCATGGCCTTAAAGATAGGTTACAATTTACTGCAAAGGGAAGAAAGGAAAAGAGAATGACTTCCCGACTCAGAGAATTACAAAAATATTACATTTACGGTATGCCAATAGTCTATTATAAAAAAATGGGAAAGGCCGCCTCTGTTGGGATTTGGGAGATTAAAGAGTCTGAAAACTGGTTTTTAGACCGCCTGGATTTGATTGCGAGCGAAAAAAAGGATTTGGAAAGCATCAAAGGAGAGGGGAACAGAAAGCAGTGGCTGGCAGCAAGATGGCTTCTGCACCATATGATGGGCCATGCTCAACGGGAAGCATGCTTAAAAGATGCTTTTGGCAAGCCGCACTTAGCGGATAGTGATGTAGAAATTTCTATCTCCCACTCCGGCAATCGCTCAGCCGTGCTCAAAAGCCAAACGCCCGGAGGGATAGATATTCAAAAACGAGTGGACAAAATATTTCGCATAGAAAATCGCTTTATTAACGACACAGAAAGAAAATGGATCCGAAAAACCCATCACAGCGACGACCTACACTTAATTTGGGGAGCCAAAGAAGCCCTGTTTAAGACTTACAGCAGAAAAAAAGTAGATTTTCGCAAAGACTTGACAATTGAACAACCCAAACACCATCTCAATATTGCGACGGGCTTAATTGAAAAAAAAGAAAATAAAAAATATGAATTGCATTACACTTGGTTGGATGACTACTTACTTGTCTATACCTATTAGGTTCACTCTAGGCTTATTGTGCCTTCTGCTACTAGGCTCTTGCCAGTCCCAGAACACATCAGAAGAAAAACTCGAACAGGGACTTCCAGATGATTTTGTAAGTTTCTACGACAGCTTTCACAGTGATATTGAGTATCAAAAAGATCACGTATTATTTCCCTTAGAGTATAGAGGTACTGATAGTATAGAAGTATGGACCAGGGACAACTGGGTGCCCCACAAGGCTTTCAATGCAGAAAAATCTGAGCTATTCAAGCGACGATTCTACAAAATGGGATCAAGCATTATTGGTGAAGAAATCTCAAGCCCCTCACTCAATCTGAGCTTAGATCGCCGATGGCAGAAAACCGGCGCTGAGTGGCACTTGATGTATTACGACCCCATGGAAACCTAGGCAAATACCCCCTTAAGCAACTGTCAACATTTAATTCCCTCTAGGCATAATCCTCCATAGGGGGACAAGTGCACATGAGATTCCTGTCTCCATAGGCATTATCTACTCGAGCCACACTCACCCAAAATTTCTTGCCCTCTAATAGATAGTCTGCCGGATAGGCCGCCGTGGAACGGCTGTAGGGAAAACTCCAGTCATCTCCAGTCACCCACTGTATGCAATGCGGAGCATTGAACAAGGGGTTATTATCTTCCGGCCAGGCACCAGAGGCAATTTGATCAATTTCAGCACGAATCGATATCATCGCCTCTATAAATCGATCTAACTCCTGCAAACTCTCACTTTCAGTCGGCTCTATCATGATTGTGCCCGGCACGGGAAAGGACATGGTCGGTGCGTGAAAACCATAATCAATTAGCCGCTTGGCAATATCTTCCGCCCCAATGCCGATGGGCTTAAATGGTCGCAAATCAACAATAAACTCATGAGCGCAGAATCCCGAAGCCGCCGTGTATAGAATTTCAAACTGATTTTCCAATCTCTTTTTGATGTAATTCGCATTCAAAATAGCTATTGCCGTTGATTTTTTCAATCCATCGGGACCTAATAGCCGAATATAAGCATAGGAAATTAACAAAATGGATGGGCTGCCATAAGGAGCTGAAGAAACTGGAATTCTATTTTTCGAATCCGACTCATCATAGCGATGAGAGGGTAGAAAAGGAACTAGTTTCTCGTTTACGCAAATCGGCCCCATGCCCGGTCCTCCCCCACCGTGAGGAATGGCAAATGTCTTGTGCAAATTGAGGTGACAGACATCAGCGCCAATATCTCCGGGACTCGTGTAACCCACCTGTGCATTCATATTTGCTCCATCCATATACAGCAGACCGCCGTGATCGTGAACTAACTGACAAATTTCCTTGATATCTGCTTCAAATACACCATGAGTCGATGGATAAGTAATCATCATCGCAGCCAACTGGTCTTTGTGTTGCTCTACCTTTATTTTAACATCCTCTACATCAATATTTCCATCATCATCGCATTTAACTACAACGACTTTCATCCCAGCCATCACAGCCGATGCAGGGTTTGTTCCGTGAGCTGACTCAGGAATTAGAGCTATGTTTCTTTGTAACTCCCCATTGTGTTTGTGATACTCCCGAATCGTCAATAGCCCGGCATACTCGCCTTGTGCGCCGGAATTGGGCTGAAAAGAACAAGCAGCAAAACCGGTAATATCGCTGAGATATTTGCCCAAATCATCAATGATTTGCTTATAGCCCAGACGCTGCTGCACAGGTGCAAAGGGATGAATATTGGAAAACTCCGGCCAAGACAACGGCATCAATTGAGTCGCAGCATTGAGTTTCATCGTACAAGAACCCAATGAAATCATAGAGTGCGTCAAAGACAAGTCCTTATTCTCCAATTTCTTAATGTATCGCATCATATCGGTCTCTGACCTAAACTGATGAAATACTTCGTGCTGCATAAAACTTGATTTCCTTTGTAGTTCCTCGGGAATATCGTCTCTTTCTTCGAGTCGCACTTTTTTTGTTTCATCTTCCCCGGCACCCAGAGCTTCGACAAATGTGCTTACAATAAACTCCAAATCGCCGTCTCTCGTCGTCTCATCCATACTCAATCTCACCCCCCTCGTCGTGTACCAAAAATTTAGCCCTTTCTCATCAGCTACCTTTTTAAGGGCTTGAATTTGATCGTGGGTCAAAGCGATAGAAAGCGTATCAAAAACATGACCGTTCAAGACCTTGAAACCACTATTCTCCAGTTTCTGCCGCAACCTGCTTGTACGGTCCTTAACGTCAGAAGCTATTGTTTTCAAACCGTCGGGTCCGTGATAGACTCCATACATTCCAGCCATAATAGCCAGTAAAGCCTGTGCCGTACATATATTAGAGGTCGCTCTATCCCGCTTGATATGTTGTTCGCGCGTCTGCAAAGCCATGCGAAATGCCGGCCTATCATCCCGATCAACAGAAACACCGATAATGCGCCCGGGAATTTGTCGCTTGTAACTTTCTCTTGTCGCATAATAAGCCGCATGCGGTCCTCCTGCTCCCATGGGAACGCCAAATCGCTGTGTATTCCCAACCACCACATCAGCGCCCCACTCACCAGGGGGAGTCAAGAGCGTTAGGCTCAACAAATCTGCAGCAACAGCCACCTTGATATTTTGTTCCTGCCATTCTGCCACTTTCTCCGTCCACTGGATTACATCCCCCTCAGCATTGGGGAATTGCAATAACACACCGAAAAACTCATCTGTCGGTTTCCACTCTTCCGCTAATCCCTTCACAATTTCAATGCCCAGCGGCTCCGCACGGGTTTCCAGCACATCCACCGTCTGAGGAAATACGTGATCATCTACAAAGAATTTCAAAGCGGGATTTTTCTTTCTCTTTTTATTCCCAATGGCGTGTAACATACTCATCGCCTCCGCTGCTGCAGTCGCTTCATCGAGGAGAGAAGCATTTGCCAGCGGCATGCCCGTGAGGTCGGCCACCATCGTTTGAAAATTGATCAGCGCCTCCAACCTTCCCTGAGCAATTTCCGCCTGATAGGGAGTATATTGGGTATACCAACCAGGATTCTCAAAAATATTTCTTTGAATGACAGAAGGTACGTGAGTACCATAATATCCCTGCCCGATGAACGATCGACGCACTTCATTCTTTTTCGCTATCACCCGCATCATCCCCAAAAAATCAGACTCTTCCATCGCTTCCGGCGCATCAAGTGGCTCCGTCCGCCGAATAGACTCCGGTACTACCTGATCCATTAAAGCCTCTAACGAATCACAGCCCAAAGTAGATAGCATAGATTGAATATCATCATGTCCTAAACCGATATGTCGACGGGAAAAATTAGCTGCCATGGGTTTCCTGTTTTTTATTGCGCGAAGATATTACTTGATAACAGGAATTCGCCGGGAAAAGATGTCTTTTTTTCGCAAGAATTCTCAAAGCTGATGGGAAAGTGCTTATTCAGGGGTAGAATGAAGCATATTATTATTGGTTTTTTTGGCGCTTCGTCCCTAAAGTAAAAGACGCCGCTATGCTACACCGCTCTCCGCTAGCCTGAGGATCGTACTCAGGGCCAAATTCCCGCATCTGCTCTAGAGGGCACGATTCCAAATGTACAGTGTTTATTTATTTCCCTATTTTTTAATGCATAAACGGAAAAGAGATAGAAAAAAAGTTAATCCAGTCTATGGAGTATAGAATATTTGATGGGGAGATAGCTTGCACGACACAAAAAGGATTTTATGGCAGAATAATAAGGAGGCGTTGCCCCCAATTTTAGCAGGATTTCGAAGCACTCTTCGCTTCTCCGAGTGCCACGTTTTGATTCATACTTTGCACATTACCTTTTATTTTTTTACCGAGACTCCAAAACGGCCTTTAATCCACCTTCACGAATTTACTCGTTGCTCTCATATACCCCTGCAACCATTCAATAAAATATACACCCTGGGGTAAGTCACTGACGGAAATACTACTGCTCGATGTTTTTCCCGAACGCATGTTGACTCCTCCGGAGGAATAAATCGTATATTCTATAGGCCGATTTGACATCTCTCCTGAAATAAAGATCCTGTCATTCGCCGGATTGGGATAGAGCGTAAAATCGTCTGGGTTCGGATCATCAGTGCTCGTTGTCAACCAGCAATCGCTTTGATCCGGATCTTGATACAGGACTTCCTCATTGACAGAAAAGCAGAGTAAGTTCTCATTCACATCCAGCAAACAACTTTTTTTCACCGACAGCACCCCACGCAGATCACCAATTCCTTCGACCCATATGTGCTCACCTACTCCATTTTCGCATTCTAAAACCAGTCTTTTTCTTTTCGATTGATCCATTAAGATAATGGAATCAACAGCAGTCACGACAAGCGCTGTTGCTTCCGGCCACGTACTTGTCTCCTGCACAATAAAGGTATCTCCGACATTCAATGAAAAGTCATACAGTAAATAATCGCTATCATCGATGAGCTCGTATACTTTACTACCAGTCATTCTGAAAAACTCTCCTGTACCCATCCAGTCACCCCCCATTTCATCCGGAGAGTAAAGCAGTTCCCAGTGCCAATTCCCATTTCGGAATGAGCTATCGGAGTCGAAGGTGTATCGACTACTAGAGACATCTCCAAACATACTGTAGGCCACTTCGTTCCACTGATTTTGGGGATTCAGAAGTGCCGCAGCCTCTGGGTTTGAAGCATCGGCAGAATCGTCCTGGGCCATACCAAAGTGCGCGATCATAGTCATTATGAAGAGAGTAGTCAAAAGTTTCATTTCTAATATATCTAGTTATAACAAATTGGATAATTTAAATCCACGAAATAAAAATAGTGTTTTTTATACAAAACAAAAATAAATATCAATTCTTTTTGGCGATTTTACTGGACTTATGACTAAAATCGCCCCTCGTTCACCATTGCAGCAGCACGGAAATCTCATCTTTAATTCCTTGTATTACTTGATAAGAAATAGAGAAAGCCTGGTCATATTCTTACGATTGATTTTTTAAGAGTAACAAAAAAAGGGGTACATTTTTCCCCTAAAATATGCCATGTCTAGTGTTTTGCAAGATTAGATCATAGCGGTCGATTCAAGAATTGTGTAATTGAATTCGAACTTACTCATTTGACTGCCCTCCTTCGGCTTAGTCACCCCCTTTACTCAAAGCTACAATCAGGCATAGTTGGGTCCCTTCTATATTCCTACACCAGACCCTAAGATTTCCTGATTTACTGTAATAATAGCCTATATTGAAAATACAAACCAAATTTTTTAATATGTATATTATTGATTTACATGGGCTACCGAGAATTAGCCGTTCTGAACGGTTATAGACGTATATAACCGTTAATAACTTGCGGTATAGGTAATCAGTTACTCGCTAACAGCCTTGAATTATAAACATTTTGCCGTAACGTACGGTACGCTACGAGTAGCCAATCCACCATCAAAACCCTTGATTTTCACTAATCATAGCCGTAACGTACGGTACGTTACGAGTAGCCCAATCCACCATCACAAACCATGAGTTTCCTCACCGTAGTCGTACCGTACGGTTCGTTACGAGTAGCCCAATCCACCATCACAACCCAGGAGTTACCTCACCTAGTCGTAACGTACGGTACGTTACGAGTAGCCCAATCCACCATCACAACCCAGGAGTTACCTCACCTAGTCGTATCGTACGGTACGTTACGATTAATCCAATCCACCATCACAACCCAGGAGTTACCTCACCTAGTCGTATCGTACGGTACGTTACGATTAATCCAATTCACCATCACAACCCAGGAATTACCTCACCATAGTCGCAACGTACGGTACGTTACAGGTAACACAATCCCCCCTAACAGCCCATGATTTTCACTAATCATAGCCGTAACGTACGGTACGCTACAGGTAACACAACCCACCCTCACAACCCATGAGTTACTTCAATTTAGCCGTAACGTACGG
>JAWLFI010000165.1:0-5496 GCA_041685645.1 Saprospiraceae bacterium | reverse complement strand
GCCTTTGGCGGTGAGGGAGACCGCGATGTATCGCGGGCCGAGCGAACAGCGAGCCTCCGACCATAGCGACCCCGCTATCGGCGGGGTCACGCCCAGAAAAACATCTTTTGAAAAAGTGGAAAGAGAGGGGATTGCTTGCGGAGAGTCTTGTATATTTGCGGGTATGGAAGGACAATTTCAGGATACGTATCGGCAAAAGGGAATGCGCAAACGCCTGGTAAAGGAATTGAGAAAGAAGGGCATTCAGGATGAGCGCGTTTTGGATGCGATTTGGAATTTGCCCAGGCATTATTTCTTGGACATTGCTTTTGATGAGTGGGCGTATAAAGATCAGGCCTTCCGCATTGATTGTGAGCAAACGATATCTCAGCCATTTACAGTGGCCAAACAAACCGAGTGGCTGGAAATCGAGGAGGGCGATAAAGTGCTGGAGGTCGGCACCGGATCGGGATATCAGGCGTGTATTTTGCATTTGCTGGGTGCGGAAGTACATAGTATTGAGCGTATAGAACAACTTTATAAGCAGAGTAAAAAGCGGCTGGAAACGCTGGGCTACGAGGAGATTAATATCTATCACGGCGATGGATACGAGGGCTTGCCGAATGAAGCGCCATTTGATAAAATCATCATCACTGCAGCGCCACCGGAAGTGCCATCAACACTCTTGCAACAGCTAAAAGTCGAGGGTATTATGATCGTGCCTGTGGGGGCGAATTCGGATCAAAAAATGTACAAAATCACGCGCACAGGGCCTAAAAACTATCGACGAGAAGTGCTGGGAGCGTATCGTTTTGTGCCGATGAAAAAGGGCACTAATTAATGGTTCGCCCGCGCAGGGTTTCTCTACTTTCTTTCGTTTTTCTCGTGTATTTTAGATCCACGAGTAAACCGGTCATGGCGCTTCTTCGGTTGACGTAGTAAGTCTTACCTCTAAATGTCACTTCGCCGTAGTCTCGCTTCCAGTTTTTGCCGAGTAAAGTGTAGCGGTTATTTTCATTGGGGTTGGGGCCAAACATCAGATAACTGTCTTCGTCATCGGAAAAGGAAATGGCCATTTTTTCTCCGTCGGGACTAAAAATAAATACGCCGGGACTTTCCGCGGGAATTCGAATGCGATCTACCTCTCCGCCTTCCTCCACAATAATGCGTCCATCCTTAATTTCGCTTTTCTGCTGACTCAGGGAGCGTTCAAGGATGAGTTCCTGGGACAAATAAAATTGGATTTGGTCCATGTTCCGGTCTAACATCCGGCTGTCTTGCACGGTGTCGCGGTGGAGATAGCTGAGATTCTTGCTACACGCGCCAAGACCGAGGGAAAAAGTGGCGATCAATAAAAGAGTGGATAGACGCATCATAATGAATGTATTTGCTACTAAAATAACGATCTTCTGATAAAAAAGAGGATTTTTAACGGACCTTAACAGCGCGATAAGAAATTTTGGGAAGGTCATCAGCTCACCGCTTACTTTGGAAGAACTCTTTGAGTAATTGAGCGCATTCGTCGCGACGCAGGCCATAAGCGACCTCGGTGGAGGGGTGGAGCAAGGCGGGTTCGTGGCGGAGGTACCCTCTTTTTTCATCTTCTGCCCCATAAACGAGTTTGCCGATGCGCGCCCATTTTAGGGCTCCTGCGCACATGGGGCAGGGTTCCAGGGTAACGAAAAGTGAGCAATCGTTTAAATATTTTCCACCCATGCCCTGGCTGGCCGCGGTAATAGCCAGTATTTCAGCGTGAGCTGTGACGTCTTTGAGTAGTTCGGTCTGATTGTGGGCGCGGGCGATGATGCGTCCCTGGCAGACCACTACAGCACCTACGGGCACTTCGCCTTGTTCTGCTGCGCGCTGGGCTTCCTGTATGGCCTGTCGCATGAAGTAGTCGTCATTGTACACTGTAATCATAATCGGTGGGGTTCTGTCTTTGCTTTTCGATTCGCTCAAGCGAGATTTTTCACAAATTTAAAAACCAATTGTTCAGAAAGCTTAAAAAGTTTTTATTTTTGCACATGGAACAGAATACAACTCCCCGATACAAAAAGTTTGAAGAAGAAGGATTGACCTTCGATGACGTATTACTTTTGCCGGCTTATTCGGAAGTCTTGCCTCGAGATGTAAATACCTCTACGCAATTGACCCGGGAAATTCGCATCAATGTGCCCATTATTTCCTCTGCCATGGATACGGTAACTGAAAAGCATCTGGCTATTGCCATCGCTCGACAGGGGGGAATGGGGATGATCCATAAGAATATGTCGATTGAGGAACAAGCGGAACAGGTACGCAGTGTCAAGCGATCCGAAAGTGGCATGATTATCGATCCGGTGACGCTCACCCGAGAGGCGACAGTGGGGCAGTCCTTAGCCTTGATGAAGCGCTTTAAAATTGGCGGCATCCCCGTCGTCAATGATAACAATGAATTGATCGGTATTCTGACGAATCGCGATTTGCGATTTGAAGAGAATATGCAGCGGCCGATTACGGATATCATGACCCATGAGAATCTCGTCACGGCGCCCCTGGGCACGGACATGCAGACCGCCCAGGATATTCTTCAAAAATACAAGATTGAAAAATTGCCGGTGATCGATGACAATGGTCGATTGGCGGGATTGATTACTTACAAGGACTTGATGAAAGTCCGAGACTTTCCCGAGGCGATCAAAGATCAGTATGGTCGATTGATGGTGGGCGCCGCTGTGGGTGTTACCAGTGATACCATGGAGCGGATTGCGGCTCTGAAGACTGTGGATGTCGATGTGGTATGTTTAGATACGGCTCATGGGCACAGTAAAGGTGTGTTAGAAACCTTAAAAAACATAAAAAGAAAATACCCCGACCTTCAGGTGATTGCCGGAAATGTCGCCACGGGTGAAGGTGCTCAGGCATTAGTGGAAGCAGGTGTCGATGCCGTAAAAGTTGGTGTGGGCCCCGGGAGTATTTGTACCACGAGAATTGTAGCCGGAGTGGGCGTGCCTCAATTGTCGGCCATTTACAAGGCCTATTCAGCCATAAAAGAAAGTGGTGTCCCCGTCATTGGCGATGGTGGTATTCGATACACCGGTGATATCGCAAAAGCCATCGCAGCCGGCGCAAATTCCATTATGGCGGGAAGCTTATTTGCCGGCGTGGAGGAAGCGCCCGGAGAAACGGTGATTTTCGAGGGGAGAAAGTACAAGGTGTATCGGGGAATGGGCTCTTTGTCATCTATGGAAAAAGGATCGAAGGATCGCTATTTTCAGGATGTAGAAGAAGACATTAAAAAACTCGTGCCGGAGGGAATCGAAGGACGCATTGCCTACAAAGGTTCTCTGGCTGAAGTGATGGTTCAATATTTAGGTGGATTGCGCGCCGGTATGGGCTATTGCGGTGCCGCTACGATAGAGGACTTGATGAAGGCCAGATTTATCAAAATGTCGGCCGCAGGTGTAGCGGAGAGTCACCCGCACGATGTTCACATTACAAAAGAGTCTCCCAATTACAGCCGAAAGTAAAGCACTTTACTTTTTTATGCCCTCTGAATCGCAGGCCCGGATAAGATTTTTGCCTTTATTTTAGTTGATATAAGGTATGATAGACACACTTTTGCCCATTTCTCCATCATTTTTTCGACATTCGGATCCGCTGCCGATTGCCCGTTCTTTGATTGGGCATTACATCCTGTCTGAAAAAGAAGGTCGGCTGACGGGCGGACGCATTGTGGAAACGGAAGCCTATAAGGCGCCTGAAGATAAAGCCTGCCACGCTCACCTCAATCGAAGGACCCAGCGCACACGGGTCATGTTTGAAAAGGGAGGAACCATCTATGTGTATTTGTGCTACGGCATTCATCATTTGTTAAATATAGTCACCGGTTCTTCCGGTATGGCACATGCCATTTTGATCCGAGCTATCGATCCACTCATAGGAACTGAAGTGATGGCCGCCCGGCGCAGCGACCGCCCAAGAAAGGAATGGACGAATGGACCGGGAAAGTTGACACAAGCACTGGGAATCACCATCGAAGATAATGCTGAGAGCCTATTTTCTTCTTCTGCTCCTCTTCGTATCCTGCGTCCCCCTGACCATAGTCCAACTGCGGATATTGTGGCCGCACCGCGGATTGGAGTCGATTATGCGGAAGAGTGCGCAGCGTGGCCGTGGCGCTTTTTGGACCCCAACTCTCCATTTGTTAGCGTGTCTGCTCCAACTTCTCAACAATAATCTTTATTTTTGATCACATTCTTCGCCCACTGTAATGAAATTTTAGCCCTATGAAAAAGCTTAGAATCCTACTGATTGGACTTTGCATGATAACTTTCATGATATCCGGCAAGGCAGAATTACCTGATTTGCCGGCGATCGATTCGATCTACCTTGAAGAAGTCGCCTCCGTCGCTTTTTACCCCACGAATATTGTTACGGGCTATCCGGTGATTGACTTGGATGGTGGCCAGCTGACCTTAAAATTTGATGATCTGGATGGAGATTTCTCAAAATATCGCTACAGCTTCTACCACTGTAATCAAAACTGGGAATACTCCACCGAAATCCGTGAATTTGATTACCGCCGAGGGTTTGTAGAAGAGGATATTTTTGACTTTGAGTTGTCAATGGGCACCGATGTTGCCTATTCTCACTTTACCATGAAATTGCCCAATGATGAAACAGATTTTCTGATTTCGGGCAATTACGTTTTGTTTGTCTATAAATACGAGGATGGGGAGCGACAGACAGCTTTTACCCGACGATTCATGGTGGTTGATAACCAGCTTGATATTCGCGTCGATCAAGTACCGCCCAGAAGAGCTCGCAAGAGTAGAACCCATCACGAACTTGATATCTACGCCGGTTTTGACGATGTAAATATTCGCAATCCCTACAAGGAAGTCCATGCCTATGTCTATCAAAACGGTATCTGGGATCGTGGCTATACCCATATTTCCCCTCAAAACGTACAAAACAACGAAATGTCTTTTCGCTATCCCACACAAATTGTATTCCCGGCCCTCAAAGAATATAGATACTTTGATATTAGAAATCTCAATTTCAGGACAGAGCGAATTTTTGAAATATATCGTCGGGACACGGCCAATGTCGTGGTAAAAACCGATCGTCCACGCGGGGATAGTTACTTCACCTATTTTGACATCAATGGGCGTTTTGTCCATCAAAATATGGACGGCATCCGTAGCATAGGCATTTCTTCAGCCGAAGATCCCGACATGAGCAATGTCCTTCGACAGGATGAAAACCAGATGAATCGTAGAATTGAGCTGATGAGCCAGTACGTCAATGTCCATTTGACACTCGAGCGATCAGAAGTCCCCGGCAAGGACGTTTATATCGTCGGCGGTTTCAACGGATATAAGCTCGACGAAGATTCCCGCCTCAAGTATGATCCCAATGAAAAATTGTACTTCAAGAAACTCATGCTTAAGCAGGGCTA
The DNA here is from genome assembly GCA_041685645.1 of Saprospiraceae bacterium. Lineage (GTDB taxonomy): Bacteria > Bacteroidota > Bacteroidia > Chitinophagales > Saprospiraceae > JAWLFI01. The sequence goes on along the minus strand of JAWLFI010000165.1, from coordinate 74 downwards.
TTTCGAATACCTTTATGTCACCCGTGATCGCAACACCGGAGAGGTAGATTGGACAGAGATCGAAGGGAGCCGAT
>JAWLFI010000164.1:0-5514 GCA_041685645.1 Saprospiraceae bacterium | reverse complement strand
GGCATGATAATGAAGGCAAAAAAGCGGTAGAGTAACATATAGGGAAGCACAGATTTAAGCCAAACGCCTAACTTGAGAAGGAGTTTGGATCGAAAGTTGAGTTTCATAATGGCTCCACCCATCACGAGGCTAATTACGCGGTGGCTCTGCATCTCTGCGAGTTCCCGGATGACGATGGTGCCGAGGGAAATGCCTACAAAATGTGCCTTTTCGATTTTGAGATCGTCCAGAACTTCTATGACGTCTTTTGTAATGGCCTCGAAGCTATAGCGTTTAAGGGTCTTGAGGGAAGTTTTGGATCGGCCGTGCCCGCGGAGATCGACGAGAAGGACATTGAAGTTTTCTCTAAAGTCCTTGACTTGCTTATACCAAATGGATGAGCTCCCACCGGCGCCGTGGATAAAGACGACCCAATCTTTGTCGTCGCCTTTTTCGTATGTTTTATAGTGCAGCAATGGTCAGTGGATTGTGTTGTTGGCTGTAAATGTACAAATAATCAACAAACTAAGGGATACAAGGTTGTCAGCAAGACTGGGGTGAAAATAAAAACAGACCGAACCACGAGAGCCGGCCTGTTCAAAGGTTATTAGTTGTTGCTGTTGACTACTCCTGAATAACCTCGAAATTGATTTTCGCATCGATACTTTTGTGCAGGTTCAAATCTGCAGCGTAAGTTCCGAGTTGTTTGACTTCTTCATCGAGGGAAATTTTTCTTCGCTCCACTTCAATGCCTTCCTGATCTTTGAGCGCCTGTGCAATTTGGACATTTGTGACTGAGCCAAAGATTTTGCCACTCGTACCGGCTTTCGCTCCAATTTTGAGAACGATGTGCTGCAACTTGTCAGCCAGTACCTGATATTCATCAAGCATTTTCTCAGCGTGAGCTTCTTCGCGGCGCACCATCTCCGCCAATCGCTTCTTGTTGGAAGAGTTGGCTACGACAGCGAGTTTTTGCGGGATAAGATAGTTGAGACCAAATCCGTTTTTCACTGTGATGGTCTGAAATTTATCGCCGACTTTATCTACGTCTTTCAGTAATATGATTTCCATGATTCATTTCTTTTTTTACCCATAAATTATTTGAACAAGTCCGTTACGAACGGCAATAAGGCTAAATGCCGCGCTCTTTTGACAGATACGGAGACTTTTCTCTGAAACTTCAGAGAGTTGCCCGTAATCCGTCGAGGAAGAATTTTTCCTTGCTCGTTAACGAAGGACTTGAGGAATTCTGGATCTTTATAATCCACATGCTTGATTCCATATTTCTTAAATCGACAAAACTTTTTTTGTTTTTTGCCGATTTTAGGATTGGATAAAAACTTTATATCGTCTCTTGATGCCATGATAATTAATTTTGGGGTTCAAATTTATTCTTCTTCTTCCTTTGCTTTCTTAGAAACGGGAACGGCTGACGCTACCACTTTGGGCTTTATTTCCTCCTGCTCCTTTTTCTTCCGATCTTTACCAATCAGTCCGTTTCTTCTGTCCTCGTTAAACTTGATGGCGTATTTGTCAAGTCGCACGGTGAGGTAACGGATGATGCGCTCGTCTCGTTTAAAAGCAAGCTCCATTTTCGGAATGAAAGAACCATCTTCTATTCTGAACTCCAAAGAGTAATATACCCCTGATGTTCTTTTCTGTATGGGAAATGCCAGTTGGCGTAATCCCATCTCATCCAGGTCTACCACTTCGGCCCCAATTTCATTGAGATGGTCGACGTAGGTCTGAGCTGTCGCTTTGATTTCATCGCCCGACAGTACTGGATCTACGATGAAAGTAACTTCATAATTTCGCATTGATTCGTTTTTATATGCTTAAAGTTGTTAATTCGGAGCGCAAAGATACTGTTTTTATTTTGTTTTTCAAGCCTGTAAGCTATGAACTTGAAATTGCCCTCAATGCAAAAACGCTTGAAGGGCAAACAGCGCCTTATTAGAAAAAGGAACCTTCTGAAATGATCCATTTACTGTCCCAACAAAAAATACTCCATCATGGAGTGGACCATGGGGGAATCTTTAATGTGGGGAGCAAAAGTATCCAAAATGGAAATCTGCTCCGGACTTTCGTTCATGGCAGATTCCAGTACATTGAGTCCCTCTTGCTCTTGTCCCATTTGTAACAGGCAAGCTCCTTTGCAATAATTGAGTTCTACACCCACGGTGTGATATTCTGCTTCTTCCAGGACGCTCAGTGCTTCTTCGTACTCGCGCTCATCAAAAAGAAACTTGGCGTGGTCAATCCACAGATTCAATTGTTCCGGGCCCGTTTCCGTTGCTTTGCGATAGTAATAGTCCGCTTTGGTCACTTCTCTGAGATGGTGATAAGCCGAGGCCAATTGTGCGTAATATTCTTCCCTGCGGTCCTCGATTTGTATGGCTTCGTGGAGCAGTTTTACCGCTTCTTTCCATTGCTTTTTTCGAGCGTGACAGATAGCGAGCAAATAAGTGGCTTCGTCATTGTACGGATTGAGCGTATGTGCCTTTGATAGTCGGTGAAATGCCTTTCGCGTTTGCTTCAACTCCAAATAACAAGCACCCAAATCGCAGAGCAGGTCACTGTCCGGTCCAAATCGGTGCAACTCCTCTTCAAATACCTCTCGGGCTTTGGTGAAATTGCAGGTCAACATGCAGAGCTCTGCACAATCCCGATATCCCATCTGAAAATCGGGTGCTATCAGAAAGCTGTATTCCAAAGCATCTATTGCTTTTTCATATTCATTGACACAAGAATAAGCATGCCCCAGATTGTACCAGGCATAGGCATTGTATGGCTCTGAGTCAATTAGTTGAAGATGAAACCTAACGCTGTCTTCATACCGTTTACTAAATTCTACGGCCATCCACATTTTTTCCAGCAGATCGCGACGCAATGGAGATGCCAGCAGGGCATCTTTCAGGCTGTCAAACATGCTGTCGTAATCTTTCATGTTCTCGTAGGTCATCGCCTGGGCCAAACAGATGTCGGCATGATTGGAACGCGCCGGATGGGAACTCTGCAATAGATCCAGTACATCTAAGGCCTCAGTGAGCTGGCCTAATAAGTTGAGGGCCTTTGCTTTCATCAACAAGACGTCAAACTCAAAAGGCGAAAAACTTTCGGCTTGTTGAATGGTCGCGAAGGCCTCGGCGTATTCATTATCCTTAAGTAGCAGACGAGCCTTTAGCAGATAAAAGTCCACTCTGTACTTGTATTGGGATAGCGCCAGGTCAACGGCTTCAATTGCCTTATGAATCAATCTTTCCTGTTCGTAAAAAGATATAATGTCCAACAATTGGTAATCGTCAAAACTATGAAAAAAGTGACCTTCCACTTTTTCCTCGAATTCTGAGACCAGCCGATATATTTTTTGGTTTGTTGTAGGTTTTCGCTGCATAGGTGGTTTTGGGATTATACATATTGACTATAAGCGACTGTAAAGGTAATGTTTTCAATGACAAAACTCTCATTTTTTACCGACAAATCCAATGTTTTTTCGGAAATGAATTTGACATTAAACATATAAACAATGTGACTTAAATGTCTGCAAATCAAATCAAAACATATTCTATTAAAAATAGATTTAATTTTGTTTTAATTTTAAGAACCTACATTTGAACCTACAATACGTTAAGATTATCGATATGCGAAAACACGAGATTTCCTAAAAAATTTCTGTTTATTGTCTTTTCCCGTTGCTTTTTTCTAAAATTTCATGCCTAATATTGGGGCGATAATGGGGCGTGGTGGTTGGATTCAGGTGAAATTTCATTCGTTTCCACGCCACTAAAAGGGCTTCTCAGCCTCCGGGAGTGCTGGCTGAGGAATGATCTGAGCACTAAGCGTTATAATATCAAAAGCCAACGGCTCATCTTCGCTGGGAAAATGAGCCGTTGGCTGTAGGGAATGATTGGGAAGGAATTAGTCCAGTCTCTTTTGCTGTCGGGCATTTCTCCCTTTGCCCCGATGCTCGCGAAGCCGGAGCAGCATTTCCTTCTTAAACTTCATTTCTGCCCGCTCGAGAGCGAGAACCTTGTGCGCCGGTAAAATGTCGAGATATTTATCCGCCACCTCTTTTTTTAGATCCAGCAGCGCTTGTTCATCAGCGAGCTGATCCTCTACGGCCTGCCGGGCCTCCTCTTCTGATAGGTCCAGAACATCTCTGGCTCTTTTGCGATCTTGTCTCAGTGCACGCTTCTTATCTTGGTGCTCATTATAGACGGGCCAAAACCGTTCCGCTTCTCGCGGACTCAAATCCAATTCCTGGGTGATAAAAGATATTTTTTGTGCTTCCATTTTGTCTTTCCAGTCTCCTCTTTGAGCCTGAAGCATGGAAATGCTTAGGCAAAGAATAAGGCACAATGCAGTTGTTGTTTTCATCATTTAGTGTTTATGTAATTCAAAAATTTCGTTTTCATTCAGTTCGTGACTCCAGCTGGTGAATAGTTGATCGATTTCCCGGGAGTCTAATTCTATCTTCTGCCATTCATAGTCGTAGGATGGATCTTCTTCCTGAATCCAGGCATATATGGATTCTTCCTCATTCAGCACTTCTTCCCAAAGCGCCTCTTCGGGAACCTCAGCCATCCAGTCATTTTTGCTGCCGGTTTCCGGCCAGAGGTAGATGGCTAGCGCCAGGCAGGCAGCAGCAGTAGAAATCCATAGCGCGATGCGCCGCGGTCTGTTTCTCCTTTGTCTTATTTGTTGCAGTATCTTTTCCCGATGTTCTGTTAAGGCCGTACCGGGCCCTTCCCGATGCAGTGCCCGGCTTCGTTCGATGACTTCTAAAGGGAGGCCAAAGGTCTCCTCATTATCCTGTGGATTTTTGCTCTTCATGATATATTTTGTTCGAGTATGAAAGTTTCTATTTTTTTTCTTGCGTGATGATAATTGGCCTTCAGCCCGCCCACTGATGTTCCCGTCCCCTCTGCAATTTCCTCATAGCTTTGATCGCCAAAATATCTCAACTGAAAGACCAATTGTTGTTGCGGCGGCAAGCGATCAATAGCCTGGTGAAACACTTCCATAAGTGCATCGTAATTCACAGCGGCACCTGTCGCTAGCTCCTGTCGTTCACTCAAATCATAAGTCCTGCGCCTTTTTCGTTGCCTCAAGATGTCGAGTGCTTCATTGGTCGCAATCCGATATGCCCAGGTGAATAGACCGGAGCGCCCCTCAAATCGACTGAGATGTGAGTAAATTTTCATACAGCTATTTTGATACGCATCATCTGTATCTCTATCTTCTCTTAAAATAGTCCTCAAATGAGCATATATGGCTTTTTCGTATCGCCGGAGAAACAGTCGCAGTCCGGCCTCTTTGTCCCGGCCAAAGCACGCGAGAATTTCCCCATCAGTAACAGCTTTTTCTTTCTTGTCGCTCATTCGTACTACTTAGATGCCGCTCGAGGCCTATCGTTTAATTGGGGGCACTATTTTTCTCCCACGATTTCCTGCCTACAGACTAAAATCGCCATAAGCAGTTAGGTATCGAACGATAAATTGAATGAATCAGATATGAATTAGGGTGTGCCCCCTC
>JAWLFI010000163.1:0-5539 GCA_041685645.1 Saprospiraceae bacterium | reverse complement strand
TCCTAAAAGTATTAACCGAATTCAATCGCTCGCTCTCGCTACTCATTAAAATCTTCCTCTCTCCTCTTTTCCTTACCTTTCCTACAGTTCAAAGAACTTATTTTGCCTTGTGCAAAATGTGAAAACATCGTGGCTTCGCTCCACCTTATCGTCTCTTAGACTATGTCTTAATCTGTAATTAACAGCCCGTATCGTTTAACGGGAATGCAAATATATAACGGATAATTGAAACACGCAACCCCTTCTCGATATAATTTCATATATATATTTTCACCAATTGTTCTTTGAAGGCATTTCTTGGGTCTTCTTTGTGCGGCAGTCACCTCCGCCAAATACTATTTGGATCTCGCCTGGAATTCGTCTCTCAAAATAAATAAAAAGTTTTTTGCTTTTTCTTGGCACCGCTGTAAATAAATACCATCCACAAAAACATCCCGGCCTGATATATGAAATCATCCCAGGGAATCGTACCCAAACGCCCGGGCAGGTTCTCACTGTCGTTATAAATGACAATAGGCGACTGAGTGCAACTTCCCGTTAATACTCCATTCACCAGCAGAAATGGAATGTATGCCAACAATAAACTGGTATATATTTGTGATTTCTGCTCAGTAGGTAAAAATTTCTCGAGATAAAACATGGCTATGATTAGCACCACTGTAGCGGAGACGCTGTAATACCCTCCGCCATACACTACCCCCAAGGCAATGGCTAATCCCAAGGCAATACGCATCATGGGAGTGACGACACCCCCCACATAGCGATGCAAGTTATACCCTACTACACATTCGTAGATAAACAAACAAGCAAATGGGACTACCAAAAAAAAACTTATCTCCTCCAGGGGCAAGCCCCACCATCTGTAGCCAGAAATATAATCCCCATTAAATTCCCAGATCTGCCAACGGGTGAAATATACATCCCATATAATGTATAAGGTAGAAATCCATAAAAACACGGCGAGCAGATATTTCCAACTGCTTATGTAGTGTATCTTTTTATCAAAGGAAAGTATCAGTGGGAAAAATAGGGAGAGAATCATCAAATATAGATAGGCATGCGAACCTTCCAACCACTCTATAATAAAGCCCGGAGATCCCAGGTCGTCATTTAAACTGCCGCTCACAGGACCTAAAAACATCCAACTCCCAATGATGACACCAACGGTCAATAACAGGAATCCGAAAAGTCGCTTTGAACCCAAATTCATATCAAGTTCAACTGGTTCTTCACTGTAGAACTCAATAACAAATATATTTTCCGACTATCATTTACTCTCAACCGTCGCTGTGTAATGGTCTCCACCTTTGATGCCGCAATTTTTTTCAGCAGGTTGAGGTAGTAAACATAGGCGACGTACACCCCCAGACGGGCTCCTTTGGGTAGTTGCTTGATGCCTTCATATGCATGTTCGAAGTCCTTTTGAATATCGCACTCAATGGCTAGTTTTTCTTCCTCGCAAAAAGAGTGGAAATCTACGCCGGGAAAATACACTCGCTCCCTCACATCGTAGTCGGCTTTCATGTCTCGCAAAAAATTTACCTTTTGAAAGGCAGCCCCCAGACTGCAAGCCGGCGCCTTCAAATGCTGATACTGTTGGTCATTTCCCTCGCAAAACACTCGCAAGCACATCAACCCAACCACCTCGGCGGACCCATAAATATATTCTTTATACAAACTAGGGCCATAAGTCGAATAATCGAGATCCATTTCCATACTCTTCAAAAAGGCCTCTATCAATTCTCTCTCAATGCCATAGCTGTGTACTACCTCCTGGAAGGACTGCAGGACGGGATTGAGACTGATCCGACGATCGAGCGCTTTATAGGTATCTTCCTTAAACTCTTTGAGCAATTCAGCTTTGTTCTTATCGTGAAAGGTATCTACAATTTCATCGGCGAAACGTACAAATCCATAAATTCCATAAATAGGTGGTCGGAATCGAGCGTCAAACATTTTGATCCCCAAAGAAAAAGAGGTGCTATACCTTTGTGTAATATGCTTGCTGCATTCCCGACTTACAGATTCGTAAAGAGACATCATATCTTTAAAGTTAGTGTTTTTTTATCAAATGATTGGATAATTCTGCCGCTGCTAATCGACCGGAGATAATCGAAGGAGGGAGCCCGGGCCCCGGATTTGTCAATTGCCCGGCAAATAAAAGATTCTTTAAGGTCTTATGGTGCATCGCCGGCTTCAGTATCGCCGTTTGATCCAATGTGTTCGCCAACCCGTAGGCATTGCCCTTGAATGAATGATATGCTGATTTAAAGTCGTTCATAGCAAAGCTTTTTTTGTACGCTATGTAATCCCGAACAGCAAATCCTGTGTAAGATGCTAATTTATCCATCATGAATTCAAACAACTGCTCCCGATGCTCCTCACTATCCTCAAGGTCTGGCGGTAATGGAATCAATAAAAACAAGTTTTCTTTCCCCTCCGGCGCCACAGAAGGGTCGGTCTTCGATGGACAGCATGCGTAAAATAACGGCCGATCGGGCCATTCCTTCGTTTTATATATAATGTGAGCATGCCGATCAAAATCCTCGTCAAAAAATAGATTGTGATGGCGCAACTCGGGTATTTTCCCATCAACTCCCAGATAAAAAAGTAAACTGGAAGGAGCCATCTTTCGCCGGTCCCAATATTTTGGGGAGTATTGTCTATGCTCTTCCGATAATAAGACTTGATCTATGTGATGATAGTCCGCCCCACCGATCATGCCATCAGCGAAATAGGTCTCTCCCCCTTTCAATTGCACTCCACTTACGCGCTGATTCTCAGTGAGGATCTTTTCCACTTCAGCATTAAAATGCAAGCGGACACCAGCTGCCTCAGCCACCGAAGCCATCGCTTTTGAAATTTCGTACATACCTCCTTTGGGATACCAGGTGCCCAACTTTAAGTCGGCATAGTTCATCAAGCTGTACAAAGCAGGTGTATCTGCGGGCGCAGCACCTAAAAATAACACGGGGAACTCCATGATTTGCCTCAGGCGTCGGTCCTTAAAGTATTTTCCCACGTGCTTTTTCACAGAGGTGAACATATCTAAGCGAAATACGGACTTTAACACCTTCCACTGGGCAAATTCCATGACGGATTTGCCCGGCTTCCAGACAAACTCCTCCATACCCACTTTATATTTATACGCCGCCTCTGCCATGTAACGTTCGAGTTGGACGGAAGCCCCCGCTTCAATGGATTCAAAAACCTCCTTTAAAGCCTCCCAGTCCGCCGGCATATCTATGACCTGTTCCGAACTAAAAAACACTTTGTAAGAAGGGTCGAGTCGCTCGAGCTCGTAATGATCTGCGACGCTGCTTCCCATGGAGGCGAAAAAGTCCTCAAACACCTGGGGCATCCAATACCAACTAGGTCCCATATCGAAGGTAAATCCCTCCTTCCTCATGATCGTAGCTCGTCCGCCGGGCCCCGAATTCTTATCAAAAAGATCCACTTCGTAGCCGTCGCGGGCTAAAGTAGCCGCAGAGGCCAAACCAGCCACTCCACCCCCGATAACGATAATTTTCTTTTGATTCACCTCGTATTATTTACGGTAAACAAACGGCTAATAACTATATTGGTTGAGATTCTCAACGTTTTTTTCATTTCATTGTCAGAAAAATGAAATGAATGCAAAAAAAAAGAGCGAGTGGAATTCCCCTCGCTCTTTACAGTATTCTATCAGAATAAGGATTTACTCCTCTTCCTGCTTCTCATCGCCTTCCAACTGGTTCTTCAATTGAGAAAAGGCGTCGAGCTCTCCCATAGTAGATCTTTCGATGCTAGAGGATTGCTTCTTAATCGTCTTCTGCGTTTCTTTTCGTTCTTCCGTTTTCTCCGCTTTGACTTTGTCATCTGCTTCTCGCTTGATGTCTTGCAAGTATCTCAGATGCGAAACCAATATTCGTTTGTCATCCCGGTTAAACTCGAGAACCTTCATCGTCAAGACCTCATCAACATCGGCCATCTGACCATTTTCCTTCTTGATGTGCTTGATTGGGGCAAAGGCCTCCAATCCATAGGGCAATTGAACGATGGCTCCTCGATCGTCTTTGCGCAAAATCGTCGCCTCGTGATATGAACCCACGGGGAATACATTTTCAAAAGTATCCCATGGATTTTCCTCGAGTTGCTTGTGTCCCAATGACATCTTGCGATCTTCCATATCCACATCCAACACCACCACTTCTATGGTCTCACCTACGCGAGTAAATTCCGATGGGTGATTGTAGCGCTTCGTCCAGGATAAGTCGGAAATGTGGATCATTCCACCAATTCCTTCCTCTAATTCCACAAAAACTCCGTATGGCGTCAAGTTCTTCACTTCGCCCTCGTGACGACTGTTTTTTGGATACTTGATTCCAATCTCTTCCCACGGATCTTTCTGTAGTTGCTTGATGGAAAGTGACATCTTGCGATCTTCGGTATCAATGGTTACGATCTTCGCCTCAAACTCTTGTCCCAGGTCAAAGAAGTCACGCGCATTCACCGGCTGGTTGCTCCATGACACTTCCGAAACGTGAATCAATCCCTCTACGCCCGGCATGATTTCCAAAAAGGCGCCATAGTCTTCAATATTTACGATCTTACCCTTGACGGTAGATCCCTCTTTTATATCTTCTGGTAAGACATCCCACGGATGGGGCTGCAATTGCTTCAGACCCAGTGAAATTCTCTTCTTGTTCTCGTCAAAATCCAACACCACCACGTTGATATTATCATTGAGTGATAACACCTCGCTCGGGTGATTGATTCTACCCCAGGAAATATCGGTGATGTAAAGCAGTCCATCGACTCCACCCAAGTCCAAAAAGGCTCCAAAGTCGGTCAGATTCTTCACTGTACCTTCCAACACCTGTCCTTTTTCCAGACCCGCGATGATCTCTTCTCTCTGTTCTGCCAAATCGCTTTCAATCAGCGCCTTGTGAGATACAACGGCATTCTTGATGCTCTCATTGATTTTTACCACCTTGAATTCCATGGTTTTCCCAACGTAAGCATCGTAGTCGATGATGGGCTTGATATCGATTTGAGATCCCGGTAAGAATGTCTCCAGTCCACCGCAATCTGCGATCAATCCACCTTTTGTCTTACTGACAATCGTACCTTTAATAATCGTATCGTTCTTGTAGGAATCCACGATCGCATCCCACGCACCGAGCAATTTAGCCTTGCGTCTGGACAGCACCAATTGCCCTCTATCATCCTCGAGTTTCTCAACGTAAACATTTACATTATCACCCGGAGCTAGATCGGGATTATCTCTAAATTCTGAAAGGGGAACGACTCCATTGGACTTGTAATTCAGGTCCAAAACGACATCACCGTCAGAAATCCGAGTAACTTTTCCGGTGACGATCTCATTATCCTCTATGAAAGTCAGCGTACTGGAATACACCTGTTCCATCTTTTTGAACACTTCTTCCTCGTAATTGGCACCGGCGCGATTGCCCGTTTCCCAATCAAATTCATCGTGTGGAGCTTCGGGCTCTGGTGGCTCTTCGACTTCCAACTCTTCTTCGGCCTCTTCATCTTC
>JAWLFI010000020.1:0-22616 GCA_041685645.1 Saprospiraceae bacterium | reverse complement strand
GAGGGAGTTGGGTGCGCGCCATTAAATTTAGGAATAACCCTTCTTAATAGTATCTTTGCGGTTGAAGGAGAACATATGGATAATATAGTAGCGATAGTAGGACGGCCCAATGTGGGTAAATCAACACTTTTTAATCGATTGGTCGGGCAGCGGAAGGCCATCGTCGATGATGAAAGTGGTGTAACTCGTGACCGTCAGTACGGAGAGTGCGAATGGAATGGGCAGGTATTCACCGTGGTGGATACCGGAGGCTTAGTGGAGCATTCCGACGATATATTTGAAAAAGAGATAGAGCGGCAGGTGCACATTGCTATTGACGAGGCCAAGTTGATCTTATTTATGGTCGATGTGACGACGGGCATTACGGATCTCGACGACAGGGTAGCGCATATATTGCGCAGATCGAAAACACCGGTATTACTTTTGGTGAATAAGGTAGACAATCCCGAGCGGCAATTGTTGGCCAATGAGTTTTGGGGTTTGGGCTTTGAGCGCACACATTTTCTATCGTCAACTTCCGGGAGTGGAACCGGAGATATCCTGGACGAGGTGGTGGACATACTTCCCGAGCAGGAAAAATTGCCCGATAACGAAATTACAAAAATTGCTATTCTGGGGCAACCCAATGTAGGCAAGTCCTCCCTGACCAATGCCCTTTTGGGCGAGGAGCGAAACATCGTGACGGATGAGGCCGGAACGACGCGCGACTCGATTCACTCTCATTACAAGAAATACGATCGCGAGTTTATGCTCATTGATACTGCGGGGATTCGGAAGAAGAGCAAAGTTCATGAGGATGTAGAGTTTTATTCCGTTTTGCGCGCGATACGTGCGATGGAAGAATCCGACGTTTGTATTGTCATGCTGGACGCTACTCTTGGATTAGAGTCACAAGACTTAAACTTAATTGGCATGGCGGCCAAGCGACACAAGGGCGTGGTCATTGTGGTGAACAAGTGGGATTTAATTGAAAAGGACACAGATACGGCGAAAGAGTTCGAAGACTTGATATTGGCGCGACTGGCTCCGTTCAACGATATTCCCATCATATTCACCTCTGTAACGGAAAAGCAGCGGATCATGAAGGTGATTGATACCGCTCTGGAAGTTGCGGAGCGCAGGAAGCAAAAAATATCCACCTCTGTATTGAATAAAGTTATGCTGGCAGCGATTGAAAAATATCCACCGCCATCGCATTCAGGCTTGTTTATAAAAATAAAGTACGTCACTCAATTGCCGATGTACTATCCCGCTTTTGCTTTTTTTGCCAATCATCCCCATCTGGTGAAAAAGCCCTATCGGAATTATTTAGAGAATCAGATGCGCAGTGTATTTGACTTCAAAGGGGTGCCCCTTCAAATCTATTTTAGAGACAAGTAAGCCATGAAAATATTAGCAGAACCCCTACCTCAGCTATTATTGATCGAACCTACTGTATTTGCAGATGCCCGCGGGTATTTTATGGAAACCTTTCAGGCTGAGCGGGCTCGGGCGATTGGCATTACTGCCCCCTTTGTTCAGGATAACGAATCGCGCTCTGAGAAAGGCGTATTGCGTGGTTTGCACTATCAGGTTGGGATACATGCTCAAAGCAAATGGGTGCGCGTCGTGTCGGGCAGTGTATGGGATGTAGCTGTTGATTTGAGAAGAGGCTCTCCGACCTACGGACAGCATTTCGGGACACTACTCTCAGGCGACAATAAGTTGCAAATGTATATTCCCAGAGGATTTGCCCATGGGTTTTTAGTCATGGAGGACGATAGTATATTTTGTTATAAGTGCGATAATTATTACGCGCGCAACGCAGAAGCCGGGCTTCGTTTTGACGATAAGCAGCTAGACATTCCCTGGCCGGCACTAGAAAAAGAGTACATCATTTCGGAAAAAGATCGAGGATTACCGAATTGGACAGAAAATAAAGCTATTGAAGTACCATATGAATAAGCGCATACTACTGATCGGTCGGCATGGGCAATTGGCGAGAGCATTTCGGTCATCATTGCGAGATAGTGGGCTTCGTTTTGAGGTTCGCGGGCGAGAGGAACTGAATATTCTTGATTCTGCATCAGTTGAAAAGGAAATGCGTTCCCTACAGGCAGAAATCGTGATCAATTGTGCTGCATATACAGCTGTAGATCGGGCAGAAAGTGAGGTGGAGGCGGCCGAGGCTTTAAACCATCATGCGGTTCGCGATTTAGGTCGAATTTGTTCGGCCCAAAAAGCATTGTTGATTCATTTCAGTACAGATTACGTATATCACAATACAGTGAATCGACCACTCCAGGAGTCCGACCCCACAACACCCCAGTCTGTTTATGGGAAAACAAAATTGGCCGGAGAGCGCGCCTTACTCTCTTTGGATAGGACTCCACTGATTTTCCGGATTTCATGGCTCTATGCTCCCTGGGGCGATAATTTTGTAGCCAGCATGCTTCGGCTCGCCCGTGAACGCGAGACTTTGTCGATCGTTGATGATCAAATTGGAACACCTACCTACGCTCCGGATTTGGCTCGGGATATTACGCAACTATTGATTGAGCAATCAGTAGATGAGTTGCACAGTGCCGGTGGCATCTATAATTACACCCAATCCGGTGTAGCGTCCTGGTACGATTTTGCCCGTGCCATTTTACATCAAAGATACCCGGAGGTGACTCTATACCCGATTCCCAGTTCAGATTTCCCTCGTCCGGCTCCGAGACCGAGTTACAGTGTATTGGACACGAGAAAGTTTCAACGACAATGGTCCAGGTCTATGCGTCATTGGATGGATTGTTTGGAGGAGAGTTGGATAGAGAGATAGAGCGGGCGATAGAAAGTATAATCCTATTTTCGGCTTCCTGTGTCGAGTTCCCTGAGATTCGTTATTCATTTGGTGTTATGATTCCTCCCTTTTTAGAAATGGTGGAGTCATTGATGGGAAGAGCAAGACAAAACCATAAGAAAGGTCAATAGAATTCCGTATTTTAGTGGCTGTAATGTCTTTTGGATTTCTATTGTAACTAATACGAGGAAAGCAGCGTTATTGACTTGAGTGTATTCCTTACTAAAGATGAAGCAAATTAAAATTCTACTCTCCCTTTTTATACTTCTCCTTGTTTCAGGAGCTGTGGATCTTCACGCCACGCATAACCGAGCCGGAGAAATCCGGTTTGAACAAACCGGTCCCTTAACGGTACGAGCGACTGTCATTACTTACACCAAAGCATCCAGCGTTTTGGCCGACAGGGATAGTGTGAGAGTCATGTGGGGTGATGGAACGGATGATTGGGTACAGCGAGCCAATGGCAATGGAGAAATCCTGCCCAACGACACGAAGTTTAACATTTACGTTGCTGAACATACTTATGCCGGCAGATCGACCTATACCATTTCTATGATGGATCCCAATCGAAATGGAGGCATACTCAATGTCAACCCACCGAATTCAGAATCTGTTCCCTTCTACATCGAATCGACCTTTACATTTCTAAATCCTCAATTTCAGGGATTTAACAATAGCGCCATTCTACTCCAACCCCCTATAGATTTTGGATGTGTGGGGCAGCGATTCATTCACAACCCTTCGGCCTACGATCCCGATGGCGATTCATTGGCTTATGAACTCGTGGTACCCAAGCAGGATGTGGGGACAGATGTAGACAGATATAGTTTTCCCAATCAAATTGGTGCCGGGGCCAACAATACGATTTTTCTCGATGAAAGAACCGGAGATTTTATTTGGGAGAATCCACAAGTTGCAGGGGAGTACAATATTGCCATTCGCATCAAGGAGTATCGAAATGGGGCTTTAATCAATTCCTTCATCAGAGATTTGCAAATCGACATTCGCACCTGCGACAATGCGCCACCTGAGATTGAAGTCGAGGAGGAGATTTGTTTAATCGCCGGTGACACATTAAATCTACCCATAACTGTCACAGATCCGGACCGGAATCCCATTCAACGCGTGCAAGTAGAAGTAAGAGGTGGCCCGCTCGTCCAGGAAATATCCCCTGCTGAATTCGTGGGCCCTGAAGGCTATGTAGATCAGCCATTGGAGGGACAGCTCATTTGGGCGACACAATGTGAGCATATCAGCCCCCAATTTTATTCCATCACTATTCGTGCTGTAGATGATTTCTTTGGCAATAATGGATTAGCTACCCTAAAAACCATACGAATAAAAGTTGTAGGTCCTCCCCCGGAGAACCTGGACGCGGAGCCTGACCGGGAAGAAATTTTACTGACCTGGGATTCTCCTTACACTTGTGAGGAGACTATAGATGAATCTTTTCGCGGATTTACTGTATGGAGAAAAGAAGGTAGCCGACAGTATGTTCCCGACAGCTGCAACCCCAATATTGCCAGTGAGGGGTATCTCCCCATAGCTTTTGCGCGAAAGGATCAGATGGGTGGGGATTATTTCTACATTGATCGAGACGTTTCTAAAGGGCGCACCTATTGCTATCGAATCACTGCGGAGTTTGCAGAATTCTCCTCAGCCGGCAATCCGTTTAACCTGAGTGAATCCCTTCCCTCGAATGAAATCTGCGTACAACTCAAGCGAGATATCCCTTTAATGACTCGTGCCAGTATTCTTGAGACCGATGAGAACCAAGGTATCATAGATATCCGGTGGACCCACCCTATTCCGGAGGAACTTGATACCGTGGAGCACCCCGGGCCCTATAGATATATACTGGAGAGAGCACCAGCTTCTGCCCCTGATCAATTTTTGGCTGTTCCAGATGCTGTTTTTGATGCAGAAAGTTTCGGACAACTTGTCGACACCCAGTTTATCCATGAAGGGATCAACACTCTAGAAGAACAACACTATTATCGGATTGCATTTTTTGTGGACGGGCAATTTCAAGCTCCTTTCGGAACTGCTGCTCCTGCATCCACGATATTCATCACTGGCATTGGTAGAGATAGAGAAGTCACTTTGGACTGGACAGAAGAAGTACCGTGGAATAATTTCGAGTATGTCATTTTTAGAGATTCTGGTAATACGGGAACGTTTGACTCCATAGGCACCTCCCAGGACCCCTCGTACATAGATATGGATGTCGTCAACGATAGCACCTATTGTTATAAAATTCAATCTTTTGGAAGATATGGGCTGTCTGACCTTCCCCAAATCCTCGTCAATTTCAGTCAAGAGATTTGTGTCGTTCCCATAGATACTATAGCACCTTGTCTCCCCGATTTGAGTATTCGCAATATTTGTAACGAGTCTAATCCTCAAATCACTGACGGTATTTTTAGAAATACATTGAGATGGGATTACAACAATCCGGAATGCTCTCCTGCTTCGGATTTAGTCGGGTTCAATCTTTACTATGCACCCAATGAGGATGAGCCTTTAGTTTTGTTAGAGGAACTGAATTCAGACGATAGGGAGTACGTTCACAGCACGGAAGAAAGCTTCGGTTGTTACGCCCTAACTACAGCAGATGACACCGGAAATGAAAGCGATTTTTCTCAAAGGATATGTGTTGAGATTTGTCCGGCATATGAATTACCCAATGCCTTCACACCGAATGGAGATGGTCACAATGACCTATACATTCCAAGGCAAAACAGATTTATTGAAAGTATTGATTTAAAAGTATTCAATCGATGGGGCACACTCATATTTGAAACAAGCAACCCCAATATCGAATGGGACGGCAATGATCTGAATGGAAATCCGGTGCCCGATGGCACTTATTTTTATACCGCAAGATTATTCGTTAATGGAGGGCCAGTAAGCCCAGATGAACTTCAGACCACCCGAAATGGTTATATCGAAATAGTACGATAAATTATGTTTACAGGAATCATAGAGAGAACGCACAACTTGCTAAATCGAGTAAAATCGGGAAATAATATTGATTTTCACTTATCCTCTGAGATAAATTCAGAGTTAAAAGTGGATCAGAGTATATCCCATAATGGGGTTTGTTTAACAATTACTTCATTAGATGAAAAAGGATATTGGGTCACTGCAGTAGACGAAACTCTTCAGAAAACCAATCTAAAGAATTGGCAAAAAGGAGATTTAATCAATATCGAACGCAGCTTACAGCTGGGCGATCGCTTAGACGGCCATATGGTTCAAGGTCATGTGGACACTTTAGCGCAATGTACTTCAATCGAGGAAATCGATGGCTCTTGGTTGTTTGAATTTCAATATGACTCGAAGGATCGCAATTTATTAGTACCCAAAGGTAGTATCACCATCAATGGAGTGAGTCTCACCCTAATTGAAGCGGGTGAGCAGTCCTTTTCTGTAACTATCATACCTTACACCTATCATCACACTAACTTTGCTACTTTACAACTTGGCGATCAGGTTAATATTGAGTTTGATATTTTGGGAAAGTACATACAACGCATGTTGGCATCTCAACTACAATAACCCCTATTTAATCTTCATCCAGAGGCAATAATTCAGCTCCACAAAATTTACAAAAATCTGCTTCGGGAACATGACCTTCCCGCGAACAATTCGGGCATGCTCTCGTATTTACAGAATCGTCACGATTCGTAGCGACAAACTCTGAAGCCACGATTCCCGTAGGCACGGCGATAATTGCATAGCCCAGTAACATAATGGCAGAGGCTACTGTTTTGCCCAGGGTAGTTACTGGAACAATATCGCCATATCCCACAGTAGTAAGAGTTACAATAGACCAATATATAGATACGGGAATACTGGAGAATTGGGGATTATATGGGGACTCCACTGCGTACATAAATGTGCCCAAAATAATTTCTAATAAAAAAACAAACAGGATGAAGATCAATAGCTTTTCCTGACTCGAACGCAATGCGCGCAAGATGAATTGCCCCTGCTTCCAATATTCAGCCAATTTGAAGATCCGAAAAATTCTCAATAGTCGCAATGACCTAACGACGATAAGAGATTCTACGCCTCCCAAAACAAGAGCTAGATAGGATGGTAAAATCGCTAATAAGTCAATGATGCCAAAAAAGGAAGTGGCATAAGCCTTTGTATCTTTCACCAGCCAGAGTCTCAAGCCATATTCAATGGTAAACAAAATGGTAAAGCCCCATTCCAAAGTATAAAAGGTCGATGAATATTCATTTTCCAGCCAGCTCATACTTTCCAGCATGACGACCAGTATCGACAATATGATGGCAATAAGGAGTACAACATCAAAAGCCTTTCCAGCCGGTGTTTTGGTCTCAAAAACGATCTGAAACAATTCCTCCCTCTTTTCTTTCAAAACTTGTCTGAGATTCATAGGTAGGATTGTAAGTTTATTTGGAATCGGTTCAGAACCTAATAATAACAAAAGAAAAGGAAGCAGATACCATCCACAGTGTTCAGCAAAGTTATTCAAACTCAAGCAATAAAAAAATCCCCCGTGTTCTGTAATGAACCACGAGGGATTATAAGCTTGAAGAATTCACTTCATTCTATTCTGCAGCTTCTTCACTTTCTTCATCAAAATAAGCAGACTCCTTAGGATCCATTTCAGATTTCAGGCCCACTTTGTAAGTGCGAAACTCTCTCATTCCCGTACCTGCAGGAATTTGCTTGCCAACGATGACGTTCTCCTTCAATCCAAGCAATCCATCGCGCTTAGCACCAATTGCCGCTGTACTTAATACTTTGGTCGTCTCCTGGAATGATGCTGCAGAGATCCAACTTTCCGTACCCAATGAGGATTTGGTTATTCCTTGCAAGACAGGTCTTGAAGTTGCCGGTACGGCATCTCTCACCTTAATGAGTTCCAGATCATTTCGCTTGAGGTAGGAGTTGAACTCCCGTAACTCGCGAATACTGATGACCTGACCAGGACTAACCTCATTACTCCCACCAGACTCTTCGACAACTTTTTTGTCCCAAATCCAGTCATTTTCGGCAAAGAAATCGTATCGTTCCACTGCTTCACCTTCCAATAACTTCGTATCTCCCGGATCTTCAATCTGAACTCTTCTCATCATTTGTCGAACGATAGTCTCAATGTGCTTGTCATTAATGGTAATACCCTGAGATCTATATACCTCTTGCACTCCATTCAACAAATACTTTTGCACTGCATAAGGTCCCTGGATATCCAAAATATCTTTCGGAGCAACGGCTCCATCAGACAATTGCATACCTGCTTTTACATAATCGTCTTCCTGCACCTGAATGTGCTTTGATAAGCCAATCAAATATTTTTTCTTTTGATCGGTTTTTTCATCAACGACAAAAACCTCGCGGTTTCCTCTCTTAATTTTACCAAACTTAACGATACCGTTGATTTCTGCCACAACGGCAGGGTTTGAAGGGTTTCGTGCTTCAAACAATTCAGTAACCCGTGGTAAACCACCGGTAATATCAGAAATACTACCTCCTGATCGAGGTATTTTGGCAATGCGCTCTCCGGATTGAACTTCATCACCATCATCTACCTGTAAGTAAGCCCCAACCGGTAGATTATACGACTTAATCACTTCGCCGTCCGCATCAACAATATTCAACTCCGGAATTTTTCTCTTCTTCTTAGACTCTACAATGATCCTATCTTCATTTCCCGTCTGATCGTCTCTTTCCGTACGGAAAGTAACTTTATTTTCCAGATCTTTATATTGGGCGATACCTGAGAATTCAGATACAATGACCTTGTTAAAGGCATCCCATTCAGCGATCTTATCTCCCTTCTTTATCTTATTCCCTTCAGTGGCATGTAGTGTAGAACCGTACGGGATATGATGGGTAGTCAACAGGCGATTCGTTTTATCCTCGTATATTCTCAACTCACCAGATCTACTAATCACTACCTCTGTGGGCTCATTTCCTCCAGTGAAAGTCACCGTCTTCAAATCATCCATTTCAACCACACCGTCGTACTGAGAAACTATTTCAGATTCTGATTTTGAAACAGATGCCACACCACCTACGTGGAAGGTCCTCAATGTCAACTGCGTACCGGGTTCACCAATACTCTGAGCTGCAATAATACCCACAGCGTCTCCTTTTTCGGCCATGCGACCCGTTGCCAGGTTTTTGCCATAACATTTCGCGCAAACACCGCGCTTGGTTTCACAATTGAGTACAGATCTAATGTGAACAGATTCCACACCTGCTTCTTCAATCTTGTTACCAATTTTTGGATTGATGTACTCATTAGCATCAATGATGATTTCATCCGTCTCCGGATGAGTGACATCATGAAGGGTAAATCGCCCTACGATTCTATCGCGAAGTGAGACAATCTCCTTATCATTTTCCCGCAAAGAGGTAACCTCGATGCCTCTCAAGGTTCCACAATCTTCTTCTGAAATCACAACATCTTGAGAAACATCGACGAGTCTTCGAGTCAAATAACCGGCATCTGCCGTCTTAAGAGCTGTATCGGCCAAACCTTTTCTCGCACCATGCGTCGAGATAAAGTATTCCAACACAGATAAACCATCGACGAAATTAGAGAGAATTGGGTTCTCAATAATCGCTCCTCCGGAATCGCCTGATTTCCGAGGTTTGGCCATTAGACCTCTCAATCCACACAACTGTTTAATCTGCTGCTTGGACCCTCTGGCTCCCGAGTGAAGCATCATATACACAGAGTTGAATCCCTGCTTATGAGCCGCCAATTCTGTCATCAGGGTTTCCGTAATAGAGTTGTCGGCAAATGTCCACTTATCAATGATCTGATTGTACCGTTCATTATTGGTAATCAGTCCCATATTATAATTATCCCAGACCTCATCGACTTCTTCCTGCGCATTAGTCAACATGGACTCCTTATTGGAAGGATCTATCAAGTCACCTAAGTTGAACGATAGTCCACCTCGGTAAGACCAGTAAAAGCCCGCATCTTTAATACCATCCAGGAATAAAGCCGTACGCTTAAAGTCCGTTCTGGTTATAATGTCAGCAATGACTTTCTTAAGGTTCTTCTTTGAAAGCAGTAAATTCACAAATGGTATTCCGTCCGGAACCATTTCGTTAAAGAGGACTCTACCTACCGTCGTATCGATAATTTCAGGTTTCACTGTGCCATCGGCTTGATCCACTTCCACGCGAACTTTTATCTGTGCGTGTAAGTCTACTTTCTCCTCATTAAAGGCTATTCGGACTTCTTCAGCTGAATAGAACTTCATGCCTTCACCAATCACTTTTACCTCATCGGTGGAAACTTTTTCCTTCGTCAGATAATACAAACCTAAAACCATATCCTGAGAGGGCAGAGTAATAGGTGATCCATCCTGAGGATTGAGCATGTTATGAGAAGCCAGCATTAACACTTGAGCTTCTAAAATAGCCGGTTGACTCAAGGGTACGTGAACCGCCATTTGGTCACCATCAAAATCGGCATTAAACGCACTACATGCTAAAGGATGCAACTGAATCGCTTTCCCTTCAACCAATCGCGGCTGAAATGCTTGAATTGACAATCTGTGAAGTGTTGGGGCTCTATTGAGGAGAACCGGATGTCCCTTCAAAATATTATCGAGTATTTCCCAAATGACTGGTTCTTTGCGATCTACTAATTTTTTAGCTGATTTTACCGTCTTAACGATTCCTCGTTCAATGAGTTTTCGAATGATGAACGGCTTGAATAACTCAGAGGCCATTCCCTTCGGAATACCACATTCATGCATCTTCAAACTCGGTCCTACCACAATAACGGAACGACCAGAGTAATCCACGCGTTTACCCAATAAGTTTTGACGGAAACGTCCCTGCTTTCCTTTCAGGATGTCGGATAAAGATTTCAGGGCTCTTCCTCCTTCGGCTTTCACCGCATTTGATTTTCGGGAATTATCGAAGAGTGAATCCACCGCTTCCTGAAGCATTCTCTTTTCATTCCGAAGGATAACATCAGGTGCCTTGATTTCCAACAAGCGCTTCAATCTATTATTTCTGATAATTACTCTTCGATACAGATCATTCAAATCCGACGAAGCAAATCGACCACCATCCAAAGGGACTAAAGGTCGCAGCTCAGGAGGGATGACGGGTAAATATTGAATAATCGACCATTCCGGCTTATTTTCAATTCGCTTTTGTCCATCTCTAAACGCTTCGACGACGCGTAAACGCTTCAGAGCTTCAGATTTTCTCTGTTGAGATGTTTCTGTCGCCGCCTGATGTCGCAAGGCGTAGGCCAATGCATTTAAATCCAATCTTTCCAAAAGATCATGAACGGCCTCAGCACCCATTTTTGCTATAAACTTCGATGGGTCCGAATCATCCAACATTTGATTTTCTTTCGAAACCGATTCTAAATGCTCGAAATATTCTTCCTCCGTTAAGAGGTCCATTTTCATGATTCCCTCCGCTTCTTTCAAGCCGGGTTGAATAACTACGTAGCGCTCGTAGTAAATGATAGATTCAAGTTTCTTGGAACTCAAGCCTAATAAGTAACCGATTTTGTTCGGTAAAGACTTAAAAAACCAAATGTGAACCACCGGAACGACTAATCGAATGTGTCCCATTCTCTCCCGGCGCACTTTTTTCTCAGTGACTTCGACACCACATCGATCACAGACAATCCCCTTATATCTAATGCGCTTATATTTGCCGCAGTAACATTCGTAGTCCTTTACTGGGCCAAATATCCTTTCACAGAACAAACCATCTCGCTCTGGCTTATAGGATCGGTAGTTGATTGTTTCAGGTTTTAACACCTCTCCATAACTTCTCTCCAGTATATCGTCGGGAGAGCACAGCGTCAGAGTGATGCTGTCAAAATTTTTCTTCGGCTGAAGGTTATTTTTCTTAAATGGCATATATTGGAACTTCTGTATTAATCAAATTTAATGTCTAGTGCTAATCCTCTCAATTCATGAATCAAAACATTGAATGATTCAGGAATACCGGATTCGGGTAAGTTTTTACCTTTAACGATAGCTTCATAGGCCTTAGCTCTACCTTGAATATCGTCTGACTTAATGGTCAACAACTCTCGCAAGATGTTTGAGGCGCCAAATGCTTCCAGTGCCCAAACTTCCATCTCTCCAAATCTCTGACCACCAAACTGTGCTTTACCACCGAGTGGCTGTTGCGTAATCAAAGAATAAGGTCCGATAGAACGCGCATGCATCTTATCATCAACCATGTGCGATAATTTCAGCATGTAAATCACTCCGACAGTAGCTTGCTGGTGGAATCGATCTCCTGTTTCACCGTCGTATAGATACGTCTGACCTAAACTCGGCAACTTCGCTTGTTGTATGTAGGTTTCAATTTCATCCATGCTGGCTCCATCAAAAATCGGAGTTGAAAATTTCAAATTAAGCTTTTCTCCGGCCCAACCCAAAACCGTTTCAAATATCTGACCCAAATTCATTCGGGAAGGTACACCTAGCGGATTCAATACAATATCGACGGGGGTTCCATCCTCGAGAAAAGGCATATCCTCCATTCTAACAATTCGGGATACAATGCCCTTATTTCCGTGACGGCCAGCGAGCTTGTCACCTACTTTTAGTTTTCTTTTCTTAGCCATGTAAACTTTGGCTAATTTCAACACTCCAGACGGAAGCTCATCCCCTATACTAATATTAAACTTCTCTCTCTTGTATCGCCCGGTTTCTTCATTGACTTTCAAGTTGTAATTATGTAACAATCGGCCAATGAGATCATTTGTGTCTTCATCTGTGGTCCATCCCCCATAATCAACTTGAGTGAAGTCGAGTTCCATCAACACCTTTTGAGAGAATCTCTTTCCTTTAGGGATTAACTCTTCATTGTAAATGGACATCACACCTTGTGAAGTTTTATTCTTCACTAAGACCATCAACTTGTCAATTAAGACGGTTTTCAGCTCGTTGAGAGTAATGGCAAATTGCTCATCTAATTTTGCAAGAAGTTCTTTTTCCTGTGCCTTTTGGAACTTATCCTTCTTAGCTCTGGCAAACAACTGCTTGTCGATTATAATTCCCTTGGTGGAGGGAGGTGCTTTCATTGACGCATCTTTCACGTCCCCGGCTTTATCTCCAAAAATTGCACGGAGCAACTTTTCTTCCGGTGTCGGATCAGACTCCCCTTTCGGTGTGATCTTTCCAATAATAATATCACCTTCATTGACCCATGCTCCCACACGGATAATACCATTCTCATCTAAGTCTTTCGTCGCTTCTTCACTGACATTCGGGATGTCATTGGTCAATTCTTCCTCACCCAATTTCGTATCTCGAACATCCATTTCGAAATGCTCGATGTGCAGGGAAGTAAAGGTATCTTCTCTCACTACGCGTTCAGATAAAACAATCGCATCCTCAAAATTATACCCTTTCCAGGGCATGAAGGCCACTTTTAAGTTTTGTCCAAGTGCAAGTTCTCCCTTATCCGTCGCATAACCATCGCAAAGAATTGTGCCTTTTTCAACTCTATCGCCTTTCGTTACAATCGGCTTTAGATTAATACAAGATCCCTGGTTGGTTCTTCTAAATTTAATCAGATCGTAACTCTTTATGTTATCTTCAAAGGAGATTAACTCTTCCTCCTCATCTCTATCATATCGAATCACAATTTCGTTAGCATCTACGTAATCAACCACACCAGAACCTTCCGCATTTATCATCATACGAGAATCCCGGGCCACTTTACCCTCTAATCCTGTTCCAACGATAGGAGAGTCAGGTCTGACTAACGGCAGCGCCTGACGCTGCATGTTAGATCCCATCAGGGCTCTGTTGGCATCATCATTTTCGAGGAAAGGAATCAAAGATGCAGACACACCAACAATCTGGTTTGGCGCTACATCAATATATTCTATATTATCCGGTTCAAGAACAGGGAATTCACCGTGTTCTCTACATTTTACTCTATCGGTCAAAAACGCACCTTTTTCATCAATCGGTGAATTTGCCTGCGCAATTTTCTTATAATCTTCCCCTTCAGCAGAAAGGTACCTCGGATCTCCGGACAGCACGACCTTACCATTTTCAACGTGACGGTAAGGCGTCTCCAGGAATCCCATTTTATTCACTTTGGCATGAACGCAAAGCGTAGAGATCAAACCAATATTCGGTCCTTCCGGGGTCTCGATGGTACACAACCGACCGTAGTGGGAATAGTGAACATCTCGCACCTCAAAACCTGCCCGCTCACGCGATAAACCTCCCGGTCCAAGAGCAGAAATTCTTCTCTTATGAGTGATTTCCGATAAAGGATTCGTCTGATCTAAAAATTGGGATAACTGACTGGTTCCAAAAAAGGAATTAATCACCGAAGATAGCGTGCGCGCATTGATCAGGTCAATAGGTGTAAAGACCTCATTATCACGCACGTTCATCCGTTCTCTAATGGTTCGCGCCATTCTAGCTAGTCCAACACCAAATTGAGCGTATAATTGCTCTCCAACTGTGCGAACTCTTCTGTTACTTAGATGGTCAATATCGTCGAGTTCTGCATTCTGATTGATTAAACGAACGAGATACTTCACAATATTTATCATGTCCTCCTTGGTGAGGACTAAGGTTTCTTCCGGTACATCTTGCTTGAGCTTGCGATTGATTTTATAGCGCCCTACATCTCCAAGGTTGTACCTCTTATCAGAGAAGAACATCTTATCAATAATACCACGGGCCGTTTCTTCATCAGGTGGATCTGTCCCCCTCAATTGACGGTAGATATACTGTACTGCTTCAATTTCGGAACTGGAAGGATCCTTTTGGAGGGTATTATAGATAATAGAGTAATCCTCTTCGATATCTTCTTTTTGAAGGACGACGATATCTGCATCTGCTTCCAGAATTAACTCAATATTGTCTTTATCGAGAACGACATCGCGCTCAAGGATGATTTCATTTCGCTCAATGGATACGACCTCGCCCGTATCTTCATCGACGAAATCTTCAACCCACTTCTTAAGAACGCGTGCCGCCAATTTTCTGCCCAAAGCCTTTTTGAGCTGAGTTTTATTAGCCTTGATTTCCTCAGAAAGGCCAAAAAGCTCCAGAATCTCTTTATCTGAATCATAACCAATGGCTCTCAAGAGCGTAGTAATCGGAAATTTCTTTTTTCTATCAATGTATGCATACATGACAGTGTTAATATCAGTAGCAAACTCCATCCACGAACCCTTAAAGGGAATAATTCTCGCAGAGTAAATTTTGGAACCATTGGGGTGGAAAGACTGACTGAAGAAAACGCCGGGAGAGCGGTGTAATTGAGAAACAATCACTCGCTCAGCACCATTAATAACGAAAGTTCCCTTCGGAGTAATGTTTGGAATATTGCCTAAAAAAACATCCTGAACGATCGTTTGAAAATCAATATGCTCTTCATCATTACAGGAGAGTCTCAGTTTCGCTTTTAGGGGTACGCTATAAGTAAGTCCTCTCTGCATACACTCTTCAATTGTATATCTGGGAGGATCTATAAAGTAGTCTAAAAACTCAAGGACAAAAATATTTCTCGCGTCAGTAATGGGAAAGTTTTCCTGAAACACCTTATACAGGCCTTCGTTCATTCTATTTTCCGGGGTAGTATCCAACTGGAAAAATTCGAGAAAAGAATTCAGTTGAATTTCCAATAAGTCAGGGCTTCCGGCAGCCATATTAATTTTCCCAAAATTAATTCGTTCCGGAGTTATGGAGGTGGTTGTGCCGTTAGATGCCATCTAAAAAGATTTTAAGCGTATTTTTCAAAAATCAGTGATCCGACGTAGACTGTATAAACAAATATAAAGTTATACAACGAAGGGCTTAGCCCACTTAGTTCCCTAAGTAGGCTAAGCCTTGTCATTTACAAGTAAAGGTTGCATTCAACCTTTGCCATAAGTTGAATTACTTTAACTCAACCTCAGCGCCGACCTCTTCCAATGCAGCCTTGATAGACTCTGCCTCGTCTTTAGGAAGCGCTTCTTTCAATGTAGCGGGAGCACCATCAACTAATTCCTTAGCATCCTTTAGTCCCAATCCAAGAAGGTTTTTCACTTCTTTAACTACTTTTAACTTAGCGGATCCTGCACTGTTGAGAACAACATCAAATTCTGTTTTCTCTTCAGCAGCAGCTTCACCGCCTCCAGCAGCGCCACCAGCAACAGCTACCGCTGCAGCTGCAGGTTCAATACCGTATTCTTCTTTTAATATATCAGCCAACTCATTTACCTCTTTAACTGTCAAGTTAACAAGTTGTTCTGCTATCGCACTCAATTCTGCCATTTTGTTCTGTTTTTAATGTTCGAAAATTTTATTTCACCTAGATATTTATCGAGGCGCGAAAAGCTTGGAAGCCTAATTTATTATGCCTCAGCCTCTTTTTTCTCCTGGATGGCTTTAACAAGACCAGCGATGGTCTTTCCTCCGGAAGATAGAGCACTGATAACATTTTTTGCAGGAGATTGCAATAATACAATCACTTCTCCTAACAAGTCCTCTTTGGACTTCAATTCACTTAGAGGTTTGATCTGACTGTCACCTTCATACAAGTCGGCTTGAATGTAAGCCGCCTTCAAAACGGGACGATCGTGATCTTCTCTAAAAGCCCTGAGAACTTTAGCTGGCACATTCGCCGTGTCCGAAAACAAGAGTGCTGTAGGCCCCTTAAAGAAGGGATATACAATTTCGAAATTTCTATCACTCTCAAATTCTTCAAGCGCCTTAATGGCCAATTTATTTTTAACTACTTTCATCTCAACACCCTTTTCGTAAAGGCGACCCCGTAGGTCTGTCACTTCAGCAACAGTCATTGCAGAGGCGTCTGTGAGATAAAAGAATTCTGTCGTTTCAAATTTATTTTTTAGCTCCTCAATCGCGGAAGCTTTTTCCTGACGTGTCATATGATTATACTTTTAAAGAGGATTAAATGGATTTCGGATCAACTTTAATACCTGGGCTCATGGTACTCGCCACAGTAATTGAACGCATGTAAATTCCTTTCGAGCTAGCCGGTTTCATCTTTGCCAGTGTTCCCAGCAATTCTTTGGCATTATCATTCAGTTGGTCCGGAGAGAAAGATGTTCTTCCAATAGAAGAGTGAATGATTCCAAACTTATCTACACGGAATGCAATTTTCCCACCTTTCACATCATCAACTGCTGAAGCTACATCAGGAGTCACGGTTCCGGACTTCGGGTTGGGCATTAAGCCTCTTGGACCTAACACGCGACCTAAGCGTCCTACCTGAGCCATAACTTGTGGCATTGCAACAACTACATCAAAGTCCATCCAACCGGATTGTACTTTATCAACGTACTCGTCCAAACCTGCAAAGTCAGCACCGGCATCTAAAGCTTCCTGCTCTTTATCCGGCGTACAAAATACAAGCACTCTTTTCGTTTTACCCGTTCCATGAGGCAACTTCACAGTACCTCTAATTGCCTGATCAGCTTTTCTTGGGTCAACACCCAGTCTCACATGTACATCAACTGATGCATCAAAGCTGGTTGTATCAACTTTCTTTACCAAATCCATAGCCTCTTGCAAAGGGTAAGCTGTTGAACTATCGAATTTTTCGTTAGCTGCTTTACGCTTTTTAGAAATTTTTGTCATCGTATCCAATTTTGAGGTGCATTCGCTATCATTAAAGATAACTCCCTCGTTAAAAAGTTATTCCTAATTATTTCTCTTGTTCCCAAGGTGGTTTTCCAGAAACCGTCAAGCCCATGCTTCTAGCGGTTCCCGCAACCATTTTCATTCCAGACTCAACTTTAAAAGCATTGAGGTCGGACATTTTATTTTCTGCAATTTCACGAACCTGATCCCAGGTCACTTTACCAACTTTTAAGCGGTTGGGTTCGCCGGATCCTCCCTTCAACTTAGCAGCTTCCATTAATTGAGCAGCAGCCGGAGGAGTTTTTATCAAAAAGCGAAAGCTTTTGTCCTTAAAAACGGTAATTTCCACGGGCAATAATTGCCCCTGACGATCCTGCGTATCCGCATTAAATCGCTTACAGAATTCCATTATATTAACACCTTTCGCCCCTAAGGCCGGACCTACAGGAGGTGCTGGATTAGCAGCTCCACCTCGAACCTGTAGTTTTATATAGCCTTCTACTTCTTTTGCCATGGTTTATAATTTATACTTGAATTATGACTGTTTTTCTACTTGCATGAAGTTCAATTCCACTTCAGTTCCCCGACCAAATATTTTGACGATAACTGTAAGCTTTTTCTTTTCTTCATTTACTTCTTGAATATCACCTACAAAATCTTTAAAGGGACCATCTATAATTTTAACGGATTCTCCCTTTATGAATGGCTCAATGAGTTCTTCACTTAATTCTTGAGATGCATCGGCTTTACCCAACATTCGGTTGGCCTCACTTTCTCTCATCGGAACCGGATTATCACGTCCCAAAAAATGAATAACATTCGGCGTACTCGCAATCGATTGAATAATTTCACCGGTTAGTTTGGAGGGGTATGCCTCAACCAAAATGTATCCGGGTAAAATATTGCGATCTAAAATCACTTTTTTACCGGCCCTGATTTTATACACCTTTTCTGAAGGCACAACAATTTGAGTGACATAATCGGACCAACCAGATCTTTGTATCTCAAGCTCAATGCGTTCTTTAATTTTCCGTTCCTTCCCACTGATAACTCTCAAGGAGTACCACCTTTTATCTTCAGACATCTTTTAACTTTAGTTTGAAAGATCGTAGATAAACGTCAATATCTGTTTGGACACTAAGTCCATCAAAAAGATAATGAGCGCAATTATAACGGAGGCAACAAGTACAACACGAGTACTCGACAACAATTCCGACCAGGTCGGCCAAGTCACTTTATTGACTAATTCGTTGTAACTTTCCCTAATGTAAAGTGATATCCGATCCACAATTAAATA
The DNA here is from genome assembly GCA_041685645.1 of Saprospiraceae bacterium. GTDB lineage: Bacteria > Bacteroidota > Bacteroidia > Chitinophagales > Saprospiraceae > JAWLFI01. The sequence continues at coordinate 3,886 of JAWLFI010000020.1, read as the reverse complement.
ATTTTTGCAGGAGAGACAGGGCTCGAACCTGCAACCTGCGGTTTTGGAGACCGCTGCTCTACCAATTGAGCCACTCTCCTAATCCAAGGAAAAACTCCTTATAATATGAGAAAATTAAGCACCGAATCGATGCTTAACTTCTCAATGATTTTCAACGATTCAGACCGCTTTTACGCTAGTCTAAAATTTCAGTAACCTGACCAGCGCCTACAGTACGTCCACCTTCGCGAATAGCGAATCGAAGACCTTTCTCCATAGCCACTTTATTGATCAATTTTACTTCCAGACTGACATTATCACCAGGCATTACCATTTCTACATTTTCCGGAAGACTTACATCACCGGTAACATCAGTAGTACGGAAATAAAATTGCGGTCGATATCCATTAAAGAAAGGTGTATGTCGTCCACCTTCCTCTTTACTCAACACATACACTTCACATTTGAAATGCGAATGAGGAGTAACAGATCCGGGCTTACAAATCACCATACCTCTTTTGATATCGTTTTTATCGACACCTCGAAGTAAAAGACCTGCATTATCACCTGCTTCACCGCGATCCAAAATTTTTCTAAACATCTCAACTCCAGTAATCGTAGAAGTCAACGGCTTCGCGCCTTCTTCTTGCATTCCAACGAGTTCCACAGAGTCCTGAACATTAATCACACCTCTTTCAATTCTACCTGTAGCAACAGTACCTCTACCTGTGATAGAGAACACATCTTCTACGGGCATCAAGAAAGGCTTATCAATAAGCCGTTCAGGTTGAGGGATTTCAGAGTCAACCGCTGCCATCAATTCCTTGACTTTAGCAACAGCATCCGGATCGCCTTCCAGTGCTTTCAAAGCAGATCCGGCAATGATTTTGATATTATCTCCATCAAATTCGTATTGCTCCAACAATTCCCTAACTTCCATTTCTACAAGTTCGAGCATTTCTTCATCGTCCACGAGGTCAACTTTGTTCAAGAAGACAACGATTTGAGGCACACCTACCTGGCGAGCTAAAAGGATGTGTTCGCGCGTTTGCGGCATCGGACCATCTGTAGCAGCTACTACGAGAATCGCCCCATCCATTTGAGCTGCACCCGTCACCATGTTTTTCACATAGTCGGCGTGACCCGGGCAATCCACGTGCGCATAGTGTCTATTTGCCGTTTCATACTCAACGTGAGCAGTATTAATAGTGATACCACGTTCTTTTTCCTCAGGTGCCGCATCAATCGCATCGTAGTCCATCTTGTTAGCAAATCCATCGCCATGCAATACCGAAGTAATTGCAGCGGTTAGAGTTGTCTTACCATGATCCACGTGACCGATTGTACCTACATTAAGGTGTGGTTTTGACCGTTCAAAAGTTTCCTTAGCCATCGGTTACAAGTTTTTTTCAGTTAATTAATTCGCAAAAAGAGTGAAAGTTCAGCTCTATGAGCCAATGAAGGGATTTGAACCCTTGACCCCTTCCTTACCATGGAAGTGCTCTACCACTGAGCTACATCGGCTTACAATAATAGGATCAGATAATAGAGACTAACATTATTTTAGGTTAGTCATCTCACAATGGAGATGACAGGCAGTAAATCCGAGCTTTCTCGGATGTTTTATGTTCGAAAGGAGTCAAAAGACCCTTATCACTCTCTATTTAAAGCTGCACAAATGCCTTCTCCTCTAATCCTATTTGCGCACTATGATACCAGCTCTGCTATTGAAAAATGAGCGGGAGACGAGACTCGAACCCGCGACCCTCAGCTTGGAAGGCTGATGCTCTACCAACTGAGCTACTCCCGCTTACAAAGCTTTCAATATGTGGGGGTGGTAGGATTCGAACCTACTCAGCTCAAAGCAACAGATTTACAGTCTGCCCCGGCTCTCCAACTCCGGCGCACCCCCGCGCCAAAATCATTACTGCACGTTAAACGAATAGAGCCAGCAGAGGGACTCGAACCCCCGACCAGCTGATTACAAATCAGCTGCTCTACCAACTGAGCTATGCTGGCTAATCGTAGTTCATACAACCGCTTTTCTTTTAAAGCGATTGCAAAAATACAACTTTCCAGCTTACATGAAAACTTAAAGGCGTTTTTTTGTAAAATATTTTACCCGCTCCATGAACAATGCTTTGACAGCGGTTAAATACATCATCCAAAGTGGTTTTCAAATGGTACTGAAGTCACAAACTCCGTGGACGATAAACCCATTGGTATCAGGTAATTCAAGTTTTCATTCCTTTCACTAATACGTTCTCAGCTTCTCCTTCCTTTTAATCAACTGACGCTTTAGTGTGTCCGTCACCTTATCAATGCCTTCTTCGAAGGTTTTATTCGTATCACTGCTAAACATGCTATCACCAGGGACATTCAATAGAACCTCAACCACTTTATCTTTTACCTGACCGGAATTCTCCAATTTAAGAATCACCGTAGCATCGACTATTTTTTCATAAAACTGATCTAATTTTTCCACTTTGGCCTTGAGGTAGTCGACCAAAGAATCGTCAGCTGTAAAGTGAACCGGTTCAATTAATATTTTCATATTTGTTCATATTTGGTGAATAATTACTTTTTGTCTCTGGGATGTGCTTGTTTGTGAGCGTTTTTCAGTCGCTCAATCGAAACATGGGTATAAACTTGCGTTGCGCCCAAGCCGCGATGTCCCAATAAGGTCTGCACCGAGGAAATATCAGCTCCTTCATCCAGCAAATGAGTCGCAAACGCATGCCGCAGCATGTGTGGCCCCTTATAATTAACCGTTGATATTTTGGATAATGTTTCACTCACTACATTATAAACCGATTTGGGGTTGAGTTTCTTGTATGACTTTGAGAAAAAAAGATAAGTGCTGGATGCATCCATCTGATCCAATATGCTTTTCCGCTCTTGAATATATCGACTCATGGAAATAAAAAATTTCTCTGAAAAAGGAAGAAATCTCTCCTTCTCCCCTTTTCCCCTTACCGTAATACCTTCTGGATAAACTTGGTCGGCAGTCGCATGAATCAATTCGGATCTTCTCATGCCCGTATTATATATCATCAGACATATCATTTGATTTCTATGTCCCCAGAAATCACTATCAAATATTTTCTTGTGATACAACAGCTCCAGATCAGCGGCTGGAATAATGGAAGGGAGTCTACGGGAAGATTTCACCGTGGCGACCAGTTGGGCAGGGTTTTCAGAAACCTCATTTCTGCGCAGTAAAAAGGAGTAATAGGAAGAAAGTGAAGACTTTTTCCTGTTGATCGTAGTTGGAGCTAAACCCAACTCCATCAAATGAACCAGGAAGGAACGAAGGTGAAAAGACCTTACATCACAGAATGAAGTAAGGTCGTAGTAAGTTGAAATATATTGCTGAAACTCTTTTAAGTCTGAAGCATAAGCTTTCAGCGTATGATCGGAATATCTTTTTTCGAACTTGAGAAAGTTTTGAAAAGCCTGAAAAGACATGCACTAACTTTCACAAAAGATACGAAAGAAATCACAAAGAACCAATTATTGGTCACCAAATTTCTCCAATCGGTATTCGGCTTTAAGCAATTCTTTTCTGCGCTCAACAGAAGGCTTGGTGAAGTGCTTTCTCTTTCTCACTTCTTTTAACACTCCTGAACGCTCAAATTTGCGCTTGTATTTCTTAAGTGCTCTATCGATTGATTCTCCGTCTTTGACGTCAATTATTAGCATATAATCCTGTTGTTTAGTTTTGCGTCGCAAATGTACGACATTTTCTGAAATATTCAATTATGTAACAAAAAAACCGGCAGGAAAAGTTCCTGCCGGCTGTCGTTTTCAAATATTTCCGGTGCTATTAGTAGCCGGGATTCTGTGGAAGAGAAGAATTTAGATCTGTCTCACTCACAGGTATAGGCATGACCGTCTGATTATCTCC
>JAWLFI010000162.1:0-5575 GCA_041685645.1 Saprospiraceae bacterium | reverse complement strand
CGTGTTCCATTCAACAGTATAGGGCGGGAAACCACCAGTTAGTGTGAGGTCTATGGATCCGGTTGCTTCTCCTGCACACAGAATACTGTTCACACTTCCCAAAATAACCGATGACTGATCGCAATCTAGCTCAGCTGCTTCTCCTGCATCAGCGACGGGCTGATCCGGAGCTAATTGAACCTCAACAGAGGCTTCGTCAGTGCAAGCCGATGAATTCGAAAGCAGCAAAGTATAGGTTCCCGCTGCATCCACAGATCGTATTGCAGGCTTGGCGTACCTCCTCCGGCAGAGGCAATAATCACGCCATCAGCCTGATCGCAATTTTCATTAATTCGGGTGAGGTCCAGGGTCAATAGAGGGGGCTCCGTTACATCAAAGGATTGGGTCTCAGAACATCCGTTGGCATCGGTAACTTCTACCTGATAGCTTCCTTCCGGCAGATTAGTCCTTACGAATTTCGTAGTTCCATCGTTCCACAGCGCATCATAGCCGGGTGTCCCGCCATCTGCAGATAATTCAATCGCTCCCTCGGCATCACCATGACATGGGACATCCAGGTTCAATTGCTCCTCAATAACATTCAGGGGCGCATCCGCAGCCGTTACGATATAAAGCCCTTGACCTCCATTGCTCAGATTTTGGCTATTGGAGCCATTACTTCAGGAGTAACTGATATTGCCATGTCCGGGGATGAGTTCTATTATCTATGCCTCCGGTTTCGTCTTCATAACAGATTTCATCATAGGAACTTACTAATGTAGTTTCCATTTCACAGCTCGTCATATAGGTTTTCAGGACCTGAGAAGAGGCTTGCCCCGTTTCAAAAACTCTTTTATCGGGACAAACCGTATATACTGTTGGGAAAAAAGCTATGCTATAGTCACTCACGACAGTAGGGCCATTGGTCGAGGTCAAATTGATAATAGAGAATGGAATACCATCGACCCAATTCCCTTGCGTTGTTCCATTACACCCAGAAGGTCCGTATAAACAATACTCATTTGTATTATAATCCGATTCAAGGAAATAAACTCTGGCTTCGTTGGCGCCATCAGGTCCAAAATCCTCATAAATCGACTCCATATGCCCAGAGTTGTGATAATTCCAGCACGGTGCACACCAAGTGGCCGAAAATACGAGATATACTTGCCGCCCAGCATCTAATTCGTCGCATAGAGAATGAGTATTCCCATTGAGGTCAATCAGGCGCCTCCGAACCATAGGGCAACTAGGCTTGAACGGGAGAACCCGCAATCAGGAATGAAAGAATCAGGAACAATCCAATGAGTTTAAATAGTTGGTTTATCGTTTGGGCTTTTAGTTTATTCCCACCAAATATAACAGAAGCCTTTATAACACCTACAAATATTCACTTGAAATTGACAAAAACAAATCAAAATATTCTTTGCAAAGAACACTTGCACCTACAAATAAAATAATATTTGGAATCTACCCTGTTTACACTACTATGACAGAACAAAAAATAAGGTTATAAACAAGAATGGCGAAAAGTGCACTTTTCGCCATTCTTGAAATATATCAGTAGCTGAGAACTACTTTGCGCCCAAATAATTCTTGAGCAATTTACTGCGATTTGTCGTACGCAATTTATTGATCGCTTTGTCCTTAATTTGTCGGACTCGCTCGCGAGTAAGACCAAATTTATCTCCAATATCCTCCAAGGACATTGGATGTTTCAGGCCAATGCCATAATACAACTTAATCACATCGCACTGACGTTCGGTTAGAGAATTCAATGAACGATTAATTTCCTTGCTCAGGGATTGCGTATAATCCAGATCCTCATCTGTATTAGGTGTTTTATCGTTCTCCAATACATCTAAAAGAGAATTATCTTCACCCTCTACAAAAGGAGCATCAACGGAAACGTGCCGCGAGGCAACAGCCAGAGTGGTTTCCACTTCTTCAGCCGATATTTCCAATTGTTCTGCCAATTCATCAGCAGAAGGTTCTCTCTCGTAATTTTGCTCTAACTCAGAGAAGGCTCTGTTGATTTTATTCAAAGACCCCACTTTGTTCAAAGGTAAACGAACGATTCGAGACTGCTCCGCTAAGGCTTGAAGGATGGATTGACGAATCCACCAAACGGCATAGGAAATAAACTTAAATCCCCGCGTTTCATCAAATCGCTGAGCTGCTTTGATCAAACCTAAGTTTCCTTCATTGATCAGATCACTCAGGGAAAGTCCCTGATTCTGATATTGTTTTGCCACAGAAACGACAAATCGAAGGTTGGCCTTTGTCAATTTTTCAAGAGCTATTTCATCTCCTTTCTTAATTCTCTTTGCTAATTCCACCTCTTCTTCGGGCGTGAGTAAATCCACTTTCCCTATTTCCTGTAAATATTTTTCAAGAGATTGGCTTTCTCTATTCGTTATCGACTTCGTAATCTTGAGCTGCCTCATGCAATCTTATTGGTTTTGTTCAACAATTAAAGTTGGTATAAATATTATGGGTTATATCCAACGGATTTAACCTAATACTCTTCTTCCAATTCAAATTTTGGAAAAAAAGTTCATTTCTTTTTGAAAAATTGCAAATTTACGCTTTATTGCCAAGGCAACATAAAAAATCATAGCATTATGAAACGAGTTTCGTTTGATCTAGAATACATTTTCAGAGCTTCTCCCGCCATTCTTTACCAGTTTTTGACTACCCCCTCTACCCTCATCCGATGGTTTTGCGATGGGGTGGACATTAAAGACGATGTATATACCTTTAATTGGCAGGGCTTTGAAGAAGAGGCAGAACTCATCGATGATATTGAAGAAGAGCGTCTTCGGTTTCGCTGGTTGGATGCTGAAGACGAGGATGAGTACTTCGAATATCGCATGTACAAATCTGATGTGACCGGGGAGACCATTTTAGAAATAACGGATTTTGCTGATGAAGACGAAGTTCAGGAGCAAAAAGATTTGTGGAACAATCAAATCGAGCAATTGAGGAAAGAAACGGGAGGATAAAGACAGACCTAAAATAATAAAGCTCTTTGGGAATATATTTATGAATAGAGTTATTTTGTGCGTGAAAAATAATTTCCATGAGAATCTCTACCCTTATGAATATAACAATGACTTGATAAACCAACTCTATGTCAAATTTAGTTCTCGAACTCCGGGAAGTCACTAAACAATACGAGGGGCATCTCGCTGTTGACCACCTCAGTTTTCAAGTTAAAAAGGGCGTCCTCTTTGGCCTGTTGGGTCCCAACGGTGCAGGTAAGACGTCGTCCATCCGAATGATAACAGGAATAACACTTCCCGACAGCGGATCGATATATCTAGATGGTCAGGCTGTGGATGGGCGATTATCTCACAACATTGGATATTTGCCGGAAGAGCGGGGACTGTATAAAAAAATGTCCGTGGGAGATCACTTGTTGTATCTCATTCGGCTCAGGGGTTGGAATAAGAAGGAGGGCAAGGCAAAAGTCATGGAATGGATTGAGCGCTTCAATATTGAAGATTGGTGGGGAAAGAAAATTGATGAACTCTCCAAAGGCATGCAGCAAAAAGTGCAATTTATCGCCACTGTTATGCATGATCCCAGTCTCATGATTCTGGACGAACCCTTTTCGGGCTTAGATCCGGTCAATTCCAAATTGATTCGAGAAGAAATCGTTCGTTTGAGCGAAAAGGGATGCGGGATTATCCTCTCTACACATCGCATGGAACAGGTAGAAGAATTATGCGATGAGATCGTTATTGTAAATCACGGTAAAAAAATCATTGAAGGACCCATTGGGGATATAAAAATGCGCCATTGGAATGGAGAGTATTTAATCGATATTGGAGAAGATCCAAACCAGAGGGTGCCAGAAGGCGTGGAGGTTCTTCAACAAAACAAAAAGGGGTTGTGGGAGATTCGCATCCCCTCCGATTCGAGCACTTCCGCTCTACTCGAGCACCTGCTTAAAAACAACACAGATATTCGCCACTTCGAAAAGAGTTTGCCTAGTCTCAACGATATATTTATCCAAATTACAGGAGAAGTTAATCCCCAAATCTCATGAGCAAAATCAGTATCATCATCTCGAGAGAGTATTGGAGCCGAGTCAAAAAACCTCAATTCATTCTCATTACTTTAGGCGCTCCGATATTATTAGCCCTTTTATTTTTTGTGTTGGGCTGGATATTAAGCTATTCCTCCAATGAGAGCAAAACCTTTCTCATCTCGGATCCGAGCCAGTTACTGAATGAAACCTTCGAACCGAATACTACCATGACCGGAGTATTCTCCGACAAAGAGAAAGCAGAGCTTTTTCAACTTCGAGAAAAAGAGAACTACGATGGAATCCTCATTCTCCCCGAACCCGATTCGGTTGGTATAGAAAAGTTGAAGGTGCAGTACTATGCCACTGAAAGACTCAATATTGATGTAGATGCTCAAATCTCCTCCTATCTCAACACGCGTATCAGAGAGTGGAAAATCAAATCTTTTGGCATCGACACTAAATTATTGGATCAGCTCGAGACAGATGTTTCCATCGCCTCTTCTACGAATTTGACCTTTGACCAGGAAGAGCCTCTGAAAGAAGGGAGTAGCATTGCGCCATATGTTGCCTCCGCTATCGGTCTGATCATTGCCTTTTTGATATATTTTATGGTCTTCATCAATGGAATGATGATTATGCGTTCAGTCATGGAAGAGAAGGTGAGCCGTATCGTAGAAATCATGATCTCCACTGTCCGCCCTTTTCAATTAATGATGGGAAAATTGATCGGCGTGGGTGCTGTCGGCGTTACTCAAATTGTGAGTTGGATGATATTGATTCCCATTCTCATTTTGGCGATCAGTCTTATTTTTGGTATTTCTCTGACCGGAGGAGCGAATCCGGCTGCCGAACAAATGGCGCAATCCGGAGCCATGGATACAGAGGTCATCGAAAATGTCATCCGCGAATTATTGGGTTATAACTGGTGGCTGATCGGTATTTCCTTCCTCTTGTATTACGTGGGCGGATATCTCTTGTATTCCTCCTTATTTGGAGCGATGGGTGCTATGATGGGAGATGATCTGGGAGAGAGTAACAGTCTGTCGATTATCGTTACCATCCCCGTGGTCTTAGCCTTGTATATTGGCATTGTTGCCGCACAGTCCCCCAATAGTCCCCTGGCGGTATGGAGTTCTATGTTTCCCCTTTTCTCACCCATCGTCATGCCCTGTCGTCTGGCCTACGATCCCCCTTTATGGCAAGTGGGTGTATCTATTCTGTTGTTGTTTATTGCTACATATGGCATTGTCCTGTTCTCAGCAAAAATCTACAGAGTGGGGATTTTGATGTACGGCAAAAAAGCAGGCTTCAAGGAAATTATTAAGTGGATGCGGCGATAGGCTATTTCAACCGTGAATTCACCCTTTAGCCATGGGTTGTTTTGGGCTTATATCGCTTGAATGGGGATTGGCCGAATCCGACGTATCCAATGGATCAACACCCAACCCACCACAGACCGTCAGGTAATGTTTTCTTTAAGCATTTTTTCCTAAAAAGTGCATTGGGGGGCTTTACATTATTCGATCCGCTTGAATTATCTGATTTCACATCGCAATCATC